>CANHVO010000370.1 GCA_947463915.1 Planctomycetaceae bacterium
ATTGCCAGCCGATCTCAATGGCTTCATGATTCCTCGATTGGGAACACACCTGCAAAGGCAGTAGCGTCCACACTGGAAATGCTTCGACAAAACAACTTGGTATGCATCGATAGCGGCTTGATCACAAGTCCTCCGCAAAAAGAAGAACGATTCGTTTCGGTTCAATCCAAAACATCGGCGTCTTCGACAAGTTTGAGCGAAAGCCGCTCGAAAACAAAATACAGGATACGGGTACAAGGACGCTTTCAAGATGTTCGCAAGGCCTTGCTACAACTCAACGAAGAGCAACCGAGCGTCATCCTCCAGTCTATCGACATGGAAGCCTCCGATCCACAGAGTGACCATCGCAATTGGACGCTGATAATCAACATATGATAACGAACCCAAAACTTGAAATGCCAAAGTCGACACGAGTTGATACTGCAACATCGCCTGCGATGTCTCAAATGAACTCGATGCTTGCGCAAGCCGAACAGGTCGACGTGTTGTTACAAACCCTGCTGTCGGACCAAGGCAACGCACAAGTTAACTTGGACGAAGTGCGGGTGGATCCAAAATGGTCAGCGAAAGTGCCAGCTCCGTTTGCCATCCGCCGCAAGCTTTTACCTCTGTGTTGCCTTGACGGCGTTGTTCGCGTTGCGACTTCGCAAGCGATTGATCCTGCTGTCGGCAAGCAATTGACTAGTTATTTAGGTAACTCGTTCCTTGCCATCGAAACCGATCCAGAATCGTTGCAACGTGCTATCACGCGAGTGTACGGAACACTCGCTTCCAGCTTTCATGCCGAAAAACAAAATCGCTTAGATCGCAGTGGCAAAGAAGACGGCCTATCGAACTCCAACATCGCTTTGGTCGATGAAATGATTCAGGCCGCTTGCCTGCAGAGCGCGTCGGACATCCATTTGATTCCCTGCGAAGGTACTTTGAAGATTCAGTTTCGTATCGACGGAGTGCTCGAGAACTACCGTGAAATCCCCATGGAGGCTCAGCAAGGCTTGATCAATCGCCTCAAGGTCATGGCAGAATTGGATATCGCCGAAAAGCGTGCCCCGCAGGACGGAAGTTTTTCCATGCACATGGGAAAGAACTCTACCAAGTTGGACGTTCGTTTGGCGACCCTTCCGACGCGATTCGGTGAACGATTGACGATGCGGTTGCTCGGCTCTAGCGGCAGCAACTTGAGTATCCCAAGCTTGGGAATGCGGGCTGAAGATCAAAAAGTATTTGAAAACGCTTTGGCGAGACCGCATGGATTGGTTCTTTTAACCGGTCCGACAGGCAGTGGTAAATCGACTACGTTGTACGCTGCGATTTCAGAACTTCTGCGAACACAACGCGGAAACATTATCACGGTCGAAGACCCCATCGAATATGAGATGCCAGGTGTGTCTCAAGTCGAAGTCGATTCGGCGGACAGACTGAGTTTTGGCAAAGCTCTTCGAAGCTTGCTGCGACATGACCCCGATGTGGTCATGATTGGCGAAATCCGAGATGCGGAAACGGCCAATGTTGCGGTCAAGGCGTCGCTGACAGGTCACCTTGTGCTCAGCACTCTCCACACCAATTCTGCCGTAGGTGTCGTTAGCCGATTGGTAGACATGGGAGTGGAGCGATTCTTGGTTGCGGCAACTCTACAACTCTCCGTTGCACAACGGCTTGTCCGCAAATTGTGTCCGCATTGCCGACGAGAACGCCCCATGAATGCGGTCGAAGCGGCAGCACTGCGTTGTCCAGATTTAGCCGGCTCGTCCGTTTTTGATCCCCAAGGATGTGTTTACTGTGCAGGCCGGGGATACTCCGGCAGACTTGCTCTTTTTGAAATGCTGAACTGTAGCGAACGCATTGCGGCTCAAATCGCAGGTGGAGTCGACGAACATGAACTCTGGGCCACGGCGCAAGACGCGAGGCGATCATCCCTCTCCGATGACGGTATTGCTAAATTACTGTCCGGACAAACTTCGGTTCGCGAAGTGATCTCGGCGGTTTCGACAGGGAATCCATCATGAGCCGATTTCGCTACATTGCTAGAAACGACCGGGGATTTCTAACTCGCGGCGAATTGGAAGCACCCTCAGGCTTAGCTGCGCATGCAGCGCTGCAACGCCTCGGTTCACAACCCGTTAGTATTGCACCCGTTGAGAACCGATTGACCTGGTTGGGACGACTTCGGAAACTCTCATGGCGAGATGCATTTGGGCCACGCTCCCATGATGCTGAGATTGCATTAAAACAATTGGCGCTAATGAATCGAGGTGGATTGGGACTTATTACGTCCCTTCAATCCGTCGCGGAGCAAACCAAATCGAGAGCGTTTCAAAAAGTTATCGGTGTGATGGTAGACGATTTGCAAAACGGCAAATCATTGCACTACGCGATGAACAAGCATCGAGTATTTCCACGTGTCTTGACACAATTGATCGAAGTGGGCGAAGCAACAGGTGAGCTTGCCGACGTCATGGAGCAAGGAGCTAACCAAATGGCTCACCAGCGAAAAAACAGGAATGCGATCATTTCGATGCTTGCCTATCCCGCTTGCGTTGTAACTGCTGCTACATTCGTTTCCGTATATCTCGTGCTGGTCGTGATTCCTAAGTTGCAAACGTTTTTGACTGCGATGGGCCGACCATTGCCAAGAATGACCCAGTCACTGCTGACGTTTTCGCAGACAATGCAATCGTGGGCACCTATGATTGCAGTTGCCATCCTCGCGCTCTGCGGCGGTGTCTACGTAACCTACCGCCATCCTCGCGGCAGGCTCCTGCTCGATCGATGGATGCTCTCCATACCTATCCTGGGATCGATCTTCAGGCTCTCTGGCACCATTACTTTCTCGAGCACACTCGGCACGATGCTGCGAAGCGGAGTAACACTTTTGGAGGCCCTATCCGCGATCGAGACTTTGCACCGGAATCGGCACCTCGCTTCAACCGTCGCATCGATTCGACAAGCGGTCGTTCGCGGTCAAAGCCTGACTGCGCCGCTTAGCCGAACCACCGCTTACATGCCGATGCTTGCTCAAATGATGGCGATCGCCGAACGAACGGGGAAGACGACTGAGATACTGGAACAAGTAACCAAGTTTCATGAAGAGCTACTGCAAGCCACGACCAAGCGTCTTGGTGCCCTCATGGAGCCAATCCTGATCGTTTTGATAGGTGGCTTCGTTGGCTATGTTTATATTGCATTTTTTGTCGCATTAATGAGTGCTGGAGGTGGACGATGATCCGTAATTTTCAATGGGCCTCGATCTTTGGAGCCGTTTGCTTAGTACCCGGTTTAGGATACGGTGCTGATGACGCATCGCGTGAAGCAACCGCAGGCAATCTCTCAAAATCGCCACTCGTTCAAAACGAAAGTGATCGCGATCCAACTGCACCAAGCCCGAGGATGTTAGAGCGAATCGGCGCTTCCAAGCGAACCGTCATTCCACTCGCTGTTCCCTCAGAATCTCGCCCCCGCGAAGTGACAACTACTGCCGCGCAGCTTCCAGAGATTCGCATCAAAGCCATCGTATTCAGCGACGATGACAACGGTAGTGCTATCCTCACGGCAAACGGACGCAGTGTGTCAGTGAAACTTTCGCGAGCGACAACTCGACCATTGGCGAAGGGACAGTCCCGTTCGCCAAGCGGATTTACTATAGGAACGGTTACTTTTACCGTCGAAGACTTTTCGGAAAACTCCATTCAATTGCGGCTCAGTTCGGACAACTCAGTGATGGTTGTTCAGTGATGGTTTCTCTGTGATGAGATCCTGCCCACAGTTGGCTTGCGGCTTATGGGTAAAATCGTTTAACGGTCAGCCGTAGGCGTACCGCGAGAACTTATGATTTCCCCTCCCCTTCTCCTCCTCTAGAGGAAAAGGGGTGTTTAGAATATCAGGCGAAACGCATCGCCTCGCCGGTCAATTAACTGCAAATACCCCAGCCAGCCTGCTTAGGTCTTTCACCAATTCGGCATTTTTGTTCCACTGTTAGCGATTGCCTCTTCCACAATCCGCTTTCAGAGCAGCTGACCTGAATCATGACCGAGTTTAAGCAAAGCACAGAGTCGGCACCAGGGCTCTCGGAAGCCGAAGTCGCCAGTAGACGCAAGTCCCACGGCTACAACGAACTGCCGACTACGAAGAGCAAGAGTGTCTGGCTAACGGCTTGGGACGTCGTTCGCGAGCCGATGTTCTTATTGCTGCTTGCGTGCGGAACATTGTATCTGTTCCTTGGCGATGTCCAGGAAGCGCTGATGCTACTGGGCTTTGTATTTGTTGTTCTAGGAATAACGCTCTATCAAGAACGAAAGACGGAGCGAGCCTTAGAGGCGTTACGCGATCTATCGAGTCCCAGAGCATTGGTGATTCGAGATGGCAATCGACAAAGAATTGCTGGCCGGGAAGTTGTCCCAGACGATTTGATCGTGTTGGCCGAGGGAGACCGCATTCCTGCTGATTCGGCGCTAATAACATGCGAAGGTCTCTCCACAGACGAATCGCTACTGACTGGAGAGTCAGTTCCAGTTCGAAAGGTTGTTTGGGACGGAAGCCAAGCAATGGCGAGACCGGGTGGTGACGATTTGCCATTTGTGTATTCGGGTACGCTTGTGGTTCAAGGACAAGCTGTAGCCCGTGTTCGATCCACGGGCCCTCGCACAGAAATGGGCCTCATTGGAAAAGCCCTTCAATCGGTTGATGCAGAAGCTACGAAACTGCAAGCAGAAGTGGGGCTATTGGTCCAACGCATAGCAATGTTGGGTGGCGTACTTTGCACCCTCGTCGTGGTTATCTATGGCATGAAGAGTGGCAACTGGCTCCAAGGATTCCTCGCTGGAATTACGTTAGCGATGGCGATGCTGCCAGAAGAGTTCCCTGTCGTGCTAACGATCTTTTTGGCATTAGGGGCTTGGAGATTGTCCAAAATCAATGTTCTGGCACGGCACGCCCCGGTCATCGAAACACTTGGTGCGGCCACGGTGCTTTGCGTTGACAAGACCGGGACCCTTACTCTCAATCGCATGTCCATTCAAGCGTTGGCTGTTGAGGGCTCCATCCATGAGCTGGACAAGGTACAGGATAAACAGGCCAAGAACCTGCCAGAAAATCTTCATGAGATCGTCGAGTTTGGAATCTTAGCGAGCCAACGCGATCCGTTTGACCCTATGGAGAAAGCCTTTCATGAACTGGGTAATACCTACCTGGCCAAAACCGAGCACTTGCACGGGGACTGGACTCTGGAACGCGGCTATCCGCTTTCACCAAGCCTCTTAGCAATGTCACAGGTTTGGAAATCTCCGACTGGTCGCGATTTTGTACTAGCGGCCAAAGGAGCGCCCGAAGCCATCGCCGACCTTTGCCACTTGCCACCGGAACGAACCAAAGAAATCAGCGATCAAGTTGCAGCCATGGCGGTCGAAGGCCTGCGAGTATTAGGAGTTGCCAGGGGAACATTCGGCAGCAAGGAACTACCGCCAGAACAGCACGACTTCAACTTCGAATTCCTCGGGCTCGTCGGACTGGCTGATCCCGTTCGCCCGACCGTACCTGCTGCCGTCCAAGAGTGTTACGCGGCCGGCATCCGCGTCGTGATGATCACAGGCGATCACCCGACGACGGCGATGAGTATCGCACGCCAAGCAGGCATTCAACCTGTGGACCAAACGATTACAGGTCCTGAATTGGAACAGTTCACCGAGGACGAGTTGCAACGTCGGGTACGAACCGTCAATGTCTTTGCCCGTATGATCCCAGAACAAAAACTGCGATTGGTCAACGCACTCAAAGCGAACGGTGAGATCGTGGCCATGACCGGCGATGGAGTCAATGACTCACCCGCGCTCAAGGCGGCTAATATAGGAATCGCAATGGGTGGCAGAGGTACCGACGTGGCGCGAGAAGCCGCTTCGCTGGTGCTGTTGGATGACGATTTTTCCTCGATCGTGCGCTCGGTGCGAATGGGGCGACGCATCTATGACCATCTCCAAAAAGCCATGACCTATATCGTTGCTGTCCACGTCCCGATCGCCGGAATGTCTATCGTCCCAGTGTTACTTGGTAGCCCTATCGCACTGATGCCTGTTCACATTTTGTTTCTTGAGTTGGTCATCGACCCAGCTTGCTCAGTGGTCTTTGAAGCGGAACCAGATGAAGACGATGTCATGAGTCGCCCCCCACGCAACCCGTCCTTACCGATGTTCGGACCGAAGCTAATTGGCCTTGGTCTGTTACAGGGAGCAAGTTCCCTATTCGTTGTCCTGGCAATCTACCTCTGGGCACTGTGGGGTTGGCTCAATGCCTCCGATGCAATCTCGTTGAGCTTCACAACGTTAGTCATAACCAACGTCAGTTTGATTTTCGCGAACCGATCGTGGACTCGAACGATATGGTCGACGCTTCGGGTAACCAATGTCGCGCTGTGGTGGGTTGTGGGAGGAGCAACGCTTTTTCTGGCCCTAGCGTTGTATGTCCCGTTTTTGCAGAAGCTCTTCCATTTCTCGACCCTTCACCTTAACGATCTCGGCCTTTGTTTAGCGGGAGGGTTTTTGAGCGTCATATGGTTTGAAGCGTTGAAGTTGTTCGGAAAAAAATGGCTCACGCCATCGCCATTTTCGCGTCCTAAGTAAAACTCACACATGCGATTCGTAGCTGGATTCGTGAGAATTCAGCAGTTCTGTTTACGGGTCAATCAGCCGGCGGGCGTTAGTCCCGGTTTTCTGGTTGCTCGACTAAAGTCGAGCTCAGTAGATTGCCTTAACCAATTGCAAAGTGTGGCTGGATTCGCAAGAATTCAATTCGTCTTACCGCGAAACGCTTCTTGGAAAACTCACCCGAAACTGTGTTGAGTTGTCGTCGCACCGACTGCATTTGATGCTACCATTCATCTCCCGGATTCGATCCGCCACCACGAAGAGGCCCAAGCCTGTCCCCTCGCTTTTGCCGGTAACAAATGGCTCAAAGAGTGTGTCCAGCAACTCGCTCGCAATGCCAGGGCCATTGTCGGACACCACCA
>CANHVO010000371.1 GCA_947463915.1 Planctomycetaceae bacterium
ATAGGCTTCGTCGTTTAATCGATACAAACCAGCAGTTCCCCTGCTAGAGTCGTTAATCTTTCCTCAATTGGAAAATCTTCTAAAGCAGTCTGCAATCTCGGCTGTATTTTTCTAAACCTAGCATCCGCACTTCGTTTAACAGTCAGCCGTAGGCGTACTGTCGATGGAGCTCAATACGCCTACGGCTGACTGTTAAACGGCCAAATCCCCTAGACCATCGACCTGGGGCGAGAAGACTTTCGTCATCTTCCCACGTATCGCTCATGAATAAAACGCTGACCCATCGCATCACGGTCCTTCTCTTTGCATTGACCATTTTTGTGAGTGCGTTTTTGCTCTTTCAAGTCCAACCGATTATGGGCAAATACATTTTGCCCTGGTACGGTGGCAGCCCCGGCGTATGGACAACCTGCATGCTGGTCTTCCAAGTATTGTTGTTCGGTGGTTACGCCTATGCGCATCTTCTCAACCGGTTTCTCACTCTGCGCATGCAAATTGCTCTTCATTGCAGCTTACTCCTATTGGCAACGCTAACACTGCCTATCGCACCATCCAATGCGTGGAAGCCGATCGGCGACGAATCGCCTTCCTTGATGATCATGCTATTGCTGGCTTGCAAAGTGGGAGCCCCGTACTTCCTGCTCTCATCGACTGGGCCACTTCTCCAATCCTGGCTTGGCCAGTCCAAAATTCTTGAGCAACCCTATCGGCTGTACTCGCTGTCCAATGTAGGCTCAATGCTCGCTTTGCTTTCGTTTCCGTTTTTGATCGAGCCCGCCTTTTCGTCGTCGCAACAGTCCATGCTCTGGTCGGTCGCCTTCGGTGGCTTTGCGCTCGCATGTAGCCTTTCCGGAGTCGTCCTGTTTCGCTCCAGCAAAGCTACAGCTACGCAAAAGGAAGATTCAAATACTCAATCCGCCTTGTTGGTAGTTACTAATTGGCCAACCGTTGGTGCCTGGTTTGCGCTCTCGATGTTGCCATCGGTCATGCTTTTGGCGACGACCAATCAAGTTTGCTTAGACACGGGCGTCATCCCATTTCTTTGGGTCATCCCACTGGCCATCTATCTGCTCACCTTCATTTTGACATTCGACAGCGACCGCTGGTACAGTCGCCGTCCGTGCATTATGTTGGCCGCGATTTCGTTCCTAGCACTTTTTGCGCTCAAGCTGATAGAGTATCGAACCCCGCTCACGGTCGATCTCGCTCTCTATTTCGGAGGCCTTTTCTTTTCCTGCATGGTCTGCCACGGCGAGCTTGTGCGGCTCAAGCCACATCCAAGCAAACTCACCTCGTTTTACATGACATTGAGTGCAGGTGGGGCGTCGGGTGGTCTGTTTGTCGGCCTTCTAGCGCCTGTCCTTTTCCAAGAGTACTTCGAATGGCAGCTTGGCCTTTTTGCTTGCGTTTTGGTTTTCCTTGAGACCTATCTGCAACGCAATGCCTTTTGGAAGAACCGTGTGCCAGCGTGGAGCAAGCTCACCATGGCCATCGTATTACCATGCATCGCTATTGTCTGGCTTACAATTTGGACCTCGATTTCCAATCATCAGATCGTAGCCAAGCGTAACTTTTATGGCGTTCTTAGCGTGGCCAATAGCCATGACAATCGAACGCACGAGTCCACTCGAGAATTGGTACACGGACGCATTGTTCACGGATCGCAGTTTCTCGAAGAGGGTACAACCCATCGTGCTACAACCTATTATTCAGAACAATCGGGAGTCGGCATCGCTCTCTTGAACCATCGTGCGGATCGACCGCGACATATTGGAGTCGTTGGACTGGGGGCAGGTACACTTGCTACCTATGGCAAGACAGGCGATCGTTTCCGTTTCTATGAAATCAATGACGTCGTCATCGACTTAGCCAAAGAGTATTTCACCTTCCTCAAGGATTCGCCGGCTACTGTGGAGCTCGTTCTGGGTGATGCTCGACTGACCTTGGAGCGTGAAGAACCGCAATCCTTCGATGTGCTCGTTCTGGATGCTTTTAGCGGCGATGCGATCCCGGTCCACTTATTGACACGGGAAGCCATGGAGATTTATCGTCGGCACCTTAACAAGGACGGAATTCTTGCGATCCATATTTCCAATCTCTACTTCGACCTCAAGTCGATCGTTGGCGGACTCGCGGAGAACGCCAAGTTGGAGTCTATGATCGTGTCCGATGAACAAGCCGAATGTCCAGGGGCACGCGCATCGTGCTGGGCCATCATGTCCAACGGGAAAAAGACGATTGACCAAGCGTTAGGAGCCGTCAAACCGATAATCCCTCGAGGTAAAACAGTCCTTTGGACAGACGATCGAAGCAATCTTTTCGAAGCCTTGAAGTGAGATACTCTACGATTGGCCCCAAAACAAATCCGGGAGACAGATAAAAGGCGAACGCGGGCCTCGTGCCCAAGTTCGCAACATGCTTGGGGTGCTAAGTTGACTTAACAAGTTACCGCCCTGTTGACCGATGCCGCCGCTTCGGTCGAACGCTACGTCAGCACCATCAGTGCCAAGCCCACTGACTGTTGACTTGCTGGAGCAAGATTCCGAGCGGTGCGGTAGTTATAAGACTCCCACCCGTTGTTTGAAGATTACGATGCCGGAGTCGCGATCATTTCGACTTGCTTTCAACATTTGCCTGGCCTGATTCGCATGGATGCATACCGCTCAGGAAGTTTTCTTAACCGAGTCATCGAGCGCTTTGATCCACGGTCCAATGTAGGAACCGTGATCGTGATAGGTTCGGCCGCTATACATGTGTTGATCGATCACGCATGGCTCATTTACATAAATGCCGCCGCATACTTCCAGATCAAACTTGCATTTCGCTACAGTCGCCATTCGCAATCCCTTAACGATCCCAGCCCTGGCTGGGATCTCGACGCCGTGGCAAACGCTCGCGCAGGGCTTCTTGTTAGCCCAAAACCACCGAGTGATTCGCAATAAATCTTCGTCTTCGCGAATGTACTCTGGCGCACGACCACCGCTGAAGAAGATGCCGGCATATTCTTCAGGCTTGATGTCCTTGAACGCGATATCGGCCTCAATCGAATAGCCTTCCCACTCCTTGGTAATCGTCCAGCCAGGTTTGACTTCGTGCAAAACCATTTGGTACCTCCGTTTTTCAGGAGCCGCAACCACCGGCTTGTAGCCCCCCTCAATCAGTCGATAGTACGGGTACAGCGTATCGACCGTCTCAGTTGCGTCGCCGATAATGATCAAGACTTTGGGTTGGGACATTGCGGGAGCCTTTGGTTGAGGTTGAGTTGCGATTTCGGTTTCGGAAGCTTTGGAAACGGCTGTCGCTGTGAGCAACATCGCCGAAGCCGCCGTTGAGTTGGCGATAAATTGTCGTCGATCGATTTCCATGGTCGGTTTCCCCTTTTAGCCTTTACGAAGTAAATCTTCTAGATAACTGCGGGATCGGTTTATCTCGGCGGTCACGTCGTCGACTTTTTCCAGAATCGGAATCCCGCGAGGAAAGGGATGCATGAAGATCGATGTCCAACCGTCGAAGCGATTCGCTTTCAAAGCACTCAGCAACGGACCGAAGTCAAGTGTGCCGCGCCCAGGCATTTGAAGCAGTTCTTTCTCCTTTGGCATTTGCTTCATGCAGCCATCACCATGCTGCCAAGCGTAAAACACCGCTAATGCCGGCATCAATTCCTCGATCAACGAGGCCAATAACTTTTCATCTTGCGGCAAATGATAAGGAGCCATCGCAATCGATAGATGTTTGGATGGTCGCAGCTCAAGTAGATAGCGAAGCGAATCCGGTGTGTTGATGAGGTTGTTCGCGTGATTCTCGATCGCGATTGTAACTCCCGTCTCCTCAGCGACCGCCAAATGTGGCTTCATCTGCTCAATGAAAGTCGACACTGCTTTCTTGAGTTCGGGGCCATTGAGATTGGTCGGCCCTATCGCGCCGGTCACAATCGTCTTGCAACCAAATCGCTTGGCTAGACGCATCTCCTCCTGCAATCCAAATGGACCAAGCTTGTATTGCGTGATACAGCCTAGCGAGACATCGTGCTTTTTCAGAAGGGCTGCAAATGCCTCCTCTCCCAACTCCGTCATTTGCTCTCGTTGGTTGCCATGCACCTTGGGCCACACATCGATGGCCGCAGCTCCTTGCTTTGCCACTTCAGGAAGGATCCTTGCGAGGTCCGTATAACCGTACATGCATGATGCAGCCAAGTACTTCAAACGAAAAGTGCCGGCGGTCTGTTGAGCGAAAATGCTCTTTTGCCCTTGGAAGACATTGGACAGGCAGCCAACTGCCGCGAACGAAGATGCCGCATGCAACCAACTCCGCCGATGAAACGGTTGTGAATTCATCATACGCTTGTCTCATAGCCTTTTCGCTGATCTCGTCGCAACCATCCGTTGGCTTCCGTATCGTTGACGAACTTTTCGTCTTCTGGATTCCATTGGAGTGGCCTTCCCAATCGCATCGATATGTTGCCAAGGTGGCATGTTGAGACCGTTCGATGCTGATTTTCCAGATCCGAAATAGGCAATCGTCGAGAGTGAATGCAATCAAAGAAATTCCCCATGTGGTTGATGATCGCATCCAGTTTTCCTGCTCGAGCTGGCCTCTCGAGATTATCGTAGTCATAAACCTTCCATGATTCGCGAGGGAACGGATTCTTAGCTAACTCCTCGATCGGCGCTCCGGTAATCTTCCCGCGGTTAACAAAGATCCGGCCCGCCTCGCCGGTAAACAATATTCCGTTTTCGCCATGATCTTTGACTGTCATCGTGACGCCGCTAGGGTATGCATAGACAACTTCGAAATCGTTGGCGACATTGAACCCGTTTTCAACCGTCGGGAATTTGGCTTTGCCCGCGATCGAGGTCGGATAATCGTTGATTGCCCATTGAGCGATGTCGATATGATGCGCGCCCCAATCGGTCATTTGGCCGCCTGAGTATTCATACCACCACCGAAATGTGTAGTGCGATCGCTCCTCGATGTAGGGGACATCCGGCGTCTGACCTTGCCAAAGTTCCCAATTCAAATTTTTAGGTGGCTTGGTCGAAGTAAAAGATTGACTGGTAACATTCTTTCCGAGAACCACTTCGACTGTCTTGAGCTTGCCAATGCGGCCTGATCGGACCATTTCAACCGCCAGCCGAAAACGATCGTCGCTTCGTTGCCACGATCCGACCTGCACGACGCGACCAGTCTCCTTAACGACCTTGACCAGTTGCTGCCCTTCTTCAATCGTAAGTGTCAAAGGCTTTTCGCAGTAAACATCCTTGCCTGCACGACAAGCGTCGATAACCATTTTCGTGTGCCAGTGATCTGGCGTTCCGATGGTGACGACATCGACGTCCTTTCGTGCTAGCAGTTCCCGATAATCCTCGCAGCCATGCGGAGTACTACCAAAAGCGGCTTTGGCTTGATCTTTGACGTTTCGATCGACATCGCAAACGGCGACAATGTTACCGTACATTTGCGCCTTGTGAGCGATCACGCTTCCCTGGTATCGCAGCCCGATTGCCCCAATCCCGAGACGCTGGTTAGGGGATTTTGCTTGCGATGAAGACTCAAATAGCGCATTTGCAACGCCTGTTTGAAATCCAAATCCAACGCCCAAGCCAGCGATTGCAGTGTTGGACAAGAAATCTCGACGATTGCGATTGGAGTGCAAGTGTTGTTGCGTATTCATCACGGGGGGGCCGAATGAGAGAGTTCGGATTCAGGAAGGTGGGTCCCTCATTCTAAGTTGCATCGCGCCCCATTGCAATCGGACCGGAAAACCATGTCCTTGTGCCAGCGCAAAGTCACTCTCGGCAAGAGTGACCCACGGTGGGGCACACCTGCCGGGTGTGCCCTTGAATCAAATCTGAGCCTCTAACAGCCGCAACCCAACCCTTTACATATTGATCTCGAATCCCTTGCGATTCTCTCTGGACAAGAATGCATTCGCCTGGGCATCCCCCACGATTTCTCGTTTGTTCGCATCCCAGTTGAGAGGACGATTCAGACGCATTGCGATGTTGGAAAGGTGACAGATTTCCAGCATCCGGTTGTGAGTCCAAACGTCCGAGATCGGTTGCTTGCGCGACTTGATCCCCTCGATGAAGTTCGCCGTGTGGTTTTCGCTAACTTTGCCCCCGTAGATCTCTTCAATCGCTCCCTCCGGAAGCGGTCTCTCTTTCAGATCTTCGACCGGCTTGCCTGTGATCTTGCCTCGGTTCACAAAGAAGCGTCCCTCGGTCCCCTCAAACAGGATGCCGTTGTCCCCTTCACTTGTAATGATCATTTCGACATCGTTGGGCATGTCGACTTTGATCTTAAAATTGGTGGCCGCGTTGTATTGATCTTGAACCAATGGATGCCCGTCTTTGTACTCGACTGGCAATTTGAATTCGACGGGCGTTACTTTGCTTGGTCCAGTGCTGCTTGCCCCAAGAGCCCAGCAAGCGATGTCCACATGGTGAGCACCCCAATCGGTCAATTTACCACCGGAGTATTCATGCCAGTTACGGAACGCGTAGTGGCAGTTGCTAAAGAGCGGCACACCACCGCCGTACCCAACACGCATTTCCGGAAGCGCGCGATAGTCGACTTTCGGAGCTGGTCCGAGCCAAAAGTCCCAATCGAGTTCCTGAGGAACCGCCACAACCGGGATCACCGGCGAAGCTTCCATGTCATTGATCCCGCATGTCACCTTCTTGACCGTGCCGATGCGTCCTTGTTTCACCAATGCAATCGCCTGCAAGAAGCGGTCATCGCATTCGGTACGCTGCATCGTACCGACTTGAAAGACTCGGCCGGTTTGCGTTACGATCTTCTCAATCAACTTCCCTTCAGCAATGGTGAGCGTGAGCGGCTTCTCGCAATAGACATCTTTTCCAGCTAGCATAGCCTCAACCGCAATCTTGGTGTGCCAATGGTCTGGCGTTGCGATCATGACCGCATCGATATCCTTTCGATCCA
>CANHVO010000372.1 GCA_947463915.1 Planctomycetaceae bacterium
AACTTTGCCATCGAACGACTTGATTGGACCGGAGCCATGCCCTTCGAAATCAAGACCATGCGGCTTCAACCCAATGGCTTTGTACTAAGCTTCACCAAGCAGGTTGATCCCAAAACTGCAAGCAATCTGGCGAGCTACGATATCGAAACGTACACCTACATTTATCGAGAGCAATACGGAAGCCCCGAAGTCGATCAAACCAAACCGACCATTAAGAACGCGAAAGTTTCGGAAGATGGCATGAGTGTTGAACTCAACATTGATGGCTTGCAAATTGGACATGTGCACGAGCTTCATGCCAAGGGAATTCGAGCGAAGAGCGGTGAACCTTTGTTGCACAACGACGCGTATTACACGCTGAATCATAAGTTGTAAGCTATGAGTTATCAGTTATCAGTTATCAGTTTTGGGCATGCGTTTTCGTCACTTCATGGTCACACCCGGCAGGTGTGCCCCACGGTGGGTCACTCTTGCCGAGAGTGACCTTGCACTGCATCAAACAGAGTGACTGCGCTTTTCGTTAAACAGATGGTATTTGCTGACGATTCAACAACGGCACGGTCGGGCTTTGCATTGCAAGTTCCTTTCGTTCCGAGCCTCGCATACGACGTGAAATCCAAATACTGAGATCATCCCACAACGAATACGATACCGGGGTTGCCAGAAGACTCAGTAGCAACGACAGCGCTTGTCCGCCGATGATCACTTTTGCCATGCTGGCTCGAGCACTGGCTCCCGGTCCTTGCCCCAAAGCGATAGGCACCATCGCCGCCATCAACATCACGGTCGTCATCAGGATCGGTCGCAACCGTGTGTAGTTTGCTTCCAAAATCGCTTTGTCGCGTTCCATACCATCTCGCCTGAGTTCGTTCGTTTTGTCCACCTGCAAAATACCGTTCTTCTTGACGATACCAAAGAGCATGAACAAGCCGAACATGGCATACAGATCGAGCGGTGTCCGGAACAACAGCAACGAAAGAAGACCGAATGGGATCGTCACAGGCAATGCGGCCAAGATACTGACTGGGTGAATCCAGCTTTCAAATTGAGCTGCCAGAATCAAGTACATGAACGTCAGGCTCAATACGAGTGCGACCATAAAGTAATAGGCAGTCTCCTCCAGCATGTCTGCTTGTCCGCCAAACACGATCTGATACTCCGGAGGAAGATTCATTTCCGCCACGCTCTTGTTCGCAAACTGGACAGCTTCGTTGAGAGAGACTTCGTCGGGGTGTGCCATTAGCGTCACGGTACGCTGACGATTCAATCGATCGATCTGACTTGGCCCTTGCTTCTCCTCCATTTTTGCGAGACTGCTCAGGAGAACTTGGCCTGCCGTGGGCGATGGAATGGCTAGTGATTGCACTTCCCTGGAACCGGCCCGATATTGTTTCTCCGCCCGCAACCAAACATCATACTGCTCTGTCCCTTCGCGGAAGCTGGAGACAATTTGTCCGCCGACCAAAACGCTCAGCGTGTTGGCAATCATCTGAACCGGTATCCCAAGGTCCATGGCGCGCTCGCGGTCGATGTTCACCTGAATCTCCGGCTTGCGCATTGAAAGGGTAGAATCGATATCGACCAATCCCTTGAGCTCCCGAAGTTTTCCTTTCAAGGTGTCTGCATAGGTCGCAAGCTGCTCAACCTCCGGGCCTTGCAAGCTGATTTGAAAGATCCGACTATCACCGTTTGGTCCGCCACCTAGCGCCGACACATCCGACACGGAGGTCCGTAAGTCTGGGTATTCTTGCAAAATCAGCCTCGCACGACGCATCAGATCAAACTGAGTGAATTTGCGTTCCTCCAATTCGATCAATCGAAGATAGATCGAGCCACGAGTCACGTCCCCTTGTCCTTTGGCGGTGCCCGACTGCCCAATGGACGTAAAGCGATGGACAACGCCAGGAAGCTTGGCTAGCCGATTTTCAATCTCGGTCACAATCTGATTGGTTCGATCGAGTGTGTAGCCCTCGGGTGTGATAAAGCCGACTTGAAATTCACTTTGATCGTCCCGCGGTACGAGATTGACACCTATGTTCATTGCGATAGGAACCGTTGATATCACGATCAGAACACATACGCCGATGGTCATCCAACGATGGCGAAGTGACCAACGCAAGCATGCGCCGTAGAATCGCTCAACGACGATGTACACCCAACCTGACTTGGAGCCTGCATGTCCATCTTCCTTCTTTTCCAATTTAAGGAATCGGGAGCATAGCATGGGCGTCAAGGTAAACGACACGAACAGACTCATCAAAATCGAAAACGCGACCGTCAATCCGAAACTGCTAAAGAAACGTCCGACCATTCCACCCATAAACGCGACAGGCACAAAGATCACGACTAGTGACAAACTGGTAGCAAGCACCGCCAAGGCAATCTCTTTGGTACCGATGCTAGAAGCTGTCATGGCGTCCAGACCGTTTTCTTCCATGTGCCGAAAGATGTTTTCGTGGACCACCACCGCATCATCGATCACAATCCCGATCGCAAGAATGAGCCCCAGCATCGTGATGTTGTTGAGCGTAAAGCCCATGTACTGCATGAAAAGAAACGTTGGGATAATCGAGGTCGGGATCGCAAGCGTCGCGATCACGGTCGTACGCCAATCCCGAATGAACAACAGGATGGTAATGCCGACCAGAACCGCTGCCAGCATCAAGTGAAAACGGACTTCGTCCATCGAAACGCGAATGAATCGAGATTGATCCTGCGTGATTTCCACTTTAACGTCGTTGGGCAAAGCTTTGCGAATGCGATCAAGTCGTTCTTGAACGGCGTCGGAGATAGCAACTGTGTTGGTACCCGATTGTTTTTGAACGAACAAACTGACGGCGTTTTGACCGTCGAGGCGACTCATGCCGCGCGGCTCCTCGATCGAGTCCTCGGCCATTCCAATATCCCGGATGCGAATCGGATATTCCTTTCGATTGGCCACGATCAGGTCGTTGAATTTTTCGGCGGTTGTGATGCGTCCGAGCGTTCGCAAAACCATTTCTCGTTGTCCCTGATCGACAATCCCGCCAGGCACCTCAAGGTTTTGGCTGACTAGCGCCTGCCGAACTTCTTCGATCGAAACAGCATACGCTTTAAGCTTGTCCGTATCGATTCGAACATTCACGGCTCGGCTGCGACCACCAGCCATGAAGACGTTCCCGACGCCAGGAACTGTTTGCAGTAGTTCCTGGATTTGGCGTTTGGCGATTTCGGTGACTTCCCGAATGTCGCGGTTGCCTGATACACCGATCGTGATAATCGGGGCAGCATCGAGATCAAATTTGTTCACCAAGGGTGTCTCCATTCCCTCGGGGAGTTGCCGAATCACCGACGAGATTTTGTCGCGGGCTTCTTGCGCCCCAACGTCGCCATTTTTTTGAAGAACGAAGCGGATGACGACCGTTGCCGTCCCTTCGCGCGTCGTGGAGCGAAGCTCGTCGATTCCGGAGATCGTATTGAGGGCTTCCTCGAGTGGCTTGGTGACGGCGCTCTCCATCTCTTCGGCACTCGCGCCAGGTAACGCGGCGGATACCGAGATAACCGGGAAGTCCACTTTGGGGAACAAGTCGACGCCCATTTCAAAGTAGGAAACGATTCCGAGCACAACGGGAATCGCCACCAAGACCCAAGTGAAAACGGGTCGACGAATGCATATGTCGGAAAAGTTCATCTTGCACCCGTTTCGGCTGGAGATACGGTTTCCGTTTCGACCTCTTTTGAGTTGGAGCGAAGGGAAATAGAGCTTCCTTCGGATAACAATTTCTGCCCGCTCGTCACCACGGAGCCATTAGCAGGTAAGGCTGGTTCAACGATTTCAACCCACTCATCGGTTTGTACACCTAACTTCACCTTGAACTCTTTGGCGACACCATTTTCGTTGAGAAAGACCTTGTTGAGCCCAGCAAACGAATAGAGACCATGGATTGGGATCGTCGTCGCTTTGGTATCCTTGCCAACGAGGATCTTGGCTTTCGCAAAGCCTCCTGGTTTAAGAAAGCCATCTTGGTTTGGGACGGTCACTTCGACCACAAAGGTTCGCGTAGTTCGGTCGATCGAGGGAGCGATTCGTTCGATCGTTCCAATGCTCGCCTTTTGCGATGCACCCGTTACCAAATCGACGGTTTGCCCGACCATCACTTGCCTTGAGTAGGCTTCTGGAATAGACAGACGCAGTTTAAGCGTTTTGCCCAGCACGAGTTTGAAGACCTCGGTGCCTGGTCGAACCAACGTTCCTTCCGAAACGAGTCGTTCGGAGATCGTATAAAAATGATCGGCCGGATTGGATAAAATGGTCGGCAATGGGGCGCGAATCGAAATATCTTTGATGCGTTGGTCCGCAATGGCGAGTTCTGCATTGCGAAGCCTCGCAGTGGCTGCGGCGGAATTTGCCATGAGCAATTGGTTTTGCCATTCCGATTGCTGGACCAATACATCCGACTTCGCTTGTTCCCAATCTTCTGCAGAGACGGAATTCGAAGCTTTGAGCGGTGTCATGCGAGTCAATCGCGATTGAGCCAACTCGAATCGCAATCTTGCCGAAACGACAGTAGGTAGCTGCTGAAGATCCTCGGATTCATCGGGGACCGATTTGAAGCCCCATTTTGCAAGCTCTGTTTGAACGTTTCGGTTGGCTTGATCGTAAGCCAATTTAGCGTCGGTAGGATCGAGTTCGAGCAAGAGTTCGCCAGGCTTGACGATGCTGGACAAGTCGTGATGGATTCGAAGGACTCGGCCTTCTTGTTTTGAGCTCAACGTGATTTCTTCGAATCCGTTGAGCGTTCCAACAGCTTCCACATAGCGTTGGACATCGCGGTAGACGATCGGTTCTGTGGTCACCACGATCGCGTCGTTTTTCAATACGAGGTCGGATTTGGGAAGCGACATGCGTTCGTGATGGTTCGCTTGATTGTTCGCAAACCACCATCCGCCGCCAAAGGCTGCGACAAGCAAGATGCATATGGTCACCCAGGTCATGATGGACCAGCCTGCTTGCGTGGTGGGCGTGGGAAACGATGATGCAGTCGGCGAATGCGGCTGCTTATCCATTTGCTTGGCTGGGGTGACGACTGTCGTGTCAACCGCCGGGTCGCGTTCTAGCAGATTCGAAGTCATTTCTTTACTCTTTATTAAGTCGATTTTGTTTGTGCTATTGAGAACGGCGACGGTCAAGTCGAGGAATCCGCAGGCACAACTTGGTTTGCGTTCTTGGGGAGCTTGAGTGAATGGCTAGGGGAGAGTGCAAACTGTTCGACTTGCTTCCAGCCTTCACGGGATATTTTGCGAAAAAGGACCAAGAGGATTTGCTGCTCTTCCTCGGTCAAGGCAGCCAGCAACGCGCGATGAAACTGAAACTTGGCGAAGGTGGCGGAATCGAAAACCCGTTTGCCTTCTTCGGTTAACGCCACGTGGACAACGCGTCGATCCACTTCCGAGCGAGTGCGATGAGCTAGTCCTTTATCCTCCAGGCTATCCATCAGGGTGGTCATGGAGTTGACCGCAACGCCGAGGTGCTCGGCGACCGACCGCATCATCTGAGGTCCAGACTCTCCCAAATACTCGACCACACGGAGATCCTGGTGCCCGAGATTCGCTTGTGGGCCGCAGGCCGCGACCTCGTGAAGATGCATGAATTGCTTGAGAATATCGCGAACAATTAGTCCGAAGTCGTTCGCTCGTTCATCCAAATCGCTCAATGTGCTACACCTCGAGAATAGTTCGGCCACAGAACTATTCAAGATTAGTATAGTTCTTTCGTGAAGTCAATCTCGATTTGGCGGGGGCTTTTGGTTGGACGAATCTGGGCTAACCGCTTTCGTCGCGGAGCGACGAGCGACATTGTCGCCCTTCGCTCCGCGAAGGAGGCGTTGGGGGTCTAGCTCCACATCTTGGGCATCTAGATCCACATCGACCAATCCTAAAAGCATGTGATACACTTCGGAAATTCGAATCAAGACGGCATTATGGAGGATAGCCTGTGTCTGCTTTGGCTAAAACACATGTACGCGGTAGTATGCTTCACCTCATCGCGATGGTGGTTCTTCTACTCGCAGGTGATGCGATGGCAATGTACTACGCAGAGCGGCAGGGATGGACGCAGTCCATTGCTCTGGGATTCCTGCAGGCTCAAGCAGGGCTTTTTTGCATTCTTGGCGGTTCGGTTGGACGGTCTTGGATTTCGAGCTTCCTTCAGGCCACGATCTTGTCGGTTGTTTCGGGGCTACTGTTTGCCTCGCCGATGCTTCTTTCTGAAGATATTCCGGTGGCGGACCTGCTGGTATTGTTATGCGGGCTACTGCCGCCCGTACTTTTTTGCGGTTGCTCGCCACTTCTTTTGATACGGACTTTGCATGGTGGCCATCTAAGTCGACGGGCGACGGAGCTCGAGGAACCTTATTCGCTTCGCATGGGAGATTTTTTTCTTGCAATGACTGTAATCGCATCGCTGTTAGCCATCGCGAACTCTGTTATGGGCTATGCAAGCAACAACATAGGAGATGTCACGGATGAATTAGGCATGGCGGCTTTGTTAGCGGTGGTGGCTTCCACTGTTGCAGTTTTGCCTGTAAGCATCTTGTATTTTAAGAGCACCACACGACGGGGCCGAATTCTGGTCTTGTTTCTGTTCGCGATTCTGGGCTTAGCTGCCTCAGGTAGTTTCTTGATTGGGAGCGGGTTGTGGAATGGAGAAGACCTTTGGATCGCCATCGAACGCTCTGGGCAAAGGATGCAGCATCTAACAACAGCGACTGTTTTATTTTCGCTGGGACTGATTATCTTGCATGCAAGTGGCTATCGCTGGCGCACTATCGCAAGAATGAGCGCACCAAACGAAGTCATCGATCCGCTCGACCATTCGGACGCTGCACCGAAGTCAAACGGTTATCGATTGCCAAACCGCATAGCCGCTGCGTGCATTGTCGCTGCATCGATCGCACTAACCATC
>CANHVO010000373.1 GCA_947463915.1 Planctomycetaceae bacterium
CCTCTTGCGCGTAGCCCGTGTTGCGCCTTTGCTGAGCGGTTGGCGTGTAATAGATGTAACCGTTGGTGTAGCCAGCTACAAACGTAAACCGATGGGGAGAGGACTTCTTGATGTTCAGTCCAATCTGGATCGTCAACTCGCCGGGAAACGTCGTTAATACAAAGTCACCGACTCGCAACGCACCGACCTCGACTTCCAATGTATCCGACTTCGCCGCTTTGTTTTGCTCGAGATGCATCTTCAACAAATCGAGATTGACATTAAGACGAGTCAAGCGTTCCATCGTTTCGATATTCGCAACGTAGGCAGCCATGTTGTCCTTGTTTTCTGCGTCCATCTTCAGCAAGTCGTCGCGACCGTTGGCTTTGTCCAAAAGATATCGGTGTGAATAGTACGCCGGAAACTCATCCGAGACTTTGTATTGAACAGCCAGTGGAAGGAACGTCTTGAAGTTCAAACTGGTTCCACGAAGCGATTTCAACAATCGTGCCTGTTCTGACTCAATGGCCTTGATTCGAGTCTCCATGTCCGCAGCCCGAGGAAGGGTTAGAGGTTCACTGAGTATCCTCAACTCGACTTCCGACTTTGGCTTAATCGTTTTCAACCCTCTCAATACGCTCAGCCCAAGCATATTGCCAAGCGGCTCTGAATCGCGAGGATTATGAACGCCTTTGTACACGACGGGATTCACGTCTCCTGCGCAGCCTTGCACAAAGAATGCCATGACCTCGGGCCCGGCGTTCTCCTCAATCACCTTGGAAGCAAATCCGGGAAAATCCGCAGTGCTCGCCTTGGATGGAACTCCTGCGATTGGATGGCATGCAAAGTTGTAAACGACCGCGAGTGGGCTCCCGTTCATGCGATCCAACCGCAGTATTCCGACTTCCGGATCGATGGGACCGATGGCCTTTACATCTTGATCTCGTGGCATTGAGTATGCGTGCCGAACATCCGTTTCACTTCCATCTGTCATGAGTAAGCGGCGGTTTTCCATGATACGCCCTTCCTGGCTGACACCAACACCCGCTCGGACGGGAACGACGGTAGACCAGGCGTTGCGAACGGCCTCGATCGTTCGCTGTTCCACGTCGGAACAAACGATGCCGTGGCAGTGACTGGCGTTGACCATAACACTTGATGGCGGAATCCCTAATTCACGCTCAAGCTCTGTGCGAACATTGGCAAGATACTTGTCGCTAATGTGTCCGATGCCACCAATCGCAACAGCATCGACGGTGATCAAGGCAGCCGCGTTTTTGCCCTGCTTCAGCACGAGCGCTTTGACAAACAGCGGGTCGTTGATCGGCTTGGTTGGCTCGGAGATGTCCGCCTTGCCAACTCCTGCCAGTAGCTCTTCGGCGTGTAGATAAGCATCGTGGAACGCAATGGGGGAAAAGCAAAAGATTGAGAGTGCGAATAGGGAGATCGTGCGGAAGTTGCGAGTGGACATGAGGTTCCCTTTTTCGGTTGAATGTAAACGTGATACCGTTTCATTATATGTTTAACAGTCTTCCGTATGCGTACCACGATTCGTAGCTGGATTCGTAAGAATTCAGCTACGTTCTGAATTCTCACGAATTCAGCTACTGTCGTCTTTACTCTGCCGCTCGACTTAATGGTACGCCTACGGCTGACCGTTAAACGGAGATACAAAAACAAACGAGTATACAAAAAAAGAGGGCTGGTCTTTCGACCAACCCTCTTTCGATTTTTACAAACGAAATAGATCGTTTGAGTAATTAGTTCGCAGGAGGTGTTTGGATGAGCAGACCTTCGCTGCCCAGACCACCCTTGAGTTCGACTTGTGGCTTGTCGGACTTCGGCTGTTGAGCCTGTTCCTTTTCCTTTTCGGCTTCAGCCAAGTGCTGCTCTTCGGACCAATCAACGCGTTTGCGTGATAGGCCGATCTTTCGCTCTTCGCTGTCGACTCGCAGAACCTTCACTTCGATTTCATCGCCGACCTTGACGATATCTTCTGGGTTCTCAACCTTGTGATCGGCCAATTCCGAGATATGCAATAGTCCCTCGAGGGAATCTTCCAGTCCGACGAATACGCCAAAGTTGGTGATCTTCGTAACCTTGCCGCTGACCAACTGCCCTGGTTGGTACTTGGCAGGGATCGTGGTATTCCATGGATCGTCATCAAGCTGCTTGAGACCAAGTGCAATTCGGCGACGGGTTTGGTCGACGCTTAGCACGCGGCAGCGAACCTGTTGGCCCTTGGTGAGCAACTCGCTTGGATGACTGATTTTGCGGGTCCAGGACATGTCGGAAACGTGGAGCAAACCATCGATTCCTTCTTCGAGCTCGATGAACGCACCGTAGTTGGTGAGATTTCGAACCTTGCCCGTGACTTGAGCGTTCTCTGGATACTTTTCCATGACGACATCCCAAGGATTGGATTGTGTCTGTTTGATACCCAAAGATAGCTGTTGACCTTGAGCATCGACCCCAAGAATCTTGACGTCGATCTTGTCGCCGATTTGGACCATTTCGCTTGGATGGTTGATGCGGCGAGTCCAGGACATTTCGCTGATGTGAACGAGCCCTTCGATACCTGGCTCGAGCTTCACGAATGCACCGTAACTCATCACGTTGACAACTTCGCCCGGGATCGTTGTGCCGACAGGATACTTTTCGGCAATGTTGGTCCAAGGGTTGTTTTGCTTTTGCTTGAGTCCCAAAGCGATCTTTTGTTTTTCGCGATCGATTTGCAGAATCTTGACTTCGATTTCTTGATCGATCGAAACCATTTCGGTTGGGTGACCGATTCGTTCCCAGCTCATGTCGGTGATGTGGAGCAAACCATCGATCCCGCCAAGGTCCACGAACGCGCCGAAGTCGGCGATATTCTTGACGATACCCTTTCGAATTTGACCGATTTCGAGTTCGGCCATGAGGTGCTCGCGATCTTCTTCGCGTTGCTTTTCGATGAGCGAGCGTCGGCTGACAACGATGTTGCGTCGTGTTTCGTCGATCTTGAGGACTTCGCACTGAACCACGCGGCCGATGTAATCGCCGATGTCATTCGGACGACGGATATCGACTTGGCTAGCAGGCAAGAAGACTGGCACGCCGATATCGACGAGCAAACCGCCCTTGATCTTGCGAGTGACGGTACCAGTGACCACTTGGCCTTCCTGGACCGAGAGCATCATCTGTTCCCACTGGATGATCTTTTCAGCTTTTCGCTTGCTGAGGCTGATCATTGCCCGAACGTCTTCTGGGGCTCCGTGTTGATCTTCGACTTCTTCGATCAGAACCTTAACGGTTTGGCCGACTTCCGGTGGTGGCTCGTGCTCGTCCCACTCGTTCTTGTGAATGGCACCCTCGCTCTTGAAGCCGACGTCGACCACGACGAATTCGTCGTTGATTTCGACAATCTTGCCCTCGACAATTTGGTTGACATCAAATTGCTTGTTGGCGTCTAAGAGTGACTCGTCAAACAATTTTCCGGCGACATCGCCGAACATCATTTCGAGTTCTTCCTCGAGGATATCATCCTCTAGGGAGCGAATGAGGGTACGATTAACCATGCGTTAAAGTCCTTGGGTATGCTAGCGGGAGGACTCGGCTAGACGCATGGGAAAGAGAAACAACCGATTAAAGATCGATTTACGTGAATCCTTCTTGGCGATAAAGTTCTGAGACCGACTCTCGACGCAGCGTAAAAAATAGAGGAATTCAGTTGATTGAGGGTTGGGGCAACTTGCCGAAAACCTAAAAACTCACACAACCTTGGGCCACGAAGTGTAACAATGTTTGTCCAGAACGGCAACAGCGACTCACCTGTCCAACAGCCAAGTTTGCCTTTGTTTTGATGAAGTTTGTGACGTAAACTCGTTTCGCTTCCCGCCTATCCTTAACCTTATTTCCAATCTAAGAATTCTCCTTATGACCGTAACCAGCCCTCTTCGATACGCTATTGGCGGTGATCACGCAGGTTTTTTGCTCAAGAACGATGTGTACAAGCTCCTGCTTTCGCAAGCGATTAACGTAATCGATTGCGGTACCCACTCCGGCGACTCCTGCGATTTTCCGGATTTTGCAGAAATGGTCGCTGTGAAGATCCTGGCCGGTGAGATCGATCGCGGGATATTGGTTTGCGGGTCAGGAGTTGGCGTTAGCGTGGCGGCGAACAAGTTTCCCGGTATCCGAGCTAGTCTTTGCCACGACACTTACTCCGCTCGCCAAGGCGTCGAGCATGATGACATGAATGTCCTCTGCATCGGAGCACGGGTCATCGGCCCCGAATCCGCTTTCGAAGTCGTTCGGTCGTTCTTGGGCGCTCGCTACACTCCGGCTCCCAGACACGCTGCTCGCTTGGCCAAGATCGTTGATATCGAGCGCCGCGTTCTCTCGGGCGAGTTTTCTCACGGCGAGCACCAGAGCTAACGCCGAAAGCGGCAATGCAACTATCCAGAGCGGTGCTGGCCCAATACCGAACCGCGATGAAATCGACGCGATTAAGGTCGCAGTCGTGTAGCCAAGCGATTGAGCAAGGGTCATCGACGCGACCCCCATCACCGTCGGATTTAACCGGTGAGCATGTTCGTTGGCTGAGATCTGAAACGGACAATTCAAAGCCAATGCAATCGCGCAAACTCCGAAAACGCCAAAGCCTTGCGTGGCCATCAAGCAGCCCGAAAACAGCAGCACCCATCCAAGCGGACCAACAAATAGCAGCTTCCGCTTCATGCTCGGCAAAAAGGGCATCGCGATGAGCACGCTGATTTCAACAGCAACCGCCATCGCGAAAACAAAGTAGCCAGCGTTCCCGTAAGTTGTTGTTAAAAACTCGTGTGCGTACAAACCGTAGGACATTTCGCAAATTGCGACCATCCAGACCAGCAGCAATAATCCATACCAATCCATTCGCCCAGAGTGCGAGTGCGTTCCAATGGAAGGTGTAGTTCGGGGGGGGGATGGCAACGCGTTGTGTATTTTCGAGCTGGTTGATTCGTAGGCGGATTGAACATCGGGAATCAGTCTCCATGCTAGGAATGCAATAAAGGCATGTACCACGCTGACCGTTGCCCCGATAAACATGTGGTAGTCGGATACGGCTTCGGCACTGCTGCTCAACGACCCCATCAATACCAGAGCCAACATGTAGCCTGCAGAGCCCGCCGCTCGAACCGAATATGCGTGGTCGCCCATAGTGGAAACGCCGATATGATTGAGCAACGTCATGGTGCTGGATTGCACACAGCCCAGCAATAGCATGCACATTGCAATGTCCAAAACTGGACCAAGCAAAACATGACCGGTCGTGGTCTGGTGGAGTCGCCAGCCCATCAGCAATTGCAAAACCGCCACACCTAGCGCTGAGCAAAACAAAACCAATCGCGGCGACTTGGTCCACCCACGCGATTCCGCAAAACGAAAGAAGAAGTACGTAACGCAGGCTGCGATGGGCCCAATGCTAGCGACTAGGCTGGCGGACCCCGGCGTAAGAACGTTGCGCAAGTGGGTCTGCAAAGGGAAAGAACTAAACCCCAAAGCGAGGAAGTGCACGAAATAGGTGGTGCCAGAAAAAAATATCGAAGCGGCCGTTCGTTCCGTCGGCAAAGAGCTCGTTGTCACAGGTTGTCCAAATTAATAGTAATGCTGCCCGATCACATCCATGTCCGCTCTATATTGCATCAAGTCGCCGGCTGAGTCCAGACACATTTAAGCACAAAAAGCCTTGCAAACACGTTGCAATCTAGGACTAGAAAACGCTGGCAATGGTTCGCTTTTCCGCAACAGCGGTTACGACTCCCTTGCTGCAGAATAAGGACTGTAGGCATGCCTCAAGGTGGAAAGCGAACCTGGAGGCTAGTGGAGGACGCGATTCGTGCCAGATCCGTGAAACACTTTGTAGCGAAACTCGTCAAGAGTTTCGGCCGTTTAGGCGATGAAACCGAAAGTCTTGACGACTTTCGCTACGCAAAACCCTGTTTTCAGCAGCGAAAAATGCTTGACAGCGTTCCCGAAAACCGCAGTCAGCAGATCGCATTGCAGCTAAGAATTCTTTTGATCTGGACAGCGAAATCGATTCACTTCAGCACTGCGAAGTCGCAGGTGCTTGGTTCGTCGCTGCGTTGTTCTTGCCCTCCAAAGCCGAAACGAAGAAGGCTTTAGCTCCGCCCGCATCAACTTAATCACTTCACCTGGCGTTAGTCCAAACTGGATTTGAATGGCATCGAATGTGGTTCGATCCTCCCAAGCCATTTGAATGATTCGATCCACCTCATCGACCGTGAAAGCCATCTCGCCCCTTTTGCTGACCGATTTTTTCGTTTTCGAAATTATCTAGCGAGGTCAAGTACCAGAACACATAGGGTGAAAGTTGTCGGGGCTTTATGCTCGAATAGGAACGAAACTCTAGCCGAGTTTCGCTACGGGCGATGTTCCAAGGCGTTTTCATCAACCTCGGCGTTTTCATCAAATAAGGACGAGTTGCCTCGCCAATTACTCTTACTCTGGAGCCTCGGAACGCTTGTATCCGAGTCCTGTCAAAACACCAATCAATTCATCGGTTGTGATGTATCTTCGGTGATGTTCGACTTTGTAGCTGTCGATTGCCTCAGCCAACTGCCGACCTTCTTGGGAAAGGTTATTGTAGGAATTTCCGAACTGCCGCCGTTCGCCGCGCTCGCCGCTACCGGGTTGTTGTCGTCTGTCGACGAATGGAATATCCGTGACAGTCGGAGTTGGAGTTACTGGTGTTGCCAGGCTCATTTTGCGATTGTTCCCTCTCAAGGCGTAGACTGGTCGTTGTTAGGAAGCCAACCCAAAGGTAGGTTACGACGGGGGAATGGCAAGTTAGAAATCGAAAGAATGCATCCTCAAAGGAATGCTAGCACCCTTGCTTAAGCGAAATCACGGTTTTGAGGATTGGGCAAAGGCAAACGGCACTACCATGGCACGACTCTTCCAGTGAAACAAAGCAATAA
>CANHVO010000374.1 GCA_947463915.1 Planctomycetaceae bacterium
GAGACATACCTGTTCAAAATGCGGGTATGTGGCTGAGCCAAACCATCCCAGTCAACGACCAAGCGACCTTGGAATCGCTGGCATTGAAAACAGTCGAACAAGCGGAAACGCTTCAAGTTGGAACGAAGACGGCCAAACTTTATTCGATTCGCGCTTCGGACCAACCCGATGCCCGTTCGCTGTTAGTGGTAGCCATCCCGATGGGTGAGGGTGGAATGAGCATGTTCGTGAAACTAAACTGCGAATTGCGGATGATGGAAGAAGAGAAGTCAACCTTTTTGAGCTTTGTCAACACATTGCGTTGGGAGTAACTCCGCGTGGCAACTGGAACATTTAGTAGTGGTGCTGTATCGACGACGACCGCCGCCCCGCTTGATTTGGGAAGGGTCGTCTGGCTCGCTCTCCGCGCGATGGGTTCGCTCAAGATCACGGTCACCATGTTTGCATTGGGAACGTTGATCCTGTTCGTTGGAACATTGGCTCAAGACGAAGAGACCATCGTCGATGTCAAGAAACAATACTTCAATAGCTGGGTCGCATCGGTTCCATTCGATGTCTTCATGCCTCAAACGATTTGGCCCCACAAAGAAGCTGTTCGGGGCGCATTTGCAATCCCAGGCGGGGCTGCGATCGGCTTAATTTTGCTGATCAACCTGATCGCCGCCAAACTAACTCGCTTTGTAATGAACGCAAAAGGGGGCCGCTTTGTTGCCGGCATGTTCTTTACCGTCATCGGCTTTATCTTAGTCGGGCTAATCGTGCTGAGCGCCCACTTGGGGGACGGTCTACAAGGTGAACCGCCCTTTAGCTACGATTGGCTCTGGAGCGGCGTCAAGGCAAGCGTATGGGGCCTCGCGGCCGGCGCCTTGGTTTGGTGCATCGGATGGAACCCGAAAACACGCGTTGTTCGATATACCATTTGGACGGTGACCGCCATTCTTTTAGGTATCAGCTACTTCTTGATTTCAACCAATGATGCCTTCCGTATTCCGGATCCCGGACTTCGTATCGTATGGCAATTGACCAAAAGCTTGGTCGTCAGCGTGGTACTCTTGGTCGGTTTACTGCTGCTGTTTGGCAACCGAGGTGGCAATGTTCTGATTCACTTGGGAGTCGGACTCCTTATGTTGGGTCAATTCATTTTCGGTGATGCACAGCACGAAGAACGCGTCGCAATTTTCGAAGGCCAAAAAACACAAGTGGCGTACGAGTTGGATACGGTCGAATTGGTATTCGTGGACAAGAGTGACAAGGACAAGAACCATGTCGTCGCATTCGAACATCCGATGCTGGAACAATCCTTAGCCAATAAGAAATTTATCACCTTCGAAAAGCTCCCTTTCGAGATTCGCGTCGATCGTTGGATGACCAACTCGACTCGCGAAGATCGCAAACGTTTGCCAGGGCCTTCGGACGATGACTACGAAGTTATGGGGGTTGGCATTCGCGAATATGAATTCAAAGAACTTCCTAAGTCTGGCGGCGCCAAGAGTCAAACCAATTACGCGACGGCTTATGTTACCCTTCGCAACAAAGAGGACAAACGGGTCATCGGCAAGTTCGCAGTTAGCCAACTCTTTAACGACGATGCCATCATGTACAAGTCGGAATTTGAGCAAGCGGAAGCTGCCGGCAAGACTTGGGATTTCGGTCTACGATTTCGCAGAAACTACAAACCGTATTCGATCATCTTGGACGATGTTGTCATGGAAGAATACACCGGGACATCCAAACCAAAAGACTATTCCTCCTACGTAAAGATCAAGGACTCGCAAGGAGACACCCTTCAGCAAGGGCGAATTTGGATGAACAATCCAATGCGGTTTCGCGGGGAGACCTTTTATCAGTCAGGCTATATGAACGGTAGCATGAACCCGTACGGTGTCGAGCAAACAACACTCCAAGTCGTGACCAATGCCGGCTGGTTGATTCCCTATGTGGCATGCGTTCTGTGTGGACTTGGGATGTTAGTTCACTTTGGAGGAACCTTTGCCCGTTTCGCCTCTCGCTACGATCGTCTGAGATCGGCTACGGGTGAGTTGTCGGCGAAGCTAATGAAAAACAAGAGCATTGCAGGATTTGGCAAGCGAGAAATCACCGCAATTGTTTTGCCGATTGCCGCCTGCAGTCTGGTTGGTTTATGGGTTGCGCGTAGCGCGAGCATTCCCAAAGTTACCGCAGAGCAAATCAACTGGTATGCCATCGGAGAAATCCCAGTTCAATATGGCGGACGAATCAAACCTCTTGCTTCTGCCGCTGGCGAAGTGCTCGAGGTCCTCTCCAATAAAAAGTTTGCATTGAGCAAAGATGGCCACACCTACGAACCCGATTTCAAGACCGGCGAAAAAATTGGAGCAGCTCAGTGGATCCTTTCGGTTTTTGCGAGGGAAGAATGGGTTCTGGATAGCCCCTTGATTCGAATCGATGCGGTGGAAACGACCAATGCTCTTGGGCTCCAGCGTCACACTTCCAATCGCTATTCCTACAATCAAATTCGAGAAGGGTTGTCCAAGATTCCGGAACAGTTAGAAAGCCTTTTCAAAACCAAAAGAGAAGACTGGAGCTTTGAGCAATCGAAACTCGCTGAGGCGATCGACAAAGTTTCGACTCTAGACAATCTGTTCGCAGCGTACACCCCAATAACCCCTCGCGATTTCGGCGATTCCTCTCAAGTCATTGCCGCCCTTCGAAGCCTGCAGCCGGAGGTAGAACGCATTCGCTCTCGCGGTCCCATCGCAATTCTTCCACCCCTGGTCAGCAATGCTCCCCAGAGCGGAGAAAAAGCGCCGCCAGCAAAGTGGGATGCTTTTGGCCCAGCTCTTTTCGAAACCGTCAAGAACAAAACCACCGGAGTGGAATCCAAAACCGAATCGGTGTTGAGCTTCATGGCACTCATGGAGAGCGTTTCGGCCGATGAGAAAAAACCATTGTCCATCAATGAGAAAACCGCCGATTTCAAAGCGAGCGTGATCAAAGAATTTGGTTCAACGATTCGAGTCGGAAAGGTTCCATTTGAAGCTTGGTACGAGAACTTCTCCCCAATCGCTATCTCCAAAACACTCTATGTGATCTGCGGAGTTCTAGCATTTCTTAGTTTCATTGTTGCCCGGGACTCTCTACGACGAACCGCGTTTTCGCTATGCGTGCTTACGTTGCTCGTTCACACCACAGCGATCGTTTGCCGAATCTACATCTCCGAAAGACCTCCGGTGGCAACGCTCTATTCTGCGGCGGTGTTCATCGGCTGGGCAATCGTTTTATTCTGTACCGTCACCGAATTGCTCTTCCCCGTTTCTATCTCAGTCTTAGTGGCCTCGGTTGCTGGATACCTTACACTTCAAGTTGCCCACGTTCTGAATGTCGGCGATTCCATGCCGGTTCTCGAAGCGGTTCTTGATACCCAATTTTGGCTTTCGACGCACGTGGTAAGCGTGTCTCTCGGGTATAGCGCTACGTTTGCTGCCGGGCTCCTTGGGATAGGCATCGTCGTGTTTACTTTGCTCGAACGATTGTTTCCGAAGCCCGGAGACAAATGGGAGTTTGCACCGGGTGTCGAAGTTATCCCGACGCTCTACCGCATTTGTTATGGCGTTGTTTGCTTTGGTCTCTTCTTTAGCTTCGTTGGAACCGTTCTTGGAGGTCTCTGGGGCGACGACAGTTGGGGCCGATTCTGGGGCTGGGATCCGAAAGAAAACGGGGCCATGATGATCGTTCTTTGGAACGCATTGCTGCTGCATGCCAAGTGGGACAAGATGGTCAAAGCCCTCGGCTTCGGCATTTTGGCCATCTTCGGCAATATCATCACCGCTTGGTCCATGTTCGGCACCAATCTGCTCGGAGTGGGCCTTCACTCATACGGATTTAATGCCACCACGTTTTACTACTTGGCCTTCTTCGCGTTGAGCCAAGCCATCGTCATCCTAGTGGGAATTGGTTTGGTCTTTTTCCGTGGGAACAGACCCCAGGTTGATCTCGAGTAAATATGAGTACCGCTCTATCCAACGCCCCTGGCTGTGAGGCCACATTCGACTTCGTGTCGACTCGAATCGTGAAGCACTGCTGTATTGCCAAGGACACTTGGCAGCTAACGGTTGAGTCACCCGAGTTGGCTCGCAAAACAGTACCAGGCCAATTTTTCATGATACGCATCGCGGGACGTACCGATCCGTTGATCGGACGTGCGCTTGCGATGTACGATCGGCATTTGGACCAAAACGGGCAGCCCGAGGCGGTCAGCGTAGTCTACACGGTCAAAGGAAAATTCACTCAAGCTTTATCGAAATGCGTGACCGGCGACCAAGTCGAACTTTGGGGGCCGCTTGGAAACGGTTTTTCCACCAAACCAACGGATCATCTCATCTTGGTAGCAGGCGGAGTTGGCCAAACACCGATGTTGACGTTGGCTTCCGCGGCACTGGGCAAGTCGAAATACGGTACACCAAGCCAACCCAATGGCTATGCCAAGAAAGTAACACTTTGCTACGGAGCAAGAACGAAAGAGTACCTGGCAGGTGTTCCTGACTTCGAAAAGGCTTGCACCGAAGTGCGAATCGCCACAGATGATGGTTCGCAAGGCCATCATGGCCGCGTCACGGATCTGCTACGATCGCTGTTGGATACAGAAAAATCGGACCGAAACATCAGCTCTGGATTGCCGGTTCGCATCGCGTGCTGTGGGCCAGAACCGATGATGGAAGCGGTCAGCAAGATCGCTTTGGAATACTCTGTTCCATGCGAACTGTCATTGGAAACCCCCATGGCATGCGGCATCGGCATTTGCTTTACCTGCGTCGCCAAAATCAAACAAGCGGATGGCGAGTGGGACTACCAACGAACCTGCATCGAAGGGCCTGTATTCGATTCGGAACAAATCGTTTGGTGAGTTCTCGCGAAGGAGGGCGGTAGCTGGATTCGTAAGAATTCAGCTGGTTCTGAATTTTTACGAATTCAGCTACGGTGGAGTAGTCATGGTTGGCTCACTCCCGCGGACGGCACGACGGAGCGTGCCTGCTACTTTGCTGGTTCACTCGTACTGCAACGCACTTGATAGGTTGACTCGTGCGGCCCGCTCTGCGGGGATCAGCGCTGCGACCACGACGACCAGCAATTCGAGCAATGGCGAACATACAATCAACCAGGGATAAAGCCCGAATTCGATAGCTCGACCGGTAGCCTGCTGAGTTGACAAGTTGAGTATGAGCGCAATCCACAAGCCGATCAATACGCCTGGAACTACGCCAATCACTCCCATAAAGAACGCCTGAGCTAAAATCATCTTTCGGACTTGCTGCCGAGTCATCGCTACAACTCGCAGCATTCCGATTTCGCGAGTTTGCTCCAAAATATTCATCGCTAAGGTGTTGATCAATCCGAATGCCGCAACAACGGAACCGATGGCCAATACGACCCACAGTCCCCCCACCATCCCATTGGTGGTTTCTCGTACGAAACCGAGCAGATCGACATTGGATTGGAACATCATGCCTGTCTCATCACACAGCTTGCGAAGCTGTTGTTCGACGATAGCCTGCTCCTTGGTTATTGCCTTAACCACGATCACATCGGTACCATCAACATCCAAAAGCTTCTTCGCAATCGAAGCCTCGAGGTAGATTGTTAAACCTCCGGCAATGTACTCGTTCGTGACGCCAACCACGCGGAGCGTCGTCGACCCCTCCTTGGTTTCAAGAGGCAATGTGTCACCAACATGGATATTCAATCGTTGGGAGAGGACAGACCCAAGAACCACTTCGCCGCGATGGATTCCTGCCATCACTTCAACTTCATGTCCCTCAATGAGGTCGAAGTACTCTTGCGATTTCGAATTAAACTTGCGAACCACAACGACCACTGAGTTTTCATTGCTGCGCGCTCGCACAAAGCGAAGCGAATCAACCAGTTCCACACCTTGCATAGCTGTCACTTTTTCAGTCAATCCGTCTGGCATGTCGGCAGCCTGACCGCTATTCATATCCGGCATCGCTGCCCGAATAAAGAAGTCGCCTTTCACGGCACGCGAGTACCAACCCTCGATGTTCCGAACGTTGTCTAGAATCGTGCTCGCCAGTCCTAGCCCACCTCCCATGGCGATAAAGATGATTCCGATCGTGAGCGAAGAACGTCCACGATGTCGCAGGATTTGACGACGTGCGAGCATGCCCTCGGTTTTGAAAAAAAAGCGGAAGAGCCTTTCCACAAAAAGTGTCAAATCACCAATCACTGCGGGTATCAGAAAGATTACACCGAAAGTCAGGGGAAGCAGGGCTGGTACCGAATGCTTGATGTGAATTATGCCGCTCAAAGCCAGAGTTTGGATGGACAACCCGACCAAGAGTAACAGGCTCCCAATCTGCAGGAAAATCGTTCGATTTGCGGCAAACTCACCTTTTGCGACCACACGCATCGCTTCCGACGGAGACAGCCGAGATGCAAATAGAGCCGGAAGAAAAGCACCAACGAGCGAAACGGTCACACCGCAGGTGCCCGCAAGCAAATAGGGCCAAATGGAAAATGGACTCGCTGGGATTTCGATCTGCAGGAACTTGGCGTACGACATCCTGAATGCGGTCGCACCAAAAGGGCCAATGATGCAGCCCAACAATGTCCCGACCACTCCGAGCCACATCCCCTCCCGAACGATCATCAACAGCACCTGCTTGCGAGTGGTTCCCATTGCCCGCAGAATACCGATGGTCCTACGCCGCTCGCCAACATTCATCTGAAACGTGTTGTAGATGATCATGACGGAAAGGATTAAAACAACGACCATCGCCACAAGCAATCCTAACTGCGGACCAGCCAGACTTTCCTTGGTTACCTGGCTACGCAATTGCGGCTGTGCAACTCGCAATTCTTCGGACAGCATCCCTTTGATGGTCTCCGTCATTTTTTCCACATTAGCATCTTTATCGAGAACAATTTGGACGGCA
>CANHVO010000375.1 GCA_947463915.1 Planctomycetaceae bacterium
CCCCTAACTAAATCTCCTGGTCAACTGCTCTTTACCTAGTCTACGCCATTGTGCTAGGCTCCTTATTGACCCACGGCGCACTTGATGGATAGGTCGCCTTGAAAAGGAATTATGGTGAGGGAGGAGCCCTAGTATGCACATTATTCGAATGGATATCGATCGGAAGAATTCCGCTGAGCACTTGCAAGTTGGACCACTTGCCTGCGGTGTGAACGCGATCTACGCAACGGCCGCTGCCGGAAGCGCAGCCATGAGCCGCTTCATCAAAGGCCTCCTCTTTCGCGGCCATTGGTCCAACGAACTCAATTACAACGAAGAGTCCGAGACCATCGATGGCTCGATGCAGTGGGCCGATGCCACGGGCCATGTTCGTTTGATGTCGTACGCGGGCGGTTCGCCGCTTTTGCCCTCCCGTTTTGTCCATTCACCATTGCACCCATCGGAGCGGGCGCTTCATGCAGATGATCGCGATCAAATTCGTGGATTGGGAAATATTTTTTGGGAAGGGGACGAGCACGACGGACGCTGGGACGAACTTCGGGGCGATATCCTCGGTATGGTTTTTTGCAGTCCACTCGGCACTGTTTCCCCTGAAAAACTTTGGTGGGCTGCTAGCCGACTGGGTGTTCACTCGGCCGCGAAAAGCGAATTGGACGAAGGCTACCAGCGTCTGAAGGCCGAAGAGCAAGAGCTTTTGGATCGGCTTCGCAGCTCTGAAAGCGTGGATCACGATCGCGCTTGGTGGTCTCTTGAACGCGACCGAATCGCTTCCGAACTGCTGCACGTTCAAAACTTGAACCAGCAAGCGGCTGAAAAGGCCGACCGCTGTTGCCAGCCTTCCGCAACGCCGGGAAATGAGCGGCTCGTCACCATTCAAGTGGAAATCGCTCGCCTTCGAGCTTTGCAACAAGACTCGTTGGTCAACGAAGCCAACTCGCAGCTAAGTGAGCATCGGGATAGCCTCAATATTCAGACCGGGGCGAACCTGTTCAACAATGTCTCGCTGCAAAACGCGGCCTTCGACAAAGCGAAATCGGCGTCGGACCGCAACGATTTTGTTGCCGAGCGCAAGCGATTGCAAAACCGTATTGACCAGTTGCTCACCGAGCAAGCAACCGTCGAAGCAGAAGGTCGCAGATCTTCCACGATACATCCGACTCATGCGACGTCGACCGCAACATTCCCTACGAAACGCTGGGATGACGCTCAACTGAGACAGCAGCACGCACATGCAGAAGAAATGTTACGACGCTGGGATCGCCGAGCTCAATCGCATCGTCGACTCGCTGAAGTTCAGTCGCATTTGAGAACACGATCTCCGTATCGACGTACCATTGAAGGTTCGTTGATTCCAGTTGCCGAAAAGTACCTTCGCGAACTCACGTCGGGCGCATCTCGACAACTCCCACCATGGGCCGTAGAAGCCTCGTACCTCAATCAGCACTCAATTGCGTCCAATTTTGGCGCCCATGCAAGTGACTTTGGCTTTCGCAAGGAGTATTACGATAACCATTTGCCAAGCGAAAACACACGCCAACGCAAGCTTGTGGATCTCGCAATCCGACTCGCGATCGCGGAAGTTGCTGTGCCGCGAATCGGTCGTATTCCCATGCTATTGGATGATTCGCTTGGAAGTTTCCGGGGTGAATCACTCGAACAAATTCTTCACGTTTTATCTGGTTTCTCGCGAGATGGCCGACAACTTCTCGTTGCGACAAGCGATGAGCACATGGCTCGCCGAATCGCCGCACACGGCGGCACGGTCTCACGTATGGTGGAAGTCTTACGCTATGCACGTCCCAACTTCGTGATGGATTCCCAAAGCGAACTTGGCATGCACCCAAGCATGGACCAGTCCGCAGTTTTCGCCAGCGATCGTTACGCACGGCCATTGCGAATTCTCAACACCGATTCACCAGAAATGGAGATTCGAGAATTGAATCAACAGCTTACTGGCCTGGCGAACGAGCAAGCGAACCATTCCTGGTGGTTGCCGAGCGGATCGAAGCTCGTCAACACGCACTACGAAACATTGCGGGAGCCATCGCATTCGGGGCGTCGCTACTACCTCCACGTGGACAACGCAGTGCAAGACGCTCCTGGTGTTAACCAAGAAATGATGCGTAGACTGAATGCGGTCGGAGTCTATCGCGTGGGCGATTTGTTGCGAGCAGCAACCGGCAATTTGAGTTCGTCGATTCGAGTGGATGTCGCAGTGTTGGAACAAATTCAACGCGTAGCGGAACTGATGTGCGGTACAGCTGGACTAAGAGCATTTGACGCGCAAGTGTTGGTTGGATGTGGAATTCATCGCTCGGACGCTTTACGCAGTCTGCCAGCAGCCGAGTTGGTGCATCGCGTTGAGTCTTTCTTGACCGGTTCTACGGGCCAAGAATTGTTGCGAAGCGCAACCTCGTTCGAAGTTGCCCGGATCCGAAACTGGATTTCTGACATGCGAAAATCCTTGAGCAATCGCACACGTGGAGAAGTCGTCTCGATTCGATCGGAGCGAAGAACGGTTCGCGATCGAGCCAATCGAGCGAAAATGAACCGAGATCGCACGAGCCGAGTCCGACGCAATCCGGATTATGTTGCTCGAGCTAATGACAATGAAGGCATCCCTCGAGAATACGAAACGCGTCCTCGCATCGTCCGCTCCAGCGAAAGAAGCATTGAAGGTTTACCTGCAGGGCAATTCGATCGGACGCAACGTGCGGTTGCTGGCTATACTGACCTTTCGTCATCTTCGGCGACTCGCTCACGAAACGCTAGCTCGCCAAGTTCAGGTACGCAGCGTTCAGGTTGGAAGTTTTACTTGGACATTGAAAGCCCAATTGTTGACGCGCCAAGCATCGGTCCCAAGATGGCCGAGCGACTTGCCCCGTTTAACTTGCGAACCGTTGGCGATCTAGTCGCCGTCCACGCAGAGAGCGTTGCATCGCAACTTGGCGACCGTTCGGTTTCGGCGGAAACGATACTGCAGTGGCAGCATCAGGCTCTTCTCGTCTGTCGCATTCCAAATCTTCGAGGGCACGATGCACAGATGATCGTTGGAAGCGGATTGACATCGGCTGAGCAGGTTGCTGCTAGCGACCCGACGGAGTTGCTGGAAAAAGTCATTCGATTTGCAAGCGGTAAGCAGGGAGTACGATTGCTGCGAGGAGCAAGCGTTCCAGACCTTGCGGAAGTTTCCGATTGGATTCAATGGGCACAAAACTGCCGCTCTGTTCGCGCAGCCTAGTGGCGAACAATTGTCCCAATGGTCGGTTAACCGACGCAAAAAGGCTCATTGATTTAACACTTTTCTAAATGCATTTCGTTTAACAGTCTGCCTAAGGTGTACTATCCGACAAACATAGTACGCCTTAGGCTGACTGTTAAGCGACTAAATCGAGATGTTCACCATGATCAACGTCCAGGATGTCGTTCAAATGCAAGTTGACTGCGTTGCCCGATGGCACGTGGAACCCATCTCCAATCCGTTTGCTTTGGATGGAACGGTAACATCCCTCTTTGCAACCGCTTGCCAGCAACACCAGTTCAACTATTTGTTATGGCATGAAGAGGATATCGCGAGGAGTCGCGACGTTACCGATGCAAAGATTGCTGAAGTCAAGCGAAACATCGACCGATTCAATCAGGCCCGTAACGACTGGATCGAAAAGGTTGATGATTGGATAACGGCCGACCTGGAGAGCAAAGAGATTCAGCATGTCGCCGAGGCAAAACTGAATACAGAGACACCAGGCAGTGCGATCGACAGGCTTTCGATCATGTCGCTTCGAGTTTTCCATCTTGATGAACAACTGGCACGAAAAGACGTCGATGAACAGCACTTCGAGAAAGTCAATATGCGTCTAGCCATCTGTCGGCTTCAACAGAGAGACCTCGCTCACTCGCTAGAAGAACTGCTCGCTGACATCTACGCGGGAACCAAGCGGCACCGAACCTATCGCCAAATGAAGATGTACAACGACCCGACTTTGAACCCTTACATGTATGGTGCGGGGAAGGCTAAAGGCTAAAGAAGCAGGAAAAACATACCGTGATTCGTAGCTGGATTCGCCAGAATTCAGTACGTTCTGAATTCTGGCGAATCCAACTACGGTAGTTTTCAAATCGCCGCTCGGTTAGAGCTTACACCTTACCGCTTATCGCTTGCAAACCATGGTCATTGAGGGAATACTTACTACGGAGAACGGTGATGGCTCGATGCATGTTTCTCCCATTGGTCCTCATGTCGATTTGGATTTGACCTCGTGGACCCTCAAGCCGTTCCAGTCCTCGAAGACGTTTGCCAATCTTCGCGATCACTCACGCGCTGTGTTTCACGTTGTCGATGATCCATTGTTGATGGCGGCAGCGGTGCTTGGGCTGTGCAATCCGTCGGAATCCTCCGCGGAATCGTCAGGTGGATCGGCGATCGGGCTTAGTTATGGGCAGATTTCCGAGTTGGTTGCGGCTCGATTTGATGACGAAATCGGTTGGGTTTTGGACTTAAGCTGCCGGAGTTTTGGGCTGGCGGTCAACCATTGGGACGTGTCGGAGCCTCGAGCGATTGCCAATTGTGCCCTTGTTCGGCAAGCCGAAACTCGGGCTTTTTGGGGGTGGAATCGCGCTCGGCATAGCATTTTGGAATTGGCGATCGTTGCCAGTAGAAAGCATATGCTTGACCCATTCGAGATCGCAGGAGAGCTAGTTCGGCACAAAATCATCATCGAAAAGACGGCTGGGGCTCGCGAGATCGCGGCTTGGGAGTTGCTCAACAGGCATTTGTCGCAATAATCGATGGTTGCATCGCAGTGATGCAGTTGCGATCCCCCACTTAAAGCTTGCTGAAATGCCCTCTACGTATTGTATCGGAATCGATTTAGGAACGACCAACTCGGTGCTTGCGTTCGCTCCGCTCGCTGAACCCGAAGCCTTGGTCGCGGTTCTACCGATTCCACAATTGGTCGCGCCAGGGGCTGTCGAGCGGCGACTGTCGTTGCCTTCTTTTTTGTATTTGACCAAGTCGGTCGACGATCCAGCGTTGCAAGTCCCCTCGATTCGATCTGGGGTTGGGATTGTTGGCGAGTATGCTCGTCGTATTGCAAGCGAACAGCCCGACCGTGTTGTGGCCGCGGCCAAGAGTTGGTTGTGCAATACCCGGGTGGATCGACAGTCGCCGATTTTGCCATGGGAATCCGAAGCGGATACTCCCTTGGTCTCGCCCATCGCTGCAACAACGGCCTTTTTGAATCATCTCGTGGATGCATGGCATGCCGAGTTTCCGGATGCCCGATTTGCTGATCAACAGGTCGTACTGACTGTTCCAGCATCGTTTGATTTAGTGGCTCGTGAGTTTACGAAGCAAGCGGCTATGGCTGCAGGCTTTCCATCGGACTTCCTTTTTTTGGAAGAGCCGCAAGCCGCGTTGTACAACTGGATTCATGCGCATGGGCAGAACTGGCGCAAGTCCCTTCGCGAGAACGACGTGCTCTTGGTTTGCGATGTTGGTGGCGGAACAACCGACTTGACCCTTGTCCAGATTCAATCGGAGAATGGCGAGTTGAACATGAATCGCTTGGCGGTCGGCAATCACTTGTTGGTGGGGGGCGACAATATGGATTTGACATTAGCCCACGTCGCGTCCCAACAATTCGCAGCCAAGGGAACCAAGCTCAACGCTTGGCAGTCTGTTTCGCTTTGGCACTCCTGCCGACTTGCAAAAGAGTCGTTGCTAAATGGTGACTCGGCATCGACATCGTATCCGTTGAACGTACTGGGAAGAGGCAGCAAACTCATTGGTGGAACCGTATCCATTGAACTGGAACGAAGCCTTGTCGAAACGACTTTGGTCGATGGTTTCTTTCCTTTGGTTGCTCGGGACGAGCGGCCGCAACGCGATGGAACAAGCGGATTTCAGGAAATCGGACTACCGTTCGAGTCGGACACCGCCATCACGAAGCATGTCGGAGCTTTCTTGGGTGATCATCTCATCCTGGGTGGTGAAAATCCCATGCGATTGACGCATTTGCTCTTTAACGGTGGAGTTTTCAATTCGGATTCTTTTCGAGAACGCATGCTTCAAACGCTGGCCTCATGGAGCGATGACGGCCAAGCGCCAGTCGTACTGGGGGGCGTTGAGGAACTCGATCAAGCGGTCGCGTGCGGTGCTGCCTATTACGCTTGGACGAAGCAGCAAGGTGGCATTCGAATACGGGGAGGTACTGCTCGCAGTTATTACGTAGGGATTGAAACCTCTGGACCATCGATCCCGGGCATGCCTCGACCACTTCAAGCTTTGTGCGTAGTTCCTCAGGGGATGGAGGAAGGAACTTCAACCGATATCAAGAGTCGGGAGGTCGGACTCAAGGTTGGCCAACGCGGTCGTTTTCGTTTTTTCTCGAGCACAATGCGAAAAGAGGACCAGCCGGGAACCTATCTCAGAGGTTGGGACGAAGAGGAACTGATCGAGACATCTCCTCTGGAAGTGGAGCTCGCCGCGACGGAAGGAGAACAGGTCGTACCCGTTCGCTTCCAAAGCCGAATTACCGAGCTCGGCGTTTTTGAACTCTGGTGCAAGAGCACGCGAAGCGATCAGAGCTGGAAGCTCGAATTGAACGTTCGAGAATGATTTTTTGCGATGGCAAAAGTCATTTCATGAAATCACGATTTACCGCATGGCGTTAGACAAATGGGACTCATCGGTTAGTGGAACGGCGGAAGCCGTTCGGTGAGTGACCAGTCAACACGGCGAAACCGGAGGGCTCGCGCCCTTCCGCTACATCAACGCTAGCCACGAACTGCGACTTGCTCGACGACTCCAGGTTCTGAGCCAGATGTTTCTGATGCCAACGGGGCAGGTATTTCATTTCTGCGTTCCATCCACTCACGAAGTGCAGCCCAC
>CANHVO010000376.1 GCA_947463915.1 Planctomycetaceae bacterium
AAGATTGAGTCGACAGCTTCTCCATTGAGCTTTTGTGTCGATTCAATGTCGTACCAAAAATCGTGAACCGCAATGAGCTTGAGTTTCTTCGATTTTGCGATCAGGCTCTTGAGTTGAGGCGCGGTGTAAATCCGCAGCGTGATGTGGTCGGACAAGCGGAACGATTCTTTGTTGTTCTTGACGAGCATCGAGATTCGCAGTTTCTCCAATCGCGTCTTCATGCTGGTTTCGACGACGGTGAGTGCGTAGTAGACCGACAAGTCATCTTCTTTGGCGGCCCATCGTTCGGTTCCCCACAGATCGCCATCGACGGGTAGCAAATGGAGCGAGAGAATAAACACTCCGCCTGGCTTCAAGTGTTCGGCAACGCAATCCAAGTGCGCAAGTGCGGCTTCTTCGGACTCCAAATGACGAAACGTATTGATCGAATTGATTGCGGCATCGAACGGCTCATCGAATTCGAACTTGGTCATGTCACCGACGACGGCTTCGCCTTTGGCACCAAGCTTCTTAAGTTTCTTTTTGCAATACTCAAGCGCGGTTGGATTGAGGTCCAAACCGGTCATGTCAAAACCTCGAGTCGCCATATCACAAACGAGTCGACCTGAACCGCAACCGAGCTCAATCACTCGCTTGACGGGGAATGGAACATACTTCTTAAAGACAGCTTCGCAGAACTTCGACTCTTTTGGTGTCTCTTTGAGAAATCCAAGCTCGTACAACTGTGGGTAATCGTACCAAGACTTGACCGTCTCAGTTCGGACCTTATTGGCAGCAGGCTTGGCGGCTGCAGGCTTGGCTTTGGTCGCCTTCGCTTTTACTTTTGATTTCACAGGCTCGATGGCTTTGCTGGTCGCGTTGGACCTAGCTGCCGCAGATGTCTTTGTCGCAGTTTTCGTCGCAGTTTTTGCGGACGCCTTTTTAACGTTTGTCTTCTTTGCTGTTTTTCGAGTTGCAACGTTCGTAGCCAATATCCGCTCCCAAATGAATGTAGTGATTTAAAACAACCGAGATTGTAGAACGATTATGTGGTGAGCGGCAGCGGGCTTCCTGAAAACTCTTCGAAACGTTCTTGCCAATACTGGGCAGACTCACTCTTGGGGGCAACAATCAATCGAAATCGCATTCTTCGAATCACTCCCTTTTCCATGAATCGACCGAACACGGTCATACGAAGTTCATCGTCTACGGACTTGATTTGGCAGTCTTGCTCATCCATTGGATGCACCAACACCCCCATGCTGGAACCTTGGCTCGTCCAGCAATTTCCCACGGAATGGCTAAACGAGTCTCCCTGAAATCGCAACTCCAACTGCGGATGGGTGTCGAGCAGGGAGGTCTGAATGCTTAGCCAAAACTCAATAGCAAGCATGCCGGTCGGCGAACTTTCCAGCATGCGAAGGTCTATCTGGTAGCCAAATCTCCAAGGTTTATTTTCCGGGAAAATGGCGATCAAGTCGTTTTGTCGCACATAGGCGTCTCCAGATTGGATGCCGACAGCGGAGTGCACTCCATGCGGCTCATGCGGCATGATTCCAATACTCAAATGAGTTCGATTCGCGGCGTCATGTACCTTGATGGAAGGTTGACATCGGTCATTGGAAAGAGCGACATCTACGGACCATTGAGGTTCCGTCCATTTCGCGGTGCTGTGTTGTAGATCCCAACTCATGCGATAAAACTCGGTGTATGATGAGAGAAATAGTATTAGCGGCACGGCGCAAGCCGTCCGTTGAGCGTTTGACAATTCCCGAACCCTCGTTCCAGGCTGGGCCATGGGACGAGCCCGATGCCAGCGTAACTGGTTAAACAATAGCAAGCGGAGCTCAATGCGACAACCAACGAAATCGTTGCCCCAACGATCGAACACTCGAATTTAGCGAAATGCACAAAATGGATGCTTTAGTACACGATGCAATGCAAGTTGGAATCGAAGCGGCTCAATCTGCAGGCAAAATCCTTTGCGACATGCTTGAGACCGCCACCGTCCGCGAAAAAGCACCTAAAGACTTGGTGACGGACGCAGATGTGGCTGCTCAGGAATGCATCGAAGGCCGAATCCTGGCTGCCTTTCCCAGTCATCAATTCCTTGGTGAAGAATGCTCGCAGCCAGACGTCATTCGAGCAATGGCTTCGAACGTGGAGTGGCTTTGGGTTGTTGATCCGCTCGACGGCACAGTCAACTACGTACACAAGATGCCCAACTTCGCGGTCTCGATCGCATTAATGCATCGAGGACAAACGGTACTTGGCATTGTCTTAGACCCGATGGCCCAAGAATTGTACGTAGCGACCCTCGGTCAAGGAGCGACGGTAAACGGTCGAAAACTCCAGAGCAGTACCTGCACCAAACTAGACTCAGCTCTCATAGCCGCAAGCTTTCCACCGCAAGTTCAAAAGGATTCCTTAGAGATCGCGCAGTTCGTGGATATCCTGGTACATAGTCAAAGCATACGACGACTTGGCTCAGCAGCTCTGAACTTGTGTTACGTTGCTCAAGGTCGGCTGGATGCCTATTGGGCTGGGTTTCTCAAAGTATGGGACGTCGCGGCTGGCGCGCTCATCGCAACTGAGTCAGGTGCCATACTCTCCAGCTATGGCGGCAAACAACACGACCCGTGGGGCGGCAACTTGATTGTGGCGGGCTCAAGGCAACTTCACAAGGAGCTTAGCGGCAGACTTCAAGCCGCTGAACACGATATTTATTGAGTTAATCACGGTCATTTACCCTTAAAGAGCTTGAAGTTTTCTACTCACAGACCCATACTGAGGGGGTTGTTTAGGTGCTTTTCTCCCCAAAGTAACTACTGCCATGTCCACAGACTCCTCATCTGGATCGGTTACGCGCTGGATTCGCGAATTGAAATCTGGCAACAACGATGCTCTTTCCAAACTTTGGGATCGCTACTTTTCAAAGGCAAAGCAAAAAGCACGGCATCATTTCGGTACCGATTCCAGGACGGTACGAGATGAAGAAGACATTGCGTTGTCGGTCATGGGCGCGCTGTTCAACGATGCATCGCTCCAGGACGTAACGGATCGTGAAGACTTGATCCGTTTGCTGCTTGTGGTTACCAAACATAAAGTCTCATCCGAAAAGCGTGCTCAAAAATCTCTCAGTCGTGGCGGGGGAAAAGTAAACCTTGTCACGGACTTAAACGATCTGCTGAAGAACTTTGTTTTGAACCGAAAGGGAGAAATGGCGGGTCCGGATTCGATTGCCGCCATGTCAGAACAATACCAGATTCTGATGGATGCCCTTCCTGACGACTTTCACCGAGATATCGTGAAACTCAAGCTCAAAGGAAAATCGATTCAAGAGGTTGCAGATGATTTGAATGTCGTACCGCGAACCATTCACCGAAAGCTGAAGCATATCCAAACGGTCTGGATCGAAACCTTGGGGAATAGCGACTTGTCGTAGGCGAGCGGCAGCATAAAAACGACCTTAGCACGACGCGCAAGCTAGTGATTTTGCTATCGATTCACTAGCTTGCGCGTCGTGCTAATTATTGCTATCCATTCACTGGTTTGCGCGTCGTGCTTGTGCAATAACATCTTGTTCTTGTGATACGGATTACGCCGCGCGTTTCGGTTGCCGTTTTGGTATAATCGGGTCGCCCGGAATCGACCGAGTAGAACAAACCGAATTTCAAGGATGCAACCCGATGAAGAACCGCAAACCACTTGTTTGCTTGATTGCGATGCTAGGCTTTAGCTTTGCCCCCGTGACCCAACGATGCCAAGCCGAGGATTGGCCGCAATGGATGGGTCCCAAACGGGATAACGTTTGGAACATCGCAAAACCTCCCCAGAGCTTTGCTCCAGGCAGCCTCAAAGCAAGTTGGTCGATGCCGGTCGCCGGCGGCTACGCTGGGCCGGCTGTTGTTGGCGACCGAATCTTTGTGACAGACCTTGTCACGAAGGACAACGTCAAAGTGGATAACTTTGGTCGCCGTTCTTTCGAAGGTACTGAACGGGTCCTTTGCTTTCACAGCAAGACAGGAAAGGAAGTTTGGAAGAAAGAGTACCCGGTCACTTACGCCATTTCCTATCCAGCTGGACCGCGATGTACTCCCATCGTGGATGGTGATCGCGTTTATACGCTTGGTGCCGAAGGTGACTTGTATTGCTTCGAAGCCAAGGACGGTACCGTTGTTTGGTCGATGAAATTGAAAGAACAATACAAGACGAATTCCGCTCTTTGGGGCTATGCTGCCCACCCACTCATCGACGGCGACCACTTGATCACCTTGGCCGGCGGCGAAGGTTCGCAGACGGTGTGCTTGGACAAGAAAACCGGCAAAGAGGTTTGGCGTTTTGGTACGGCACCAGAACAAGGCTACTCACCACCAACCATTATTACCGCTGGTGGAAAACGACAACTGATTCTTCCGAACCCAGCTGCCATCAATTCGGTTGATCCGGATACGGGAAAACTATTCTGGACAATCCCCTACGAAGCCAGCAATGGCTCGATCATTATGTCCCCCATCCAGTACGGCAAGTATTTGTTCGTCGGCGGATACTCCGACAAAAACATTTTGATCGAACTGGGTGACAAAACACCGACGGCCAAGCAACTATGGCGAGACGTAGCCAAGAAAGCGATGTCGCCGGTTAATGTGCAACCGATGGGCATCGGCGACGTCGTTTATGGCTTCGACCAAAGCGGCGAACTAATTGCATTCAAAATCGACACTGGCGAACGACTTTGGGAAACTTCCAAACCGATCGGAAGGCGACCTCTTGGAAGCGGCACTGCGTTTATTGTTCGCGCCGGAGATTTGTTCTATCTGTTTAATGAGTTAGGTGAGATCATCATCGCTCGAATGTCTCCAAAAGGATACGAAGAGATTTCTCGTGAGAAGATCATCGAGCCAACCAACAACGCTTTCGGCCGAGATGTTATCTGGTGTGCACCCGCGTTCGCCAACGGCTGCATCTATGTTCGGAATGACGAAAAACTCATTTGTGTCCCCCTCACGAAATAATTAGACCTTTCCCTCTCCAACAGAATACTTCTATGCACAATCAAGAAAACGAAACGATTACTCGGCGAAGCTTTGGTCTTGGTGCCGCTGGCGCCGTGGCTGCTGGTGTTTCACTAACCATGGCAACACCTGCTACACCAGCGGCAGAAACAGTAGACAAGAAAACAGAGACCATCGATGAAAAAAAAGGGCGACTCAAGCAAAGCGTCTGCAAATGGTGCTACGGAAAACTCTCTTTGGAGGACATGTGCAAAGAGGCGGTCAAGCTCGGCTTAGTCGGCATTGACCTCCTAAGGCCGGAGGACTTTCCAATGCTAAAAAAATACGGATTGGTGTGCACGATGGTTTCCTCGTCCCCTCTTTCCGATGGCTTGTGCGATGAAAAGTACCACGAATCATCGTTAAAGGCCATGAACGAAGCTATCGAAGCGACTTCCGCGGCTGGCTTTCGCAATGTGATTTGTTTTTCAGGCAACGCTCGCGGTATCGATCGCAAGACGGGTATGAAGAACTGTGTCGCCGCCTTGAAGAAGATCGTGGGTGTCGCGGAAAAGAAGAATGTCATTCTCAATATGGAGTTGCTAAATAGCCGAGTCGATCACGCCGACTACATGTGCGACAACTCTGCTTGGGGAATCGAGCTCTGCAAAGAGGTGGGGTCAAATAATTTCAAGCTGCTGTACGATATCTACCACATGCAGATCATGGAGGGAGATATCATTCGCTCCATTCAAAAGAACCATCAATACTTCGGACATTATCACACCGGTGGCAACCCAGGCCGGCATGAGCTCAATGACCAGCAAGAGCTGTACTACCCACCGATTGCCAAAGCGATTGCCGATACGGGCTTTGACGGCTACTTTGCCCATGAGTTCATTCCAGCAGGCGACCCAATCACAGGCCTGACAGACGCAGTTAAGCTCTGTATGGTCTGAGTTCCACAAGCTGTTCCTTTGAAAGTTTCCTGATTTGTTACGCTCCTTCGTTCTCCCTGTCATGCAGATCGCCATCAGCAGCTGTTGGCTCAGCATGGCTTACTCCCAGGACGCTGATTGGCCAGTGTATCTCGGAGGGAAAGAGCGTAATCTCTATTCGACGCTCGAACAGATCAATCGTTCCAACGTTTCTCGACTAGAAGTCGCTTGGACCTATGAGACAGGAGACGCGGACGAGTATCAGGCGAACAACCTCATTGTTGACGGCAAGCTCTTCACACCGACACAGTCTCGCAAAGTGGTTGCACTCGATGCAGTCACTGGCGAGGAACTCTGGAAATGGGATCCAGTGAATGAAAAAACGGCGCCAGGCCGCGCGCGGCAGCGAGGGTTAGTTTATTGGGCAAATGAAAATGGCGGTGAGCAGCGATTGTTCACTTCGATAGATGGCTTACTTTTCGCATTGGATCCCAAAACCGGTAAAACCATCCGAAGTTTCGGCGAGAATGGCTCGATCAATCTTGGTTCGGGTCTCAATACTCCAGGAATCGCCTACAAAGATGTTTTGATCGTGGGTGGACTCGGAGGCAAGGGGTCGGTTCGAGCCTTCGACGTCAGGACTGGCGTGCAGCGGTGGATATTCCACTTGATCCCGCGGCCTGGCGAAGTGGGATATGACACTTGGCCTGCGGAAGCGATTGAAAACGCGACCGGCCTGATGCCATGGTGCGGTCAGTCGCTGGATGAAAAACGCGGCATCGTCTACGTCGCTACCAAGACAGCGGAGCCGGACTTCTACGGGGAAAAACGGAAGGGGGCGAATCTGTTCGCGAACTGCTTGCTCGCACTAAACGCAGCGACAGGAGAACGCTTATGGCATTTCCAAATCGTGCATCACGATCTCCTGGACAAAGACTTGCCCTGTCCGCCGGTTCTTCTGACG
>CANHVO010000377.1 GCA_947463915.1 Planctomycetaceae bacterium
GTACTCGTACTCGTACTCGATCGGATGAACAATCGAGTACGAGTACGAGTACCATTTCATTGAGTACGAGTACGAGATCTGTCCGGAAATGTGGGTAAAGTTGAGGATGCAATCCGTGGTGTGATATAGCCATACGAGACCGGAGTCGCAGAGCGACGGCATTCGCTCTGAGACTACTTGGATTGAATCGCAGAACCGATATCGAAGCTGGGACAGCGGAATCGGCGCCGAAATCGAAGGCGGTAAGCAATCGCTGGAGAGCTTGGAAAGGTATATGCTGGAAAAAGGCGAAGCCGCTCCCAACGAAAGCGGCCGTCAGTGTAAAGCGGTTGTCCTCAACCGCTTGGCGGGCACTTTTCGTCGCTTTCTACTAAACGCTAAGTAGCGAATTTCGGTCCGAGTCAACTTCGTTTCTCTTTTTCAGTGCCGAAACGATTGAGGACAATCGTTTTACACTTTTCTAGAGAATGCGTTTTGGAGGAACGATTGCGGACGACGCGAGAAGTCCTCCGACTAGGCACATGGCAACCAACAGCATACCAAAAGCAAAATCGACGCCTTGTACTGTCTGCCTATCTTGAAGTGCGGAAAGGGAACGGTAACCAAGCGATCCAGGCACGAGCAAAATGATTCCAGGCGCCAATGGCACCATCGCGGGTCGATCACGCAATCGTGCATAGAGATTGCTCCCCGCACCAACGACCAGCGCTCCCAAAAACGAGCCGACCTCGGTACCGTACCATTCTCCAAAGTACTTAGCGGTAAAAAAACCTGAGAGGCTAACAGCGAATACGACCCACCACCGCGATCTTCGTACGCGAAACAAAACAGCAAAAGCCGCCGGAGACGCCGCAATCGCTAGCCAGTAAAAGAGTGGATGGAGCGGCGTCGCTTCTACTGGCAACGTCCGCCACTGCGGCGCAACTCGCCAAGCGATCGCTACTCCGATAAAGAGCGTCAGCAACGTAACGCAAGCGCCTGCCAGCCTCGCAACTCCCGCCGACAAATGCCCGACCGCCAACTCCGTGAGCGCGACCGTTAATGTTAGCCCTGGCAGGAGGATTACCAACGATGCTAGAGTCACCATGCGATCATCGATCGGTACAATCCAATGCGCCACCATCAACGACGAAATCGCCGCAAAAAAGCCTGCCACCGGAAACAACAAGCCTTGCTCCCAACCTAATTTGCTTTGCAGCACCTCGAGACCGGCAATGGCCAAGCCGATAACCCCAGCGGTCAGCACCTCCGCCACACCACCACCAAACACGATCGCGATGGCCGCACAAGCGAGTCCGCAGACGACTGCAGTCAAGCCCGAAGAAAAAGGGGCCGGAGAAATCGCAGCAGACTCCATCCTTTCCCTTGCCTGCGAAACCCCAATCTTGTTGGCTTCAAGTTCTTCTAGGATCTCATCGAATCGAATCAATTTGTCGGCATCAACGGAACCGCTATCGACACGACGCATGTACGTTCGCTCATTGGGTGAATCGCCAATCGACGCGATCAAAGAAGTCGGCGTGTATAAAAAAGTACATGTGACCCCCAACGTTCTGGCCACTTTGGTCATGACTCGCTCAAGTCGATGGGAGGGTGTGCCATGCTTATGCAGCAGCTCCCCCGTTCGCATCAAGAATTCATCCATCTCACGTGTTGTGGGAATTGCCGTGTTGGCGAGAGAGGGATTCGTGGGGTCGGAGAGCATCAACAAGTCGGGGAGGAGAGGGTTGTACAAAGGCGAACGGCGGAAAGAAAAATACCGTAGCTGGATTCGCCAGAATACAGTGTGATCTGAATTCTGGCGAATCCAGCTACGATTCGTGGTACATTTTGTCCTGCCGCTCACCCACGATGAAACGAAATGTGTCAGGATAATATAATATAGTCAAACAATCCAAGCCGATACGCGGCACTAGTTGGTGTACCGGCTTCAGCCGGCTGAAGCCGGTACACCAACTAGTGCCTTTCTGGATCAAACACGATGTTATCTCTTGTCATGCGTTGAATCCAATCGTTGTTTGGCCCAAGTGATGCCAGCAACTCCAACGCCGAAATCGAGGATACATCTTTCGTTAATCCGAGTGTTTCCGCGAGATAGCCAATCATCTTCTCTGGCAAGACACCTTGTTCGCGATACATGCTTAAGCGTGTGTCACCGTGCCGCTTGGCCAGTCGCCTACCGTCGGTACCAACCACCAGCGGAACATGCAACCATGCCGGAGGACTCCAAGCCATCGCATGATAAATTGCATTTTGACGGTAAGTGCTAAAAATCAAATCGTTCCCGCGGACGACATGATTGATGCCAAAATCGTGATCGTCGATGACCACCGCCAGCTGATAGGCCGTGACTCCATAGCTCCGACCGACGACGAAATCGCCGAGCAATTCTTTTGCGTTGAGCGACTGAGTTCCAAAGAGTCCATCCGACCATTCGTGAGTGCCGCTCGGCATTCGAAATCGCCAGGCATACTTCTGGCCGCTCCGATCCAAGACTGCAGCGTCAAGCGAGCTGCGATGCGAGCAAGTGCCAGGATAAATCGTACCGTCGAGGACCGATTCGTGAGGCGCGCTGGCCGCTTGTTCGACTTCGCTCCGCGAGCAAGTGCACGGGTAGACCAGGTTTCTTTCTTTCAAATGCTCAAGGATCTGCGAGTATCTTTCCTCGCGATTCGACTGAACGGTAAAGCTTTGCTCATGATTTGAGGCGTCCCAGTCCAAACCCAGCCAACGCAGATCCTCGACCGCCTGTTCTGCAGCCCCGAGCTTGGTTCGCGGCGTATCGAGATCTTCGATGCGCAGAAGCAATTCCCCACCCGCTTGTCGGCATGCGAGCCAAGCCACAAGAAAGGTTCTCGCGTTTCCGAGATGCTGTGCACCGGTCGGCGATGGAGCAAGTCGTCCGATGTAACTCATAGCCACTCAACTTGAGCAGGGCCATTTGCCCCTCTCGTCGTGCTCACCTTCAATTGTGGAAGTTCCGCCTGCAAACGAGATTGGCACCATTTGGCATGTTCCGCATCTTTTGCAAAGGCACAGACCGTCGGCCCCCAACTGCTTTGCGTCGCCCCTCGAAGCCCCAGCTTTATCGCAACGTCGACACAGTGCGCGATTTGCGGACTTCGATACACTCCACCTTGAACAGGCTCAAATATCTTTCCTGCCCAACGACCGTAACGTCCTAGTGCGATATCAAACCGTTCCCAATCCTTCGATTCGATTGCAGGGAGGATCTCCTGCTCGATCGTTTTCATCATGAGTTCACGATTCGGATTTGGGACGACAGAACATCGCTCAAACATCCTAGCTTCATCGTGTCCCGAATCGCCTCGAGATTCGGTGTCTTGGAGAACGAGAACGGGCCAATCAGGAAACTCAAATCGCTGTGTCCTCGGTAATGAGACGTCATCGGAGCAGCTTGCTGGCTGCATCCCCCTGTCCACAACGAAGCCTCCATCGAGAAAACCGCAGAGGCCGATGTTCGATCGTTTCCCTCTTTGACTCTGTTTTGAAAGCGACTCGATCGAGAATAAGCGAGTAACATTCGCGATCCATGGCGTCTCGAATTGAGTTCGCCGATGCTCAGCCGCTGTGAGCAATGCAGCCACACTGCATGCCATTTGTGTTCCCGAGCCCATCCCCTGATGAGGTAGTGGCGCCTCGATAACGCGGATTGAGCCCACAGGAAGAAAACCATGCGTGCCCAACCATTTATTCGAGACCGCTTCAATGCGGGGCTGCCAATACGCATCGGCTTCGACGACACACCCCGTGTGGCCTGACTGACTTATCTTCGCTTCGAGCACAGCCGTTGCGGTTTCAACCATCAGGCCCATTCCACCATAGCAGTTTGGCTCGGCCTCGGAGATCTCTAGTAATCCAAAATGAATGCGGCCGTGCGAGCGAACACGCATGTGTTCGCTAACGATTGGCAACGGCACAGGATTCGGAACATTCATTCGTTTTTAGGCCTCGAAAAACAATCATCTGACTATTTGAAATGTTAGCAACTGGGCGCGCGCCGCTCCGCTAAGGCAACGCGGTGAAGCATTCTCCTCTGCTGAAAACAGACTTTTCTGTAGCGAAAGTCGTCAAGACTTTCGGCTGCATTGCATAAACCACAGAAACTCTTGATAAGTTTCGCAACAAAATGCTTCACCGCGTTGCCGCTCCGTGGGAGGTAGCAATACTAGGTTTCGACTTCGGCGGCTGCGATCACCATGGAATCGTCAGCCCCACCGGACCATTGAGGCATATCCAATTTGGTAGCTTGCCAACCGGGATGGTTCAATGTTCCGCTTTTCCCCGACTCCTTACCAACGATTCGCCATCGGACCGGAGACGGATTGTTTGGTATTTCGATCGGTTCACCCTCGGGCGACTCTACCAAGTGGCGGAGTCCGAACATGCGGTCGAGCGTCTTGCGAGTATCGCGGAGAACATCTCGGGCCGCGGCACCGATTTGGGCGTCGTTGTATTGATCAAGCGACTCGCAAACCAAATCGAGCAAACGCGCTTCGCGTTGCAGCGCGCTCAGCAGCGTCAATCCTTCGTTGCGGCGCGTCGGCTTGGTTTGCGTCGCGTTTGGTGGTGTTACGGCTGGTTTCGGTTCGACGGGTGCTGGTTTTGTCGCTTCCGCATGCCCAAGTTTCGCTGGTCCCTCATCGAGCAGTTCGCGGATTTGCACGGCAGCGTCGCGGCGGAACATGACAGCGAAAAACACGCGAAAAGCGAAAAAAAGACGCATAGGGAACGAAGTATTGAGTGAGATGATTCGGAAACATGTGAAACGGACGAATGTTTCAGTATATAGGCCTATGAGCAATTGTTGCAGGTGCGAACCTAGGGCAATCCGTGTTATATTGGTGCGTTGAAGCAGCGAAAACTAGGATTTTTCGTAAGATTTCGGAATGGAGGTAGCAATGACGCATTCACAAGGCAATTCAAACTCGAATCGGAGACGCGTGTCGGACCTCGGCTCCCCCACTTCGCCGCGCCCGAAACCAGCCCCCGCGAGCAAATCACAGCCCCGCCAAGACCTCCCCGCGGTTGGAAACGCTGTCCCAAAGCCACATCTGAAACTTCCCAAGGCTTTGACGGTCCCACCTGCAGTCGCCCCAAGCAAAACGGACTACCAACGGAACTTGGCTGAATTGCTTTACCTGCCGAATTCCGCTTGGTCGCATCGCCAAGTATTGCAATCCTCGATCGGAAATCGCGTCCTGTCCTCCTCCAAAGCCATGGAGACTCGCAATTTCCAAAAGATCGCCAAACAAGACCTTGAGGTCATGGCAGAGGCATACGATCAGCAATTCTTTCAAGGACTATGCCTTCCATTGGCGCGATCCTATGGGCTGTCCTTTCGACTGAGTTCACGAATGACACGCGCGGGTGGCAAAACCACTCGAACCATTTTCCGTGGAACCCGAGCCCGGCCAGGCCGGACTCACTACGAGATTGCGCTTTCGACTTCCCTCCTTTTTCAGTCTTTCCGAAAACCGGGCGATACGATTCGGGTCTGTGGCCATGAATGCCAGGATCGCCTAACGGCCATGCAGAGAATCGTTGAACACGAAATGATCCATTTGTGCGAAATGCTGGCGTGGATCCAAAGCGACTGTTCAGCCGGCAGATTTCAATCGATCGCTCGCAACATGTTCGGACATACCGAACATCGCCACGAGCTGATCACACAACAAGAGCGAGCAGCAACGGAATTCAACATTCGGGCGGGCTCGCGAGTCGCCTTTCCATTCGAAGGTACCGTACTGCAGGGAATTGTAAATCGGATCACGCGACGAGCTACCATCTTGGTGGAAGATCTCCGCGGGGTTCGCTACAGCAACGGCAGACGCTACCTGAAATACTACGTACCGATCCATCAACTCCGGCCAATTGACTGACCCAATGAGACATCTGACCTCGATTACAGGAAAATCCAACGCCGAGTCCTTCGTCGCATACCTATTGACTCAAAACATCCCAACGCACGTCGAACCCACAGCCGACCCAAACGAATGGGACGTGTGGATCCGCGACGAAGACAGACTCGAGCTCGCAAAAAAAGAATACCAGCAATTCTTAGCGAGTCCCGAGGATGCCAAGTACCATCAAGCGATCGATCAAGCCAAATCGATCATCAAAGAGAAAAAACAAAAGTCGATCGAGTATCACAAGAACACGTCGTACTCGATTCCTCGCTCGAGAGTTAGGCCCAATATGCTCAGCGGCAGCCTGCCGCCATTGACGTTAACTCTCGTCATTGTGTGCGTTATTCTCGGAATCGCCTCGGAATTTACTCGTGCGACGGGCGAATTTGGCAGCAGCATCGTGAGGCAATTGTTGTTTGTTGATCTGGGATTATATCAAAGCACTGGTGACCCAGCAGCTTCGATCAAACAAGGTGAAGTTTGGAGAATCTTCACGCCAGCTTTCCTGCATGGCGATCCACTTCACTTGCTGTTTAACATGCTCTCGTTGGCTTCTTTGGGGCGTCTCATCGAGCGACTCGAGGGCATCGGTCGTTTCGCATTCATGGTCTTCTTGATCGCGATTGTGTCGCATTTGTTTCAGGGCTTAATGCCAGGAAAGTGGTATGGGTCGCCCAACTTTGTCGGCATTTCGGGAGTTGTGTTCGGGCTCCTGGGTTACATCGCGACGAAAACGAATTTGCGGCCCGATCTCGGGATCTATCTGCCAGCTCAAGTGTATTTGATGACCGCTCTGATTCTGGTATTTGGATTCACCACCAGCACCAAGGGATTTGCACTCGCAAATCTTGCCCACGTCGGGGGCCTAGTCGCGGGCATCGTGATTGGCTTTGTTATGAGCGATCGCCGCTTCGACGCACGGA
>CANHVO010000378.1 GCA_947463915.1 Planctomycetaceae bacterium
CCGATTTGGGGATCGCCTTGTAATTGGGATTTGGTTAGGGATCGCGTGAATGCCGTTCTCCAACCCTTTGGCGGAATATTGCCGCACGAATGACGAACAAAATGTTGGACCGAAGCCCCCGACGGTCCGCTTCGAAATGGAAGCCGTGTTGGCGGGGGCTCGGTCAACATGGTCGTTCTCGTAATCTGCAGATCAACACATCGTACGGGGTGAACAGTGGGAATCAGAGGTAGCCTTTGGGAGTTCAAGCGGAGTTATAAAACCCAATATAGCTGGCCGAAGTTGAACTTATCTTGCAGTGGTCCTAAGCTGAAGATTGACGACCTTGAACGCCTCCCATTCGACATTTCAGATGAGCATGCTGCTTTTCTTCTTTGGAAGAACGGAGGTGAGCCTGAAAACAATTGGTACACACGAAAGGGCCAATCGTTACAGATTCGCTGGTTCTACGGAATCGGGTCGGAACATGATCTGCGTGATGCAATTCTGGAGCACCGTGACGTATTGCCGAGATTTTCTGTTCCTGTTGCTCGCGTGGAGAGTTACGATCACGACGTTTCGCTGCTGCTTACTTTTCCATTTGATGGGCGAAAGGGGTTTCGTGAGCCTACAAAAGGGCGTGAGAAGAAGATCTGGTTTCATTGGATTTTCGAGGACAATTTACCTGAGGACAGTAAACTGGATGACGTTGTACTTGCCGCCCATTCCCTAACCGCTCTAATGAACGCCCTAAAGCCAGAGCCTCCGAATAGATACAAACGGTTTGATGGGTGTGATGATTCCGGCGACGATGAGGATTTCGACTAGCGGCCAGATTGCAACGTCGGCGTGAAACTTACATCATCAATACGAGAACAAAGCATTGGACCGAAGTGCTCGATCGACGCGCTCTGAAATGGTGACTTTTTCTGCTCGCACTCGGTCAATGCGAGCGTTCTGTGGGAGGATGAAATGCGAACCCTCTACCGAATCTCTGCCACAGCTTCAACATTGATGCTGTTCGTTACGATAGCGCTTTATGGCATCGCATTTAGAGTTGACCCACGCGTGAACTTTATCAAAATTGGACCTAGCAATTACCTCACTCTTGTTGCTCGCGGACTTGACTGCCGCCTCGCATTTTTTAACGATCAGAATGCGGGACCATATCAGGGCAGCATTGTTTCAGTCGACGGAGGTCCGGAAATGACGACAACCGCTTTCGGTGACTCATTTGGAATCTACTACCGCAAATTTGAATGGACGGATCGAAGTCTGTTTACACTCACAGTCTCATTGCTGTACGCCATCGTTGGATTTGCTATACTCCCAATTTGTTACTTTGGTCACCGATTGTACGCGACCGTAAGACGGAAACCACAGAACAAAGGGTTGCAGACGAAGGCCGCGATCGGGCGTTTTGACTTGCGTAGAGTCTGTTAGCGCGGCCTCGCTGAACCCAGTCGTTCTGTCATCGAGATACAGTGTTTGAAAACCTTACCAACGCTATCGGAAAAGTTGCCAGGGATGGGCCATACCTGTTCATCCACATTGCGGGCGATTTTACGTATGCTTGCCGTCGATACGAACTCAGAGATCGACTCGTTGGACTTCCTAACAAATTTGAGGAGGAACTCTTTGGGCTTGAGGCTCTGTGGATTCGCTCCCGGCTTATTGCACTTTTTGGAGTAAATCAACCAACAGGTCATTGCCTTCAAACGATTCTCAACTTTCAGATTGGAGCAATCGATACTGGATCGAGATCGGGATTGAAGTTTATTCCATTCTTACTTTCTGACACCAGAGATGGAGAAATTGGAGATTTTGGATACGACGGCGAACCAGCATTGATGTTCCAAAAGACGCTCGACGAAAAAACGAAGAGCGCACTAATGGATTCCCTGGTGAACTTGCTTTCGTCTGAACCGAGCGAGCTTGGGGTCTTTCATGACTACATGGCATGCGAGTATGATGGGACAATAGAGACGATTGGCTGTGACGGGCAAAGCATTTATCGAGAGTATCTCGGTTACTTGTTTCCGCCTCATTCCGATGGCCTTTGCCACGATGATGACGGATGGTGGCCCTTCGAGCTACCACGAGCGAAGCGAAGACAGAACAAAAAATTGCAGCGAAGTGCTCGATCGGCCGTTTGGACTTGCGTTGAGTCTACCACTCGCACTCGCTGAATTTAGTCGTTCGTCGAATTACGTATGCTAACTCAATCGCAGAAAGACAGACTCCAACTTATCCATTCGTACGAATGGGTAACAGAAGTTGAGAGTGAAACCCGATCGCGTCTAGCTCAACTTTACGCTGACGTTGAATCCACCGAAGAACTTTGGTTCGCATCGTTCATTATCGTGTTGGACATTGACGAAGGACAATTGCAACTGGTTCTGGATCATCCGCTGTGTGATCGCGGGATCGCTTGCTTGATCTATTGCGGATATGCCAATTACGACTCAGAAACGAGTAAACAGCTTCTTAAGGAATTAGAGTCGCGACTACTTAATGGATACTACAAACCAAAGATCCGATTTAACGAATCGTTGCTCCATCAGGGCAGAACTGGACGTCGGAGGCAAGTGATATATGACAGTGCAGGTGATCTTTGCCTTCCGCTTGACTACGATGAAGCAGTATTTGGCAAGACATGATAGAATCGACGAACCAACGATTGCACCCAAGCGGCTATCAGGTGCAATAGCAAATCAATGATTCATCCCGCCGCTGGGTGAATCGAGTCGTTATTTGCCAAAGACATGAAGCCCCTGACGCACAAGCAATTTGATCGGCTCGCGCGTGAGCTCTTCGGCGCCGTCCTTGGCGATTATGGATTCACGTGCGAAGCATCGAGTCGATGCACCTTTGTGCGGCAAATCGATGCCGACGTGTATCACATTATCATGCCCGATCCTGGGACTCGCTGTGCATGGTACGATGTACATGTTTTCCCGACTTCGCCACGATTGCAAAACGATTTCGATACTCGATTTCCTGATGACCTCGGCAATACCTTGGACGTATGGGGAAAACTCGGGGAGACGGGAATTGGAATGAACACTCAAGGTTTCAACTGCAAATACGAATCGAATATGAGAGCTCGATTCTCGCAAACGGTTGCAAAACTCTTGACCACGTATGCGGTCCCTTTCCTCGACCAAATCCAATCGTACAATGAGGTGCTGCCTCACCTTCGTGGCCCCATGGCAAAGATGAACAAAGGCAAATAACAATCCATTGCATCGAAGTGGCGGATCGTCCGCCTTGATTTTAGAAACTTTACTTGCCGCCACTCGATGAATGGTGGCGTTCGTCCTTCAATACAAATGCTGCGATTCATTCTCTTGATCGTGTTTGGCTTGCTAGGGTTGGGACTGGCGATGAATAAATCTGGTGTCCAAAACGATCTTCGCGCACTATCTGACTCACTCACTTTTCATAAAATCTCCGCCCTCGGACCGATAGGTGACCTATTTGCTTTCGGTGCATTGTTGCCGTGGTTTTTTGCCGTTGGCATTGCATCGACTCTCGTACTCGGAAGGCTGGCATATTGGACAACTCCCATCTCAATTTCCTTTTCCATCATGCAGTCGTTTTTGCTACTTCATCCGTCGTTCCAATGGGAAGGTTCCACCTTCGCCAACACAATGCCTGATGTTATCATTTGCTATTGTGCGATCCCAATGAGTTTTGCTTCAATTAGCATTACCACAATGCTTCGCGATATCCGTCAGGTCCGTTTGTCGCTTCGAGACTATCTCGCAGCAATCGTTTTCGTTGCTGTGCTCTGTGGTGCGACTGCTGTACATAGCCCCTTGGGCTTTTCACTCGCGCTGTTGGTCACTTCTACATGGATTGCCTATTTAACGATGGTAGGTCAGAATAAGGCAGGACGAACAAACGATTGCAACCAAGCCCTCGATTAACCGTTTTGACTTGCGTAGAGTCCACCGCTCGGGCTGGCTGAATCGAGTCGTTCGTCCGCTCAGCGCAACTGAGCCAGTCATCCTACAGAGGTCAACAATCGCAATGAAACTACATGTATCTCAGCACCTACTTTCCTTCTTTAGCTACATTGCGATACTCACGACGTTGATTTCTTACTTTCCACGTAGCGTTTGTGCCCAGGACTCCGTGACGCCGAAAGCTGACTCGGTTCTGGACAAACTCGACGGGGAGTGGGTGATGACAGGAACCGTTGGAAATGAAGAAGTGACACACGACGTTTACGTCGACCGAATTCTAAAACGCCAGTATGTCCGTATCCATGAACTTTCACGCGAGAAGGATGCAGACGGCGAGCCCGCTTATGAGGCTTGGATACACATCGCATGGGATAAAGAGAAAGCCGAATATGTAGTGATGTGGCTAGACAACACCGCCACGACGAATTTTGCACCGGAGGGAGTTGGACATGCAAAACCAGATGGAGACCGGATCCCTTTCGTTTGGAAATTGGCCGATGGGAGCGGCATTCACAACACTTTCAAATACGACCGTGCGAGCGAAACCTGGACGTGGGAAATCGATAACATTGACAAGTCCAAGAAGGCTTCACCTTTTGCACGATTGACATTGAAGCGAAATGTGAAACGATCGTAGGCACTCTTACTAGAATTGCAGACGAACCAAGCATTGGACCGAAGTGCTCGGTCGATGGTTTCTGACTTGCGTTGAGTCAACTCCTCGCACTCGGTCAATGCGAACGTTCGTCCATTCGAGTTGCAAAAGAAATAACGCCATGAGCTTCCAGGGACATCTCGTCTGCCATACCTGCAAGCTGAAGCTCACGCTCGGCAAACTGATTCGAGACGATGACGGGAAGCAAGTCGGGTTCGGACACGCGAAACTTACGGACGACGAACTAGGGCGCGTTACACTTGCGTTCCTCGCTGTGCATATAAAACATGAATTGGTCGCCATGGGAGATGATGCGTTATACGTCCTCGAAAAATTACCTGAATTCGATTCTCTTGTAATCGCACCTCCGGGCTCTCCTTTTGCCCTCAGTCACACTCCTATCGTTTACGCAGGAGTCGCTTTATGGAGATTGCCTTGTGAACCAATAGTAGATCGAGAAAAGCGAATTCAAGATACACAAAGAGACCCGACTTGATCGTATAATAGGACGAACAAAAAATTGCAGCCAAGTGCTCGGTCGGCCGTTTTGACTTGCGTTGAGTCTCCTGCTCGCACTGGCTGAATTTAGGCGTTACCCGAAAGAAATTTGCTTGACCCGACACATTGTACTTCTTGGAGATTCGATCTTTGACAACGCACTCTACGTGCCCCGTGGAGAGTCAGTCATAGAGCATCTGCGACGCAGTCTTCCGAATGGCGACCAAGCGACGGTGATTGCACTGGATGGTGCAACCGTCACTTCTGTATTCCGTCAACTTGAGCGAGTCCCTGAAGACGCTACACATTTTGTTCTAAGCGCCGGTGGAAATAATGCGCTTCAGATGGCAATCAATATCTTCTCGCAACCCAGTGCCGACATTCGTTCGTCCCTGAAACGTATCGCAGAGTACTTATCCGAGTTCACAGCTGAATACCGCAAACTCGTACAGGATCTTCTTGCAATGGGTCGCCACCTTTCGATTTGTACGGTTTACGATTCTGTTCCTGGATTGGATACTTCTGAAATTGCTGGGCTTTGCGTATTCAACGATACAATCACTCGTACGGCGTTTCAATACGGTGCGACACTGATCGATTTACGTACAATCTGCAACGAAAGCACCGATTATTCATCGATTTCACCAATTGAACCATCGGCCAGTGGAGGTGGAAAAATTGTCCGTGCTATCATGGAGGCGATCTCTGATGGTCGAGAGTTCCACCGCGTAATCGGGTAACAATCCATTGCAGCTAAGTGGCGGATCGTCCGCTTGGATTTTTAGAAACTTTACTTGCCGCCACTAGCTGAATGGCGGCGTTCGTCGCTAGAATTCAATGATTCGCCTATGAAAACCATCACCGCGCAAGAATGGGAACTTCTCTCGTTCTTCGAGATGGAGCCTGAGCTGCTTGATTCGACAGTACCCTGGATTTTTAACGACGCGCTCTATCGCGTTTCACGAGAGAACTACAATTTTTCTTTCGCAGTCCAACCTTCATACCGCGATGTGCGACTGATTCTCAGCATCGATGGCAAGATTGCGTATGAACTATCCGCAATGGGTGTGGATGATGTCATCTATCAAAAGGAGGATGGCCATGAGACGATTGAGATTCGCGTGGATCATCGCAATTCATTGATGCTTACGATGAAATCGAGTATTCAAATTCGTCAGAACTGGGGACTCGAATAGTGATGGCGGCACACGCGTTTGCTACAATTGCCAACGGTCTCTCGCGTTTGCCACAAGAAATACGACGAACAAAATGTTGGACCGAAGCCCCCGACGGTCCGTTTGGAAATGGAAGCCGTGTTGGCGGGGGCTCGGTCAACATGGTCGTTCGCCAAGCAACATGAAGACGAGTCCGGACTACGATCGACGTCTACGAATATGGGAAACCAACTACGGTCGGGACTGCGGGTGGCAGATCGAACGCAACGGGGACGTTATCGCTATTTTGTCCGAGCCTCGCTACGAGGAGATGTTCTGGGAAAGCTATCAGATGGAAATCGTCACGGAAGATCTGGAGCTTCGCGGCCGATTGCTCACGACTGAATTCTGGGCCGTTGCAGAGGCTGAAGGAGTTCGATGGAAGGGGGGGGGGCGGGGGGACACTCCACTTTGTTATTTGTGCGGCGTGAATTTGGGGGAGGCGATGGCGCAAGTTTCTCGCGTCAGTGCGACAAATCCCGTCGAGTGAGACTATAAAAAAGAAGTTTCCTTCCTGATCTCACTACCAAGTAA
>CANHVO010000379.1 GCA_947463915.1 Planctomycetaceae bacterium
AACGGAAAGCCGTACTTCTGCAATTGGGATTCAAGGACGAATTTACCAGCAGCGGTATTTCACGGAGGATAGACGTGTCGGATTTTGGGCGTTATCTGAAAATGCACAGAGAGGCGTTTGCCGTATGGCTTACGTTTTCTTATGGCATTTTGCTAGCGCAGTATGTGCCAAACCAACCACCCTTGCCGTCGCAAAAACCGCACGCCACCTACGATCTGCCTGAGCCTCTGCAAACATCCGCTATTTCCAGCGAAGAGTTTGAGCGTCTTATTGGACTTCAAACTTTCCCAACTCCCGATGGGCAAAACCGGAAAGTTCCTGATCTGGCTGCAGGAGTCGTTAACTCGAACCAGCAACAGCCTATTGTTCACGTGCAAGAAATGCTAAATCTGGAGGCGGTACCGGTAACGGGCCAAAACCCCATCCAACCGCCAGCGGAAGCAGGTTCACCAGCTGAAGTACCTACTTTCTATGCAAACACTATTCCATGGTGGCAGCAGCGCTGCTTGCAACCCATTTTGACCGCGGAACCAAACAAAGTTTGTTCTGTCCAACTGGAAGAGCTCGTTTGGCTATCCATGCAGCACTCTCCAAAAGTGCAAAGCATACTTATTACCCCCAAGATTCAGCGCACGGATATTCAAATTGCTCTGGGGGAGTTAGATCGAAGAAGATTTGCCCAGACCAACTACCACGACACGTCGTCCCCTGTTGGAAACACACTAACGACCGGTGGGCCATCTCGGTTAAACGAACAGTTCTGGGAGAACTCTTTTGGGATTCGCGACAAGAATCGCTTAGGTGGTAAGACCGAACTTTCGCAGATGTTCAACGCACGCGACAACAATTCCCTGTTCTTCAAACCCAACAATCAAGCAGATACAAAACTAAGCCTTAACTACACGCAACCTTTGCTGCGTGGAGCAGGCATGTACTACAACACCTCTTCGATTCGTATCGCTGGGTTGAAAACAGATCAGCGAGTTGCGAATGCAAATCGAGAACTTCAAGACCATACCCGAGAAGTGATCTCAACCTACTGGGAGCTTGTTTTACAACGATACTTGCTGGAACAAGCTCGTAACGGCCAAAATCGATTGAAAGCCATCAAGCAACACTTGCAAAACCGTAGCGGAACCGACCTGATTTCGACGCAAATATCCCGTGCATCGGCATCCATCTCAAACCAGCAGGGACAAATTGAGACTGCCAAAGCGAGTATCTATGGGCTGCAGGAATCGCTACGCAGGCTCGTAAATTCCCCTGAGCTTGCCGAAGAAAATTGCGTGGAGATACTACCGTTAACCATGCCAGCCGTCGAGTTGCCTGACTTCCCGATTGAGGACGAGCTGATTGCGGCACTCAAAAATCGCGGTGACATTCTCGCAATTCAAGAAGACCTCCAAATCGCTGTCGTTCAAAAGAACCTTGCCATCAATGAACTGAAGCGGCAGCTCGACTTTGAAACGACAACCTATGTCCAAGGTTTGCGCGGCAGCAATCAATTTGCTGAATCGTTCGGAGACCAGTTCAGTCAGGGAAGACCGAGTCTAGTCGCTGGATTGACGGGGTCTTTTCCCGTTGGAAACCGGTCCGCAAAGGCAAACAAGCTTAGCCGCGATTTGGAGATCGCAAAACTCCAAGAAGACTATATAGAGAAACTCAATCGAGCCAAGGCAGATATCAAGTCAGCAATCTTTAACGCTCAAGCAACGTACGCGACAACAGAAGCCGCAGTCGCACAAACCATCGCCCAAAAAGAAGAGGTGGACGGCCATAAAGTTAAGTTCGAGGACTTTATGGGCGAGAATCCCTCGACAAGCAATATTCTCACCGACTTAATCTATGCAGAAAACCAACTCATCATCGCTGAGAATTCGTGGGCGAACAAACAAGTTCAGCACATGCTTGCTCTCATCAATATCAAATACGAGTCAGGGACTTTGATGACCATTTCCGCGGAACCGTAAGCGATACGCTTACTTTCCGCCAATCGCACTGACCAGCATTGAGGTAAATACGGAAGTGTAGTCGTTTTGCCCGTCAAATGCCCACATGTTGCGCATCAAGTCTGAGACCAGCAATCCGCCCATTCCCATCAACAATAGAATCCCCATTAGCAAAAGGACATCGAGGGTTCCATAAGGTGTTTCAGGGACTCCACGCATGGCAGCGCCAGCGGCCATTGCACCACCGGCGATCGCAGCTTCGTCACCAAACCCCGCTTCTCCGCCAAAACCACCTTGTTCATCGATTGGGTCAAAACCACCCATACCACCCGCAGGAATGGCCCCAAACTCACTTGAGTCCTCAAGTTCAATGACTTGAGAACCACTATCATCATCCACTTCGATGCCACCGCTCGAAGGGGTCAACTGGAACTCGTCGCCTTGTTGGAAATCGACCAGGGCCCCACTACCAAGACCGCTAATACCGCTGGCCGAACCACCGCCTGAACCCGAGCCACCGGCCACTTCAGCACCGAGATCCAGACCCGAGATACCGGTACCTGCAAGATCGAGAGGTTCGTCCTCGAGTGATAAGCCGCTGTCGGATGGGCTCATCAGGTTAATGCCACTCTCCGATGCCAATCCAACTCCGGAGTCGGAACCCAAAACGAGATCATCTTCGTCATCGCTAGCCAGCTCAAGGTCCGCGCCGAGTCCAAGGCTGCCGCTACCACTACCGATTCCTGACCCAGCGATTTTGGAGTCATTGCTCATCAGGTCCAAACCACTCTCGTCCGCCGAGTCATCCCCCATCAATTTCAAATCGCTGCCAAGCTCAACTTCGCTGCCGGAACCACCCTCTTTCTCAAGCTTCAAATCGGACAGAGCGTTCTTGCCCTCTCCATCCAAATGAAGGCTGCTGCCCTCGCCTTTGCCTGGTGTGCGATTGACGAGTCGAACTCCGCTTCCGCTCTTTGGGTCGGGAACCAATGCGACGTCGCTGCCCATTCTTCCATCGTCCTCGTCGGCCAAATTGAGGTCACTGCCGAGCGACAAATCGCTTTCGCCGGCTTTCCCGATGGTTGAGCCGCTCTTGCTGCCAGATGGGCCGACCTGCCGTTCCGAGACAAGAATGGAGGAGCCACCGGCTTCTTCATCCAAAGCGTCGCCGTCTAATTCCGACTGAACGCGTTCGATTTCTTCCGTCTTGAATTTCCAGGACTTGCCGTCCCGGTAACCAAATATTTCACCTCGTGAACGCATCTCAACGAGTTCGTCAGCAGAAATGCCGAGTATCTTTGCGGCTTCATCGAGCGATACGTAGTTTGCCATGCCGGTCGTCACTTGGAAGAAGAGAGAACAAACGAGGGAAATGCCTAAGCTACTACACTACTCTACACAACGCCCGGATTCCAGTCACATGCCAAGAAATCGCAATCTGTCGACATTGTTGAAAGGCTCAGCCGTTTCCAAACTTGCGGAAGAATAGGATTTTGCCGGTTGTCCGGCTAAATTATTCCGTTGGCGCAGGTTTGGGACATCCAGCCGCATCCAAAATAACGGTTTTGATTTCAAGGTTCACTACTCCGCCCGGCGAAATTTCAAGAATCGCAATCCAGCCGGTCCATTCGAGTGGATCGACTGGATAGTAGTCGAAAACAAAATTCCCTAGGCTGTAAACGATGGGAGCTCCTCGATACGTTTCGACGGTTTGCGGAATATGCGGATGGGCTCCAATAACAGCTGTCGCCCCGGCATCAATCCAAGCTTTCGACCATTTCGTTTGGTCTGGGCGAGGTGCGGGCATCAATTCTTCGCCCCAATGAAGAAACGGAATCACCACGTTGCAACCGAGCGTTTCCTTGGCATTTTTAATGGCTTGGGTGACTCCTGGTTCTAGAAGCGGGGCGTTCCCGGCAACGGTTTCGGTCGCCGCGTACTCTTGGGCACGGAATTCGTTGAAACCAAAAATTGCAATTTTATGGCCTTTGATTTCCGTCACAAAGGGTGCCATTGCCTGTTTGAGATTTAGCCCCCCACCAAAGTTCGGGATTTTTTCACGGTCGAGCACGGCAAGCATTTCCACCATTCCCCCAGGGCCAAAATCGAGGGAGTGATTGTTGGCCAAGCTGAGCGCGTGGAAATATTTCTTGAGAAAACGAGGCGAATCCGTAGCTCCACGATATACGTAGGGTTTGAGTTTCATTTCCCCGCCTCGCCCCAAAACACACTCGAGATTCCCAATGCTTAAATCAATTCCCTCGAAAAGGGATGCGCAGGCCTCGAACGGATCCTTGCCGTTGGCAACCAAATTTCCGGGCCCATTGTCCAACATGATGTCGCCGGCAAAGAGAATCCGTACCGACTCCTTGGGCTTCGATGAATCCTGAGCGTTCAACGGATAGAGAGGATTCTGACAAAATGCAAAAAGTAAGGCGGCGAACAAATGGAGCCTTCGACCGGAACATAAAAATTGCAAGTGGATTGATGGCTGCATGACTTGGCTCCTGTTTGGTTTGTGTTCGCATTAACAAACGTACAAGCTAGTCCAATCAACCCTCATATCAAAACGGAAAATGCGGGTTCTCGCGATTATGCGTCCACTTCGAGATCGCTTTCTGGCACACAAACACAAGGCAAAATCTCGTTCGTTTGAGTTTGGAATTGTGGCTCGCGGGTATATCGGACCTTTCCTCCAAGAAGTTTGACGGCGCAGCTCCCGCAAGCTCCCGTCCGGCAGCCACTTTCCAAGGAGACGCTATGTTGACCAGCGCATGTCAGGAGACTGTTGTGAGTTGCTTCAAATTTTGCGATCGATCCAGATTGTTTGAAGTGAACATTGTGCGAGGCATATTTGCTGCTTGGAGTTACCGGAATCGACTTTTCCGATTGCTGAAAAAGTTCGTAATGAATGAATTCGGACCGGACGCCGCCCTCAACCAAATCTGCGCAAATTTTCTCTTGCCACTCTTCGGGACCACATAAATAGTAATCGCTATTCTGCTGAGCCCCTTCATGACTCAACATGTCCTTTGCTTGAAACTTGCCTTCGCGAAAGAGACTTGCCGTCGACCGGCGTACTCCCTTCGGAAAGCGACTAATCCAAATCTCCATTTCAACCTGAGCATAGTGGGTGGCTATGCTCGAGAGTGTGTCGATAAACGGCATGTGGGCGACATCTCGAAATTGCGCGAAGCAACGAACGGATCTGCCTGGTTTGCGAATGGCTTCAAAAATCATAGGTAGCATAGGGGTAATCCCGATGCCCGCGCTGACCAATACGATTTTTCGGTCAACTGCTGATTGCAAGTAAAATGCCCCAGATGGCCCTCGGGCTCTGAGCACGTCACCGGCAGCTACCTCTTCGTGGAGCCAGCGGCTGACACTCTCTGGCCTAGATGAATTCTTCTTAACAGAAACTCGCCAGTGCCCAGCGCTGGAATCGTCCGAAAGAGAATAACAACGGCAGCCGCCTTTGGAATTTGCCCCTTTGGGTCGCTCAACCAGGATGTGCTGTCCGGGCAGCCCAGAGGGTAACGGTTCTTGATCTTTATCCACGAGATAAAAGGATCTGACATCCTCAGATTCCTGCACCACCTTGACAACCATAACTTCACGCCACCGCGCCTGCCTTCGACTCATCGAAAGATCGACATAGGTTTGCCTAAGTCTGCTCGAAAGCTCAATCCGGGCTGAATTCTCGACCGCGAGCTCTTTTTTCAAGCTGTTATGGCGTTGAAGTGCATCCGAGAGAAAACCGATCCCAACTCTTGCACAAACCAATATCAGCAAGGTTAATAATGCGGCTTCTACTATTGGTATTGGCTGATTCATTCACATTGGTTCGGAGGGATGAATGTTCTTGGTGTGGACGAACACTCATCCAACAATAGATTCCATTATTTGATCCCAGGTAATTACCCCTTTCCGACGATTTTGGAATCGGCTTTGCCTACGCTCATGCTCCATTTGGAATTGGCCCTTTCAGTCGATTTCATTGCACGGGCTAGTCGTAACTGCGACAACCTGCGATAACTGAACGACCCAATTTCCAAACAGATAGTATCTGGATTCTGTATTACGGCCATGAACGACCTGACACCACCCGATGACACACTCACTGTGGAACAGAAGGTTGAGCATTGCCAAAGCATCATAAAGTATCGTTTTCGCGATTCTTCGATACTTTTGTCAGCATTGACTCATTCGAGCGTCGCCACGTCTCGGACCGAATCCAACGAAAGAATGGAGTTTTTGGGAGATTCAATCTTGGGAATGATTGTCTGTGAGCGGCTCTTTCGTTCGTACCCAGAATACTTGGAAGGAGAACTTACGAAGATCAAATCGGTGGTCGTTTCACGCCGCGTTTGTGCGAAGATCTCACGACAATTGGGATTGGATAGTTGCCTTATCGTTGGCAGGGGAATGCTACGAACCGGGATGCCGAGATCGCTCTTGAGCGACGTGTTTGAATCCATTGTGGCCGCCATCTTCTTAGATGGAGGTGTCGAAAATGTTGGTAAGTTCATCCTTGAGCACATAGAGCCAGAGATTCGATTGGCTGCAGATGGGCATGGTGGCGGCAACTACAAATCTCTTTTGCAACAACTTGCTCAACGCGACCTCAAGGGCACTCCCGTTTATCGCCTCGTGGACGAGCGTGGCCCTGACCACAGCAAACACTTTCAAATTGCGGCGGAGATTACAGGCCGGCGGTTTGCGCCAGCTTGGGGGCGCAACAAGAAGGAAGCAGAGCAACGGGCTGCGGGAAATGCACTTTCGCAGTTGCGCGGAGAAGAAGCCCCCTACACCACGATGTGATGTACTAGGCACATCGGCCTATCTCTTTCAGTGAAATCCACCACTAGCCGATCGA
>CANHVO010000380.1 GCA_947463915.1 Planctomycetaceae bacterium
TCGCAAGATGCTTCACCGCTTTGCTGAAACGGGGCGAGGGGCGGAAATGGCACGAGGTTCTTTTCTCAAGCATTTCATAAAACAAGCGTTTGCTGCGTTCAAGTCCTTCTGGAGTCAGTGACAAAGACTTCGCCTTACCGCCATGATCGTCAATCATGTTCTTATCAGACAGGCGTCCGAGCGCATCCCAGTCATGCTGCACTTCGTCAGCCAGAGTCGTGCAAGGACCGCGTCGTCGATTTTGTCCGTGTCGACTTCAGATTCGTCGTTCAAGTTCGAAGCCCTCGGTTTATTAAAAGAGTGAACTAAAAATAGAAATGCGAATAAGCATACGGAAATGATGCGGTCGGTTCCGTTCGTTACGATATGAAACTAGGCAGAAAGATCGAACGCAGAAAAATGAATGCGACTCATCTTTTTGCGTTCGATTTTTCTGCCCAATCTGTTTTGGGATCGGCTTGCAGGATACGGTCGCATCCGGCAGATGCGACCCACTACCTTTCAATTTCGCGAAAGGTAGATGATTTAGGAAGCGAGTATTTGATTCGCTGTAGCTAGGCCGCTTTGGATCGCGCCTTCGATGCTGCCGGTCTCAAAATAGTCTCCGCACCGCCAGAGGCGCTCGCTAATCTTGGTCTGATTGTCTGCGACCGCAAGCGAGGCTGGCGATTGGTTTGGTAACGCATATGGGACGCGATACGTTCTTAAGTGCCGCCATGCATTTGCTCGCGGCCCAAACCATTCGACAAGCTGCTCTCGCACGAGGGCTAAGAGATCACTTCCGGGTGACTCGGTCTGCCCGATGGTGCTCACGCTCAGCAATGCCTTGCCCGACGGGGCGTAGGTTGGCTGCGCGAAACTGGGGAAGCATAAATTGTTGATAACGCCACGCGTCTGGCCGTTGAGGACTAACGTCGCCTCATGTATGGGCGGATCAAGTACTTCGAAGTACAGGCAACTTGTTGCTTTTGGGGGGGGCAGAATGGCAACATTCGGAGCGGCAACCATTGAGGACAATTGTGCGACACTACCCGATGCTTGAGCACTATTTGCCAAAATTCGTTTCGCTGCTGGCTCCTCCGTCGCAATGATAATGTGATCCGCGCTGAGTGTCTCGCCATCCGATAATTTGAGACCGCCGTTACTCACGCTCTCGACCGTGGTTTTGAGACGGATTGCTTCGCTAGGTAGGTCCGTAGCGATTTGCATTGGGATGGCTTGCATACCCAGTGTCGGCAAAGCAGCTTGTCCTAGACTAAACGTCCGGAAAACAAACTCCATTACCCCTGCTGAAACCGAAAGAGAGTCATCAAGGAAAATGCCACCAAAGAAAGGGCGAAAGAACCGGTCGATGATGGTCTCTGAAAAACCCATCTGATGAAGGCGTTCTTTTGCGGAAACGTTTATCACCCCACGCAATTCCTCTGGGCTGGATTTGCATACTCGGTTGCGAAACGCTGCAATTCTCAGCTTATCCGCGATGCTTCCCACCGGCGCTATGAGCGTCTCAATCGCGTGCAAAGGGGCCATATACCAAGTCGAACGCAACGGGTCGCAAACTCGATGCCGACTTCCCTCCAATTGAACCAACGCTCCAGCTGGAAACGCTCTCAATTGAAGCTTCGCAAGATCCAACTCTTGGCCCGCCGTTTCGTAGCCGGTCAAGTAAACTTGAAAGCCATGGTCGAGCATAAATCCATCAACGCAATCGGTCTGAATGCGACCTCCAACTCGATCGCGTGCGTCCAAGACTGTAACTGTCCAATTTGCTCGATGCAAATGTCGCGCTGCCGTCAATCCAGAAAGCCCCGCGCCGACAACGATTGCGCTGGGCATCTACTCTGACTCCGTTCCTGTAACCGCCTCGGCCGCTAAGGTCGTTTCGGCTTTGTTGGAACGTGAAAGCTTAGGATTCTCAATGTAGGCCAACACGAGAGCAATGTCGGCTGGCGTGATACCGCTGATCCGCCCAGCTTGATCCAGATTGATCGGTCGGATGCGGCTGAACTTTTGCTTCGCTTCCGTTCGCATGCTGGTGATCGAATCGTAACTAAAATTCGTCGGTATGACTTTATCCGCCATTCGATTTTGTCGATCGACTTGAACCTGTTGACGAGCGATATAGCCTGAATACTTGGTATCGAACTCCACCTGCTGGGCAACTTCTGCATCAAACTGGCCAAGTGATTCCGGGAACATATCCACCAGGCTGGCCCATGTGACTTCAGGACGACGCAGATGTTTGTCCGCTGGTGTGTTTTCCACGCGTAGCTGGCCCAGTATTTTGGTCGCCGATTCGATCGCCGACATTTTCTTGGTAAAGCGACTGTAGCGAGCTTCATCGACGAGGCCGAGCGAGTGCCCCAACTCGGTAAGTCGGCGGTCAGCGTTGTCCTGACGAAGCATCATGCGATATTCGGCGCGACTGGTGAACATGCGATACGGTTCATCGACTCCACACGTTACTAAGTCATCTGCCAAAACACCCATGTAGGCAGCTTCTCGGCCCAAAACCAGCCCCGGTTTGCCTTGCAATCGCAGTGCAGCGCTGGCACCCGCGATCAGACCTTGTGCTCCAGCTTCTTCGTAGCCGGTTGTGCCATTAAGTTGACCAGCAAAGAATAATCCCTCGACAGTTTTGGTTTCAAACCAAGGTTGAAGCTGGTCCGGAGGGCAAAAATCGTATTCAACCGCGTAGCCATAACGCATGATCTGTGCCTTTTCGAGACCAGGAATCAGGCGCATCATTTTGTCTTGCACATCGCGAGGCAACGAGGTTGAGATGCCGTTGACATAGACCTCGAGCGTGTTGCGTCCTTCCGGCTCCAGAAAAAGTTGATGTCGATCTCTGGAAGCAAACCGAACGACTTTGTCTTCGATCGAGGGGCAATAGCGAGGTCCGGTCGATTGAATTTGGCCGGTATACATAGGAGCCCGATGGAGATTTTCACGAATCAGCTGGTGGACAGCTTCGTTCGTGTAGGTAATCCAACAGGGAACCTGTGGACCGGGCAGCGAGTCGGTCATGTACGAAAACGGCTGCGGAGGATCATCGCCAGGCTGGATGTCCGTCTTGGAATAGTCGATGGTTCGGCTGTTCAGTCGCGCGGGTGTACCGGTCTTAAAGCGTTGGACTCGGAATCCCAATCGCAAGAGAGCGTTGCTGATACCTGAAGTGGTCCCTTCACCAGCACGACCGCCAGCCGTCTTGGCCTCGCCGGTGTGCATGATGGCTTGGAGAAAGGTACCTGTCGTGAGCACAACCGCCTTGGCATGATAGTCTGCGTCACCACGAACACGCACACCGAGGATGCGTTCTTGGCCATCGATGGTCTCAGTGAGTAGATCCTCAACCAATTCTTGTCGAAGGTCCAGGTTCGGCGTTTCTTCGATGCGGCGTTTGATTTCGAATTGATAGGCCTTCTTGTCGGCTTGCGCGCGAGGGGAGTGCATTGCGGCTCCCTTGCGACTGTTGAGAGTTCGAAACTGAATGCCAGTCCGATCGATCGTTTCGCCCATGAGGCCACCCAGCGCGTCGATTTCTCGGACGATTTGTCCCTTGGCGACGCCGCCGATCGCTGGGTTGCAGCTCATTTGTCCGACTGTGTCGAGATTGCCGGTTAGCAATGCGACGCGGGCACCCAATCGTGCTGCAGCAGCGGCAGCCTCCGTCCCGGCATGGCCTGCTCCAACGACAATGACGTCATAGTCGTATCGATTCATTTCATTCCTTCTTTGCGTGCTACAACATACTGCACAAGCTCATCCACCGAATCGACGTCCAAGATATCGTCGTCGATCTTGATGGCGAAACGTTTCTCAAGCTCGAACGTCAATTCCGCCATCGCGACGGAATCGATGCCGATCATAGCTAACGAATCGTTTCCTTGTGGCGAGCCACCGCAGACTTTCCTGAGATACTCAACGATTTGTGTTTGGACGGATTGGAAGTCTACGCTATCCATGCTGTCGGATCCTGGTGTTATTGGACGTGAGGTGGTTTCGGGGCGGTATCCGTGCCTACGGCGGTCGGACGTGCGGAATCGCTTTTGCTCGGTCCAGCTTTCTTCAACGCTTCGACCAACTGGGATTCGGTAATGATATCGCGTAACAAAATAGGGCGTTCCGAATCTCCACCGTGGTATATGGCCAGCAATGGTATCGAAAGGCTGTTCAGTTCGCTCAGCTTTGCCTTCAAATCAGGTGGATAATTCGTCAAATCGGCGACCATCGGAACGATTTTATCGCTCTCAACCAACTCTTTTACTTTTTTGGTTTCGATTGCAGTGATCAAGTTGGCTTTGCAGTTTTGGCACCAATTGGCGGTGAAATCGATCATGACGGTTTTGCCCTCGGCAACCATAGCGTCCAGCTTCGCCTCGTCGTAGGCTTGCCAAGCGAGTTGGTGCTGCGAAGGTTGCAGGTAGTAAAAAGAGCCAAATGTACCGAGACCAGCAACGAACGCCGCAATCGCCCAGTTCCTAAATTTCACGCTCGCATCGGACCAAATGGGCACTTTGCCAACCATCCAACAGGCGAACCAAACAAACATCAACGACGACAACATCGCCATGCGATCTTTGTCAGGAAATCCGCTCACCAGGAAAACAATCGAAAGTAGCATCGGAAAGGCCAACGCCTCTTTGAACGTCTCCATCCAAGCGCCAGGTTTGGGTAAAAACGAAAGCATCGATGGGTTCGCCGCGACAGCTAGATAAGGCATCGCCATTCCAAGTCCCACACCAGCAAAGATCAAAAGTACAACCCAAGCTGGTTGCGTGAGTGCCACCACGAATACGCTTCCTAAAAACGGAGCACTACACGGTGTCGCAAGCAAAGTCGTGATCAGTCCCTTGAAAAAGGCTCCCATGTATCCTTCTCGATTGGAAAGCTCAGTGCTGGTCTTGCTCATCGCAAAACCAGGAATGGGAATTTCCCAAACGCCGAGGAAGCTCAAGGCGAGTGAAAACATGAATGCAGTGATCAAGATCCGAAATTGAGCGGAGCCAAATTGTTGGCCCCATCCGAAGGCTTGACCTGTGTACTCTCTTACTGCAACACTGAGAACCCCTAGACCAAGGATCAAAGACACGATCCCCGCTGCGTACGTTAGTGTCAGAAGTGAAGCGGTTCGACGATTGCCACCTGCTTCGCTCACAAACCCAAGCACCTTGAGGCCAATCACCGGCAAAACACAGGGCATGAAGTTTAATATCAAACCGCCCAACATGGCGAGGCAAAATTTCGAGAAGAGTTCAAACGGGGATAGCGTGAGTTTGATCTTTTGGCCATCAATCCATTGCGACATGCCTGGGTAGTCGACAACCTCCTTATAAGGTACCGCAGCCAACGTTGCAGACAACGGTTCGGTAACGGATTTGGCACCTACCATGACTTCAACTTGAAATCGAATTCCACGAGGTTGATCGCAAGCACCATTCGTGCAACCTTGGTAACCGATCAAGCCTTTTAGTAGGTAAGAACCCTCGATCGCTTGTTCGGGCACCGTCAACGGGATGCGCCAAGAGACAGGTCCCTCGTAGAAGTCCACTTCTTCGCCGCCCCCCAAGTCCTTATGAACGATCTTGCTTTTGGTTTCGGGGGTTCCGGCGAGCAACCCAGCCTTGTTGGTAACTGCGATGAGAGTGCGAGAATCGGTGCTTGGGTCCATCGAATCATACTTGTAGATATGATATTCGGCGTCTGGTTTGGCATTGAGCATTAAGTTCAATTGGTCCCCCGGTTTCACGGTGGACTTGTCTAGGCTGACAGTCCATTCGATCGGGCTCTCCGGTTCGCGAAATGGGCCGTTGTTAGCTGCTGACTTGGCAGAGGCATAGAACCCTTTGAATGTCGCTTGAACCGCTTCTCCGCGGACGGGGATGCAAGACTCTCGACAAACTTGGCCATCGATTTTAAGACCGATCGGACCTGGGGTTGCTCCAAGGGGCGTGGTGAAATTGACCGGCGCTGTCCAAACCACCGAATCGTGGTGTTGTTCAATTCGAAATCCTTCGAAACCGATTTCGTTCAAGGAGACTTCAAAGGAAGAGTCGGGTGAAAAGGGACCGGCAAGTGTGATGCCTGGTGTTGTGAAAGAAATGACGGTCGCAGTTGGCCCCCCAGGTGGCTGAGTCGTCGAAAAAATATGGTGTCCATCCTCAAGCTTGACATCGACCGTAACACGGCCACGTTGCCCTCCTTCTTCCGCTTCGTAGCTTGCCTTAAATGTCCATGGATTTCCGCCTAAAGAACCGCTGCCCGAACCTCCCAAATCCAAGCCGAGACCACTGAGGCCCTTCGACTTGGCTGCTTTCCCTTTTCCATCGTCAGCCAACGCCAACATAGTAACGCAGGTGACCAGAAGAAATGTCGCAGCGTATTGCAGAAATTTTGGCATATGCATTTTTTGCTTTCAAAAGTGGACCCAGCATTTTACTAAGTCAGACAAGCAGTGGTCAACGCTGATCCAGGGTTGACTTTGCCCGATAAATCCGCTCTCCGCCAAGCCCCGACTGGAGCCAAGAAACCGTTGCATGCCCGCCAAAGCACAGGTCCACATCACTCCCTGGACCCCGCGGCCTCGCTTGGTAGTTGCTCTTGTACTGTACGGTCTGCAATGCCGTTGGATCGGGCTCAACCAACGTTTTCACAACGATTTCACTGTTTTTCTCGATCTCCTCCATGGAATACAGCAGCGATTGAGATTCCGGCTCGCAGAGGGACACGGGGAAATCCATGCTGGTTACATCAGTGGGCAACGCGGGCAAATTGACGTTCCAAAATCCAGCCCCAGGCCTTTCCCACTCAAGAATTTTTTGAA
>CANHVO010000381.1 GCA_947463915.1 Planctomycetaceae bacterium
CTGATTCACAATTCGTAGCTGGATTCGCCAGAATTCAGTTGGGTCTGATTCACGATTCGTAGCTGGATTCGCCAGAATTCAGTTGGGTCTGATTCACAATTCGTAGCTGGATTCGCCAGAATTCAGTTGCTCCTGATTCACAATTCGTAGCTGGATTCACCAGAATTCAGTTGGGTCTGATTCACAATTCGTAGCTGGATTCGCCAGAATTCAGTTGGGTCTGATTCACGATTCGTAGCTGGATTCGCCAGAATTCAGTTGGGTCTGATTCACGATTCGTAGCTGGATTCGCCAGAATTCAGTTGGGTCTGAATTCTGGCGAATCCAGCTACGCGTTCCACTCCGACTCGGATCAACGCGGCGTGAATCATCTCCGATTTATTGCGGTTACCAGCAAATTCTCCCTCCCGCGACCTAACGTTGTGGACGTGGCAGTGGAAATCGAGTCGACAACTATTGCCGAACGCGTTATCACAATCAAGACGTTAGTACCTAAAGGCCGTTCGCATTTGAACCGCCGACATTCCAATTTCATGGAGCCACTAGTGGAAGCTAGTCGTCGCATGTCGACTTCGAACACTCATCCTATCAAAGCCCAGCGACTGCCGCAGGACGTCCGAGCCATGCAGGGCGTCTGGCTTTTTTTGCTGACACTCAGCATCTTCTTTGTGTCCAGCATTCTTCTTTTTGTCTTGTACCTGACGCTGCGATTGGTCCCTGAAATAGGGGAAGCGCGTCAAACCTTCTTCCTTCCAAAGAGTTTTTTGCCATCGACTCTTTTGCTGGTTGGCGTCTCTGGGGCACTTGAGTGGGCACTGCGCTCTGCAAAAAAAGACCGAGCGAACGAAGTGCGAATTGCAACCATCGCCGCCCTTGTGATGGGCATGTTCTTTATGGCAATCCAATCCGAAGGCATGTATCGACTTGTGCTGGCGGCATCCCAAGTCCAATCGTCTCGCAACAGCCTCTATGCGCTAACCTTTGTTTTGGCTCTGCTGCATGCATTGCATGTGATCGGAGGAATCGTCGGGTTGGTTGCTGCTACGTTTAGTGCAGGCAGAGAACGTTACGACCACGAACGCAATTTCGGATTGCGCTTTTGCACCCTCTACTGGCACTTCTTGGATATCGTTTGGGTTTTGCTGATGGGATGCTTCATCATCGCAAGCGCGATGGTGAATAATCCTGCACTCTGATTCTTCCGGAAAAAAGCCCGGAGGGCGAAACAGAATCGATTCTTATTGGGAGTCATCGTGCCTGAGAGATTCGGTTGATTCAGCCATGCATTCCCTTGAGTTGCGACTCCGAAGCGCCAAGTGAAGCTCCTCTTCTAGCTTGGCGCGGCGGCGCATAACTTCACGCCGCTGCCGATGCAATTTCCTCAACACCTCGACGAACCCACGACCACGAAAAAATGCCCAAATACAAAGGAACACGAGGATACAACTAAAAAAGGTTTGAGCCACTACCCCGATGCGTATCGCGACGGCCATGACAAGAGCAACCAAAAAGGTCGCGAACATCAATCTTCGAATGCCGAACTGAAAGGGGACTTCATTGGTCATGCGTTTCGAGCCAGCGCTGTAGTTGCCGAAGGGTCGGCAGAGTCTTTGGGGTAAAATGAATAGATTATCCGGCGGGCGTTAGCTTTGTCATTACCCATGCCTTTTTGACTTTGCTCCCCTCGCCGTTTGTAGCCTTCTAGGGGAGAGAGACCGGACCAGAGGGGAGAGAGACCGGTCTAGACACCCTCCCACTGGGAGGGTCGAGCGTAGCGAGGGGAGGGTGAAGTGCCAACAACGATTGCACAAGTCAGTTCACCCTCCCCGGGCCGAAGGCCCGACCCTCCCCGAGGGAGGGTGACTTTGAATACCTGAAAAACAAACCGAGGCTAACTCCACCGACTCAATTACCGGTAAAACAAATTTACCGGTAAAACAAATCGCAGTGTGCTTAGTGCTTTTGGCCGTTAAGCCACAGCATGACATTCACTAAAACTCGCCATTGAGCAACTCGCCGTCAGCTCTATTGCCTAGCTGCTTCAAAAGCACTTCATCGATGCTTATCGAAAGAAAATTCACTGCACCATCTGCGAATACAAAGCCTGCTCCTCCGGTGTGATAGCTGCCGAATCCACCCACCACTAACGAACCTGGCAGTTCGTCCTCAGGAGATTGCCCTCTGTCTGTCTGGAGCTTTGTTGGGCCTTGTAAACTACCGGTATTCCGAAGCGTCGCTCGCGTGCCTGAGGCCCATCCCAAGTCACCTTTGCCGGCAAACATTTCGCCCAACAAAATCGTCTGCGACGAGCCATCTTGAATTTGACTAAAGCGTAGCCGGCTGTTCAGGAACAGCACTCCGTTATTTCCTACATCAATGGGGGCTTCGGAATCGTTATGGCAACCAGCGTAGTGGCTAATACCAGGCTCGTCCTTGTTGGAACGCGTTGATTCTGTTGACGACGGACAATACAGCGTAGGTATCTTCGCAGCTCGAGCCTTCTGATTTGAGACAGCATAAGTCCCTGCTTCTTGATCGAAGTGCCGATACACCGAGGCTTGCTCCAATTGTGGTAGTATCTGAACGATCCAGCTTACATGCTGGCCAATCGGCTCATTGCGAATAGGTCCGCTCGGATTCATCACCCCGGATGGAAAATGCTCTGTGCTGAATTCATGCGCATGAACCGCCAGCCCTAGTTGTGCCAGGTTGTTCAAACACAGACACCGTCGTGCAGCTTCTCTGGCCGCTTGAACGGCAGGCAAAAGCAAACCAACCAAGATGCCGATGATGGCGATCACCACCAGCAATTCAACTAAAGTAAACGCGGATCGATCGTTCTGCTTGATTTGCTTTGACATGATAAGCTCCGAAAAGTTATTAGGGCGAATTAGGATGGTCATGATTTAGGAACTGCTTTCTCCGTTGACTCGGTAGATTGGATGATGAACGTATGGCTCCGCTGCATGCGGTCGGTGCTGTCCTCGGACGAAGCAAGCGAGGCGATGACTTCGGCTTGCGTTTGTTTGTCCCCGCCTGACTTCGGTTTGATTCGAATCTCAATGGAAGCATACTGGAAACGGGTCTCTCCTAAATTAGGAGTCCACTTTTCCCCGACGTAATCAGGCGACTTATGGAGTTGCTGTTTCGCGCGCAGCATACCTGCCTCGCATAACAACTCCGTTTGGAGCAGTTGACGTTGCATGCGAACTTCGCGACGACCTCGCAGCGAGCTTTGTGTCGTAGAAAGAACAAACGCGATCACGACGCCCAGGCAAGCCAAGACGCAAATCAAAACGGTACCTTGCCGAGGATTCGTTCGATTCATGGTTGAACTCCTGAGTTATGTTCGGAAACCAGCCAGCGTCCAGGAACGCACTCCACCGTCAAGTCAACACGCGTTTGGGAATGGTCGGTTTCTTTACCAACAGTTTCTGTCGCTTTGCTGACCACCAGTGAAACTCGCACCGGATTGTTCATTGACTCGAAGACGGCTAAAGCATCCTCCGCCAACACAAAACGCTCCCTTTCGATTTCGTCGGGACCTTTTTTGCGTTCGCGAGTTACTGCATTCTGCTGCGAATGATAAGTGACTGTAGAGTCGTCCGAGCACGTCATCGACAATGTGCCTTGAGCGTCGATTGACCATTGCATTGCATCGTGCAAATCTCTACGAAAGTACAGCGCAAGTTGGTCGATCGTTCGGTAGTTGTCCGCTCGATTGCTCGATTTTTCGGAAAGCATCATGGCTTGATGCACAAGACTAATCCCAAGCAGCATGACTCCGCTCCCCGCCATCATGCTTAACACCAACTCAATCAGCGTTGAACCGCGGCGTTGTATCATGTTGATGCTCCTGTTGTTTCTTTTGCAGGCCCGTCTGATGTAGGTTCCACAGGCGAGGATGGTTCGTCAACGTTGGAATCGAACCAGCCAACCAACGATATGGGTTCGGACTTTGCTCCGCGTTCCCAATTCAAACTCAACTTCAAACGCGTTCCGTCCTGATCGTGAATAACTTCGCCGAGAATTTGCGAGCCCGGCAACGTTTCAGCGAAACGTGTCGGCAGAGTCAGACTTGGCAGGGCCGCTTCGCACTCGGTCGGACTGAGGCTTGTGAGCCTTTCCATTTGATTTGCCAGTTCATTGAATGCTAAGCGATATTGTCGCGTGCTTTGCCAGACTCGACCGATGCGAACGCTCACCGGAGCAAACAACCCGATCAAACTAACAATGAGAGTTGCAGCAACGACAACTTCGGTGACCGTCAGTCCCCGGCGTATTTTGTGTTTTGGTTTTGTCATTTTGGAGTCACTAAACCGCTAAAGACTGAATCAGGTTGGTAATGAAGCTAAAGAACGCATAACAGATCCATAGGACGCCGGATGCAACGAGCAGAATGAACAAAGGGTGAATCATTGCCGATTGCATCCAAACGCGTTGATTAGCGTTTGCTTGCTTTACACAAGCCATACGCTGGATCATCCAGGCTTGAACGCGGCTATCGCTCACGCTGTTCAATGCATCATGTTCCGTTGGTGAAATCAGTTTGGCATCCACTAGGCTGGACCAAACCGGTACGCCTTGTTCGACTTCGTTTCTGGCTAGCAGCAAGCGTTGCCGAAGCTTGGGATCGAAGTGGTATTTGGCTAGCGTCGAAAGTGACCCCGCCAATGGTCTTCCGGCTGCAACGCTGATCGAAAGCATGCGAAAGAGTTGTGCAGTTCGGGAAAGCGAATTCGACCGAAACAGCTTGTCAGCAACGTGTCGTCGAAAAAACCTTTTCGAACGGGACGACCGAGCCAGCCACCACAGTCCGAAAACCCCCGCAACGACCATCCATAGATGATCCGTCAACGCAGCCCAACACGCCCTTAGTGTCGTGATGGACTGATCTTTCATTCCATATTCTTCCGCCAATTTTTGAAGCGTTGGGACAACAAAGATCATTAGCAGAGGAAGCAAAACAAGTGCTGCAAGTCCAAGGGCGATGAAGTAGCTCTTTGGGTTGCGTTGCGAAGTTTTCGAAGCATTGATGTTCTGCTTTTCGGTTTCAAGCAACTGCGCATAAGTTTGGGATAACGTACCAGATTGGCTACCAAAGCGAATCGCAAGAACCGCACTTTCACTCAGGACATCCGGCGTCTTTTCCAATGCCGCGATGAGGCTCGAACTTCTGTCCAGCCTTCTGGCCAGCAGCCTTAATCGCCGCTTATAACGACCACGATGCTCGCTGGCCAACGCTTCGACGAGCGGTCTTGGCTCGAGTCGTTCCGTATGCGCTACTGCGAGGAGCCTAATCAACGAATATTGCATGGCACTGAGCGTCTCGCCAGGCCACCAACTCGACAAGTACCACTTGGGGCCTTTCCGTCGCCAGAACGGAAGCAACCGGCTAGCAAAGGGGATCGAAATGGGGCTGTAAAGGAATTTATTAAGGCGTGTCATCCAACTATTAAGCATTGGCCGTGTTCCTTTCTAACCGCTGAGCGATGTGATCAATGAAATGAGTGGCATAAAAAGTGCGAGGACTATGAACCCGACGAGCAACCCGACACCGACAATAGCTAACGGCGCAAAAAGCCCGGCAGCCCACTCGAATCGATGTCGAACTCGCTCCAAGTAAAGTGTTGCTATCTGCCTGAGAAGCGGGACCGAAGGGGCTCCATTGGGGCCAGCCTCCAAAGCTCGACGGACGAGGAGAGGGAAGTTGTGCGCGACTGTCGAGTCCGCTTGAAATTTGCCCGTTGTTCCAATGTCGACGGCCATTTGATCGGACGCCATTTTGATCCGAAGGTTCTGGCTGGCCCGCCCAGCGATCGAAATCGCTTGATCCAAAGGCGTGCCGATGCAAAGCAGTTCCGCCAGAGTTGACGCAAATCGCCCCATCGCCCTGACGCTGCTTGTGTTACCGCCGAAGAAAGGTCCCATAGAACTGCTGGCCTCCAAGTACGGATAAATCAATGCCATCAGTTTTCGCAGCCCCAATCCGGCAAGCCCTACTCCTAAAAGCAACACGCAGAAAGTGACAGGGCTATTGCAAATCAAATGGCTGGCCCCCATCAAAATTCGCGTTGCAGAGGGCAATTTGAGCTCAAACTCGGAAAACATCTTTTGAAATGTTGGCAGTATTGTCACCGCCAGTAGTACAAAAATCAGAAGCGCAATCGCAATGACGAACAACGGGTAGACAACGCCTCGCCACCTACTTTTTCTCGCTTCCTCGGCAAAGACAACATCGCCAACAACCTGGTTTAGATTCAACGCATCGCCGGGTGGGCAGCCTCGTAAAATCAGTGGCAGGAAAGCGGCGTTGCCGCCCTCTTGAACCATTTGTTCTGCTTGGGGCGAACCGCGAAGAATGGTAAGCAACCGCGTGATTTCACTCGGAACGTTTTTCGGGTTGATTTCCGACGCGATTGCTTCCATCGCCGCGGCGAGTTGGCCCCGATTTTCCAAGGCCTCGTCGATGCGATGATAGAACTCAGGACGAGCATTGTTTCTCATGGCTGTTTCTCCTTACGGTCGGGCTAGTGCAGTGAGGAGCTCGATCATTGGCGCGAACAGACTGAGACCAAAGGCTAGGACGAGCAAGCCGCCCAAGCTGGCGCCAACCAAGGTAGGAAACCAAGCTCGCAAATGTTCTGTTCGTGACATTGCAATCCCCTGATAGGTAATTGCGGACGCGCTTAAGGCCCCCATTTTTTCTTCGCGGCTCAACCCTTCGCTCAACGCCCATTTCAGTAAACCGGTAGCTTTGTTCGGTTGAAGCGATCCCTCTTGTGAGTTCTC
>CANHVO010000382.1 GCA_947463915.1 Planctomycetaceae bacterium
CTCCCAAAGTCAAAGGGATGCGTTTCAGGAACTTGTTAGACACCAATGTGTCCGTCAAGATCGTTCAATCGGAACCTAAAAAGCTTTTGGTAGGCACCGATGCAACGATCCGAAAGATGTTGTCAGCAAAAGCCAAACCGAACAAAATGGTCGATCTTGCGAGCGCCTCCAAGTATCCGATCAGTTCGGTCACGGCACTAGAATGGGTCCGGCCAATTGCTGATGGCGCCTTCGCAGATTATAGCTCCAATGTCCCGCCGCAATTGGTGGATGACATTCAAATCGTCATCGACGAACTACAATATGTCGTCACCAGCTCGGATATCTTTGCTTACTTTGGCAGAATGGAAATCAAAGTCGTTGCCAACGATGATGACGCTGCAAAAAAACTAGCCGGAGCACTTGAGCGACTCCGGAAAAACGGAATGGTGCTTGGCGAGAACGCCATCTTGCAAGCCTTGCAAAACGAGAAGGAGATTTCGCCGGAAATAAAAGCGGCAACAATCGAATATCTCGAACGACTTAAGAAATTCCTGAGTCAGGCGGAGTTGTGGAACGTCAGCGGGAATGAAATCGCGATCAAGGGCGAGTTTGCTTACACCGTCCCAACGATCGGAGTTTTGACTGGCCTATTGTTGCCTGCGGTTCAAGCAGCCCGCGAAGCGGCCCGTCGCATGCAGTCGTCGAACAACATGAAGCAACTCATGCTCAGCATTCACAACTACGAATCCGCATTCAAACGAATCCCATCGCGGGAAAGCAAAGGGCTAAGTTGGCGAGTTGCAATATTGCCTTACATCGAACAGGGCGCACTCTATCAGCAATTTCACTTAGACGAACCCTGGGACAGCGATCACAATATCAAGCTGCTCGACAAAATGCCGGCCACCTTCAAGCATCCAAGTTATGTCGGACCAGAGGGGCACACGGTCTACCTTGCCCCGTACTACGAAGACACTGTCTGGAGTCTCGCGAAACCAAAATTTGCAAACGTCACTGACGGTTTATCAAATACAATTGCGCTGTTTGAAACTGACAACTCACATGCCGTACCCTGGACCAAACCAGATGACTTGGACCTCCATGAATTGGAGCTAAGCGAATGCTTTCGCGAGAATGGTTCCAACATTGGGATGTTTGATGGATCGGTTCGATTCATTTCCCGAACCATAGATTTAGCTTTGTTGAAAGCTCTCGTCACAAGCGCGGGTGGAGAAGTCACGCAATTTCCCTAGGCTGATCGTCTAAGGAATGAAGCTTCGTTCTCACACGCGTCCACAGGCTTTACCCTAAGCGTGTTAATACGAACGCGAGCCTGAGCCTAGGATTATTGCTGATTGAGCCCGAGGTGCTAGTGGAGCTACGCTTCTGGAAATAGGCTAGCGCCACAGGCTCAGAAGGCTCCAATTAATTGGATGCAACTTCAGGCTTTTGGCACTGGCACCGTAGCCTCACCCGGTACGGTTCAATTCGTCGCTCGCCTAAACACTAGATCACGCCGCCGTGGACTCGGTAGGGCGTCATGTGACTAGGCTGATCGAGGAACCAGAATCGTTCCCATTCTTGAACCAGCGAACGAAGATCTTCCGAGGTGTAGATCATTTGCTCGGCTCGCTTGGCTGGATTGGCTGAGTAGATCGGCAACGCGCATCCAACCATTGGAAGGGACGAGCAGCAAACCAATAACGCCAAGCTTATTTTACGACGCATGACCAATCCTCCGTGAAAAGTCTCGCTATGACCTTGTATCTATCAACATTCTCCTCAATCGATAGGACGGGGCTCTGACCCAGAGACGCTCTCGTCTTCTTCGTCATCCTCCGATGTCACTTGCAGTTTCCCAGAAGCGATTTCTTCTCGAATCTGTTGGGCAAGTGCTGTTCCCTCGATCGAATTAACCTTCTGCTCCATGATCTTGCCAGGCTTGAAGGTCACCACAAACTTCTCGGGGACTTCAACCTGACGTCCCGTCCGAGGATTGCGTGCTTTCCTTGCAGCTCGGGGGCGAACTTGGAACACACCGAAATTGCGAAGCTCGATTCGACCCTCCTCAACCAACGTGGCAACAATCGCGTCGAATGTCTTCTGGACAACCGTCTTGATTTGCTGCTGGTTTAGCCCGGTCTCATCGGAAATCGTTTTCACGATCTCTTTTTTCGTCACGACAGAACTCCTAAGGGGAACTTCAAAACGACCTAAGTCGTTTTGCTGACTAGCTTTAATAGGTCAGCAGTCTAGGTTCCTCAAGGTGGTTCGTCAAGGTATCGGACAATACAGTCCTAGCCCTCGTCACGACGATCCGCAAAATCACTAATGGAGTTTTCGGCGGAACAACCCGCAAACTTAACCCAACCCGTCGAATTCTTGAGATTTTTGTTTGCTCGCGAAGGTGAGGCCACTGCCGAATCGTGGCGTTGCAAGGAATTGGGAGGGTGAGGCTCCTGCCGAACCGTGGCGCCAAAAGGCGAGCCGCGGTATGGAAACTACCATAGCACGACGCGCAAGCTAGTGAACTGGATAGAAATTTCACTAGCTTGCGCGTCGTGCTATATTTGCTGCGCGCTTAAGCTCGGCAGAGGCCTCGCTCTCCCACGGGTTTTCGATCAGTGAAAAACACTATCCATCACGCGCTGGCTTCCACTGATCCGGCTGCATATTGCAAGTCACAATTTCGCATTCACCCGCACGCTTGCCCGGCAGAATTGCCAGCATTGCCGTTTCCCGGTTTTCATTGCAATAACTTACGGCCTTTTCAATCCCTGCTACGAACAGACCTGTTGCTAACGCGTCAGCCCAACCTGCCGATGGATGGAGCACCGTAATACTTAGTATTCCCTCCGCAGGCCACCCCGTTCTAGGATCGATGATGTGGCCGTACCGCTTGCCTCGAAAGTAAAAAAACTGATTCGCTGGCCCGCTCGTTCCTAACGCTTGATCGAAAAGCCTCAGCGTTCCAAGAATTCGCTCGGATTGCTCCGGATGTCGGACGGCGATTTTCCAGCCCTGCTCCTCCCCATTGGAAGATTGATTGCCACCACATAGGATGCTGCTCTTGCCACCATGAAACGCAAACTCCGTCACGTCATTTTGCTTCAAAAGGGACGCAGCGCAGTCAATCGCAAATCCTTTGCCGATCCCACCTGGATTGACCTCGAGTGGACGGCGAAAGAAGACGGTCCGATCCGTTGCATTTAACTCGATGCTGCTCGATCCAACTTCCGCCAACGCTTGTACGATCTCCGATTCGGTTGGCATTTTCCCTTGGCGACGATAAAATCCCCAAGTCTTTGATAACTTGGCTGCAGTCATATCGAAAGCCCCACTTGTCTTGTCGAACACAGCCAATCCAAGCTCCAGCATGCCAAACGTGGATTCGGAGACTCTGACTGGCCCCTCGCTAGCTCGCGCGTTCACCAAACTCAACTCACTGGTCGGAATGTAAACGCTTAGCAACTGTTCGAGGAATGTGATGGTATCGAGCGCCGATACAGCCATCTCGGGCCCGTTCGGCGGCTTTCCTGGATTCAGCAGTACCTCAAAGCGACAAGCCATCGCATCGCGAGCGATCTCTAGCCAAACCGTTTTATTGGGCTCCCACATTCCTATTCTTTGAAATCCGTATCCGGCTTGTCGAGAACTAATTCTTTGATCCAAATATTGCGATAACGCACATCGTGCCCTTCGGCCTGCAGTTTGAGACCGCCAGGTACATCGGTGATCCCTCGGCCGTCATCGTTGCCACCGTCGATGCCCGAGAACTGCCCTCCCCAAACCTTGGTAATGCTATGGTTGGTATGTGCTTTCTTGCCATTAAAGTACAAAGTTACCAAAGGTTTTTCCGTCAGTTTGCCATCTTGAAACCGAGCGGCCCGGAACGTGATGTCGTAAGAATTCCATTTTCCCAAACCGTTGTACAGTTCGTAATCGGTAGCTGCTTCGTTGATGATGGCAGCCATTCCGTGGTTCGTCTTGTCACCGTCGAGAACTTGGATCTCATAACGATTTTGCAGGTAAACGCCGCTGTTTCCCCCTGCCTTTACGATCAAGAACTCCACATGCAACCGAAAATCCTTGTAAGCCTTTTTGGTAACGATATCCGCGGCTCCAAACTTACCACCTGCCGAAGCCGGATCGTGAGTCATGACGGCGGTCCCTTTGTCGACAGGATCATCAACAATTTTCCACTGGATCGGCATTTTGCTCGAGAATCTCGGCCCTTCCCAATAAATCCACTTTGCGTCGAGCATCTCACGCGACCCGTCGAGAATCACTTCCGCATTCGGGACAGGCTTAGCGCCAACACCAACGTCCGCCAGCAAAGCAGGCGATGCCGGGAACGCAAACAAGACTGCCAATGAAACCGTTTTCAAATCATGGAACCGCATGGAAAATGCTCCTGAATTTCGCAACCTGCACACAAACATGTGGAATGCTGCGAATCGATCGGTGAGAGGTAAAGGTGGGGTTGCGGTGACCGGCCAACGCAGGTCCCACTAGACTACGATAATATCACGGCACCCACGGTCGTGCCACTAGCCTCCGATGAGCAAACTCATGTCCCTACAGTCAAGAACATGTCTCTAGGTTGGGAGAGCGAGGCTCCTGCCGAGCTGTCGACGCCAAGGTTTGCAGGTGCTAGACGTAGTTTGGGACCATTGTCCCGAACTAGTTTAAGACGGGACAATGGTCCTTTCGCAGAAAACTCCTCACACGCTCATTCACAAACCATGACACACCGAGCAACTCTCCTCCATGCGTTCGAAATCCACTCGGTTGCAATGATCGAAGAGGTCCTGTCATGTGGAGTAGACGCCAACGAGTTGATCGATGGCAAGTCTCCACTCGATGAACTTGTCGAGATGTATTATCGTTCCGCCCAATTCAGCCGTTGCGTACGATCCTTGGTCCGATTTGGTGCTCAATGTGACAATGAAGCGCTGTTAGCCGTATTGCTAGATGATGCAGAATTGCTTGCGACGGTTCTCAAGAACAACCCAGCCACAATGAATCAGACCATCGATCTTCGATGTGCCTTTACTCCTTTGATGGGTGCATCGCTGCTGCACGTTGCCTGCGAATACGGAAATCTCAATGCAGCAACTGTCCTACTTGCTGCTGGCATCGACATCGAAGCCAAGGCTTCCCTGGATGAATATGGCTTCAATGGTCAAACACCTATCTTTCACACGGTGTGCCAACATCGCAATCATTGCCTGCCAGTCTTGCGTCTGTTGCTTTCGCATGGCGCAAAAACGGATGTTCGCCTTTCTGGTATCACTTGGGGCAAAGGCTTCGAATGGGAGACAACCCTTTTCGATCAAACACCGATATCCTACGCGCAAGCAGGTTTACTGCGCCAGTTTCAGCGAGAGGAGAATGATGTGTACGAGAACATTCGCCTGCTAATGGCTGCAGGCGGACGCGCGATTCCGGAAGAGTTAAACGTGCCAAACGCATACCTCCGGGGTTAAGTGCGCGTCGTGCTAGCAATATCGAATCCCGCCACTCGCCCTTAGATCGATTCGGTGATCCAATTTCGCAAAATGGTTGCCGCAGCGGATGGGTTTTCGCGAACCACTGCAGTCAGGTCATTTTTGATGTCGCCGCCTGTCGTACGCAATCGCGGTGGAGCGTTCTCGGCTTCCTCTTGAGAATCGAATTCGGCGTTCTCTTCGTCCGTTAGCGAAGTCAAGTCGATGTCGGTCGCATCATCCAAAGGTAAATCGAATCCGCGCTCGAAATCTCGATCGTTCGCGGTTGGAACCGTTTTGGCAAAACTGCGAAGTGAAAGTAACGCAGCCAATACAATTCCAAAGAGAGCTAGCGTCTGCCAAGATTGCGATAGCCAAGCGATAGAAGTTTCCGCCAGCGTTGCTGCAGGTGGCTCGGCAACCGGGAAATCCGGATACGAGTCAACAAAAACACGAGGGAATTTATCTTCACCGGCTGCCACCGTCGGCAAGATCCCATTGATTAGACTTTGGATTTTTCGCTCGGTATCGGTTCTCAACGTCTCAAGTTCCGCTGGAGTCAGCTCTGGCATTTCACTTGAAGGCTTTTTAGGATTCAACTGCTGCCATTTGTAAGCTGCTGCTTTCAAATAATAGGAGAATGGGATGGAGATTGAGACTGAAACTCGAGTCGTCTGGTGCCCCACGGTCTCTGTCTTTTTGAGTGTATTACCAGTAACACTCTTTTCACTTTCGGTCTGCTCTTTGGTTTCCGAGCTCTGGTCTTGTTGGGCTAGCGACTGACCTTCGTTTGGCTTAATCGCATTGGGTTGTGTGCCCGGCCGCCCGCCTGGCGTACCTCGAGACGACTTTGCGTCTCTCTTGGTCGAGGCCGATTGAATCTTGGTCGGCTTTTCATTGAAGCTTATGCTCTCTGTTTCCTCCGAGGCGATCGGATCAAGTTCCACATTAACATCCAAGCGGACGTTGCCATAATCAGCAAGGAGTCGTTCCGCTCGCTCGCGATAGTTTTGTTCTTGCTGTCGCTTGATCAAATAGAACTTGGATTGCTGCATCTCGGTGGGGTCGTCGGATACAATGGTGGTGTTTCCGTTGCAGAATAACGCGATGTCAGATTGCCTAAGTCCTGCGTATGACTTTTGGACAAAGTCGATAATGCCTCGTCGTTGATCTGCGGTAAGATCTTTGTTGCCTCTGGTCTGAATTGCAATACTCGCGGTTTTTTTTCGATCACCCGAGAAGCCAAGCCGCGATTCATCGGGAGTAATGATGGCATCCACGATGA
>CANHVO010000383.1 GCA_947463915.1 Planctomycetaceae bacterium
GCGAAGGTCAATTCGCTTTTGACTTGAGCCTCCAATTGCTGAGCAGCGACTCGACGCATTCCTTCATCTTCAGCCAATAAATCGCTGGCATTGGACCGTTCGTCAAGTTCCGAGCCTACGGCAGCACTATTATCCGCAAACGGATCTTGTGCCAAAAGTTGTCTAGCTTCACTTACTGAAAACAAGAGGCCAAGTCCCAACAAGCAAGGAACGGGCCGCGAAAGCCTCCGTCCGGAAGAGGCCACAAAGCGACGAGACAGCATAATACATCGGTCCTATTCGGCTCGATCGAGTACAAGGACCTGAGACGCAACGCGATCGGCTACGAATTTCGATAGTGTCAATTCACTTCGCGATGTCCTCAAAAGCAAGTGGAATGAAGCATAACAGCCCCATTTCAAAACCCTTGCAACTATTCCATAAGAAATAAAAAGTTTGATAGATTCTTACCCAACTAATCCTCAAACCTCTTGTTCTGCTTGCCAAAACGGGCAGTTCTATTGAATATATCCAGCCCGCTGCAATTCTTGGAAGATCGAACCTAACCGATAAGCGTCGTGGCGATTCCCTGCGCGTTTACTTGCCAAGGCACCCAAGCCAATGCGAGGAGTTTGGTTTTGGTGTCAGCCTTTCGAAGTGGGATATCAACAGCTTCCAGTGTTAAGTTTTCGGCGGAGAATTGACTTGTTACAGTATCGATTTCCTCTTGGCATTGCCGTTCCAACTCGTCTTTCGCGTTCGACAGTTCTTCGAACGTTTCTTGAGCACGCATGACGTCCCCTTGCTGCGCAGTCACTTTACCCAGACCTTTGACTGCGGTAGCGGCTTTGGAAACGTTGCTCTTGCTTGCAATTTTATTACCTAGTAGAGCTCCCAAAATAGTCGTTCCAATATTGAAAATACCCTCATATTGCTTGGCTTTGGCTTCTTGCTTTTCTTTTTCAAGCCGTTGCTGGGCGGCTGACATTCGGGACTGCAGCGTTCTCAGTTTTTCGCCATACTTTATCTTCAACTTGTCAATCGCTTGGTCGCGTGCCTCTTTGGCTGCGTGCGAAAGTTCAATGCGAGCATCCGTTTCGCTCATTCCTGGTGCGGTTGTCTGCTTGAGCGCTTTGCACGAGTAAACGGTGCACTGAACGTGCCGAAAGAAATAGTCCCTAATCTCTTTTTCCCAGACGACATAGTTTTTGGCCGAAGACATTTCAGCAGGTAAATCAGAAAAGACATAACCATCTTCAGGTTGATTGCTCAGTTGCAATACATCCGGCTCGATTTTGATTGCCTTTTCCCAAAGCGGATCTGGGACTTCTTCCTCGATATCGACCATATACTGGACGTCTTGCCAATAGTCGACTCCAGCCGTGGACTTCACAAAGTGAATACTGGACTGACAGAGAATAGCAGGCCGATACACGGTCTTATTTTTTGCACCGCTGATTTTGGTCGGCACAAGAAACTTTTCCACAACGCCGGAAGGAACGATTGGTCTCGCGCCGGAAGCACTGGCTCCGCTGGAGCTCGAGCCTAGTGATCGAGCAGGCGCGTCTTGATTGGCTTGTTTCTTTTTCTCGAACATCAGTTTCGAGATCTGATCGCGGGACAACGGCCCGCGCAGGAACGAAAGTGCCCATCGCGATTGAAAAATCGTTGGACCATCGTCATGCACGTTGTTCATCAGAAAGACCCGGTTTCCCAGCGCCGAAAGAGAACGCTCCATCGCAGGTCGATCGAACGCACTCCCCTGTTGCATCGATGCCCCCTCGAGTCCATCGAGAACACGGTCCTTGTCTCGTTGCGTTTGCAACCGACCCAAAAACCAAGTCCCCATGTTCGAAAGCCCCTTATAGTCTAAGTCGACAGGATTCTGCGTCGCGAGAACGATACCAAGCCCAAACGCGCGCGCTTGCTTGAGCAATGTCAGCATCGGTGGCTTGGACGGAGGCTTGGCAGATGGCGGGAAGTAGCCGTACACCTCGTCCATGTAAAACAACGCACGCAACGATCCTGTACCTGGCTGTGCCCTCATCCACGCCAAGAGCTCACCCAGCAAGATCGTTACGAAAAACATGCGCTCGGAATCATTCAAGTGAGCGATGGAAATGATCGACAACCTGGGCTTTCCATCTGCATTGTAAAGCAAGCTCTTGATGTCGAGCGGCTGGCCTTCTAGCCAACCGGCAAACGAGGGTGAAGCGAGCAAGTTGTTCAAGCTCATCGATAGCTTGGCTCGATCCGCCGGCGAATAAAAGGAGTCCAAATCGATAACTCCGATCTTCTTGATCGGCGGCGATTGAATCTGACGAATCAAATCTTCTAAGCTAAGGTCATTGCCGTTCCGCCACGCTTGATCAAAGATGTTGGAAAGCAAAATGTGTTCCCGACTCGTCAACGGATCGGCGTCGATTCCTAGCAAAGTCAACAACCCGGACGCTGCTGCTGACACTTTCTCTCGCATCGTTTCAGCGTCTTCTCGAACAGAAGCCGCGGGAGCGTCAAAACTCTTCAACACCGTCATCGGTACACCGATGTTGCTGCCCGGTGTAAAGATCGTAATATCTACCGAGTCCCGATAGCGCTGAATTCGATCAGGTTCCTGATGCCAATCACTAAGCCCCTTACGCCATCGATTGGCAGTCTCCGTTGCAAGCTCCTCCATGGGTTTGCCTTGTCGAGTCGCTTCGGCAGGCTCAATCCACTCCTGGAAATCCGAAGGAGCTAGATTTGGAAAAGCCAACAGAAGATTTCCTAAATCCCCTTTTGGATCGATGCATATCGCAGGAACGCCATCGATCGCAGCTTCCTCCAACAGGCTCAAACACAATCCTGTCTTGCCACTGCCCGTCATCCCCACGCAAAGTGCGTGCGTGACCAGATCCTTGGAGTCATAGTTGACTAGGTCGTCCAGAAGTTTTCGACCAGCTAAATCGTACTTCTTTCCCAAGTAGAAACTACCGAGCTTTTCATAGTCTTGTACTGTAGGCATGGGAGTGAGGAGTCAGTTGTAAGAAATAAGGTGTAAGGAGACTATCTCGCGTTAGCACATCGTTTAACAGTCAGCCGTAGGCGCACCGGTAATTCTTCAACCCCAGTACGCCTTCGGCTGACTGTTAAACGAAATTTTCATTTACGCACGAAAGTTTTATTCTTCCGCGACGTTGACATAGACCTTCAGGGCGCTGTTGTCTTCAACCAGCAGCCTCATCATCTCCTTGTATTCGGACAGGCCGTTTACAGGGTTGGTCAAAATCTTTTCCAGAACGTTCGGGAACATGACGTCGCCCAACGCAAGGTCCTTGATGCCAGACTCAAAATGCTCGCGGTTCGCATTCACGCTGCCGACTAGCAGTTTGTTTCCTAGTACCCATTCGATATTGATTTTGTCAGACGGAACCGTCGTTGTCTGTTTACCGCCGGTGATACTGGTCCAAACCAAGACACCGTTGTGGCCAAGAGCTTGCATCGCGTTAAATGCAATCGCCGATGAACCCGTCGCGTCGATAATCAAATCCGCTTTGCCAACCTTTTTGGCCAAATCCTCCAAAGATGTTTCCGAGGTAGCGACATAGGTCGCTTCCATTCCTTCTACGATAGAACTCTTCAGGTGTGGACCTGCAGCGCGAGCCAGCGTAAACACCTCGATTCCCTTGAGCCTTAATACCAGTGTGGACAGCAACCCGATTTGACCAGCACCAAGGACAAACGCGCGCTTTGGGCTCCAAACTTTCATTCTGCGTTGCGCTTCAAACGCTTGATGGATGGCTTTGGCCGCACAACTCATCGGCTCCATCAGCACATGCAACTTCTTTAGTCCCTTCGGAACTCGAACAATGTAGTCTTCATGATCTACGAAGTACTCTGTCAAATAACCATGAAGGAGATTGATCCCGCGTTCGTAGTAGGTTTCTTCGCTGGTCATATCGTATGTCCCGATCTTGTCGTAGATCGATCCACCTGGACGGCGAACTGTGGCCGTTACGTAGTCTCCAACTTTGATATTGCGAACGTTGGCTCCGACAGCCTTTACGATTCCAAAGGATTCATGGCCCAAAACCAAGAAGTCATCCCCAGGTGGGGAGTTTCCATAAAGAGCATCGTTGATTTCACGGTCCGTAGCGTCGACACCAACCTTGAGCACCTTGACCAATATTCCCTTGCCATCCGCGATCTTGTCGATCGATGGCATCGGGACATCACGTTCGTGAACACTATTTGGAGTACCAGGCCGAACGGCAATTGCTTTCATAACGCTTCACTGTTGCGAATTAGGGGACGAATACCTATCAAAACCGCCGAATTGTACCTTCGAGATTCCCTTTGTCACAGCCCGCCACGTGACTTACGTGGGATAGGCTTCCAGCCTGTCGCTTTCAACGTCTTTGCAATGCGAGCTACGTTGTGAACCCCATGGGAGGCCGAGACTCCTGCCGAACTTGCGACGCCACGGTTCGGGAGAAGCCTTACCCTTCCAAGTATCAAATTGATTGACTGAAGCCGACGAGAACACTTTGCAAGCAGTAGGCTTTTGACCTATCGCCTGCTTTATGACGGACTCGTTTTTTTGCGACAGGCTGGAAGCCCATCCCACTCGCGCTACAAAACCGGCAATGGAGCGGAAACGGTCGGTCTGTTTGCGATCTGAGCAGCAAGCGATCGAACGAGCCCTCGACAAACTTTCTCAAAGGGTGCCGCGATAACAGGATCCAAAAGAACATCAGATAACCGTCCTTGGTCCGACTCGCTACGCAACGCAATTTGAATCGGTACTTCACCAAGGAAAGGTACGCCGAGCTCTTCGGCTTTGTTTCTCGCCCCACCTTTTCCGAAGATATCAAATACCTTTCCGGATTCGGGATCGGTAAACCCGCTCATGTTTTCCACTACGCCAAGCACCGGAACCTTGGTCTTTTCAAACATCGAAATGGCTTTGCCTGCGTCCAACAAAGCCACCTCTTGAGGCGTGCAAACAATGACTACGCCAGACAATGGTAGCAACTGCGACAATGTCAGAGCCACGTCACCCGTCCCAGGGGGCATATCGATGATCAAGTAATCGAGCTCGCCCCAAGCCGTATCACGCAGGAACTGTGTAATTGATCCGTGAAGCATAGGTCCACGCCACACCACCGCTTGGTCTTTTCCGACAAGAAAGCCCATCGACATAACAGGCATCTCGCCCGACCGAATCGGCTGAATCTTGCCATCGACGATTTCTGGCCGTCCGTCCAAGCCCAGCAAATGAGGCACGCTCGGCCCGTAAACGTCCGCGTCCATCAAGCCCACTTTGGCTCCCATCCGTCCAAGCACAATTGCAATCGAAGCCGCTAACGTGCTTTTGCCAACACCACCCTTACCCGCGGCGACCGCAATGACACTCTTCGCCTTGAGCCCGATCTGACCAATCGTCGGTGCGGCCCGATAAGTGATGTCGAGATTGACTTGAACTTCCTTTAGTCCGGGCACGTTCGCCAAGAGATGATCTCGCAGCGCATCAGCCGTCTCCTGTGCAATTGGCTGCATCATCGAAGTCAGGCTCAATCGGCAACGGACAACACCATCGGCCACCGTCCAGTCACCGACTTGCCCAGTCTTGGAAATGGCCCGGCCACTTTCTGGTTCCTTGAAAGATTCGAGAGCGGTTTGGAGCTGCTGGTGGATTTCTGCGTCGGACATAGGAAAGTTGTCTAGTTAAGGAAACGTTGGTTAAACTTACGGCACACCCGGCCGTCTCACTTTTGAACCCCACAAACACTTGAATGAAATTGGGAGGGCGAGGCTCCTGCCGAGCCATTTACGCATCAAGGTCGGCAGGAGCCTCGCACTCCCGATGAAATTGCAAGCAATTCCCAAAAGTAAGTGAGACGGCTTCCAAGCCGCACGGTGGGTCATTCTTGCCGAAAGTGACTTGTACAATCAAAATCGGCCAATTCAACCGTAAGTCTATCCGAGGAAGCGAAACCTGCGAAGCTTCCTACACCAATCCCACGCGAATATCGCCGCTTCCTCAAGAAATCCGAAGCAACGCGGCCTCAAGCTGGCTGCGTTCGGCACCGATTTCGTCCGCGAGTTGATTCAAGAAAACGACCAAGAAATCGCTCCGTCGCGCAGCCTCTTCTCGGCCGGATTGCGTTTTCATTGTATTCTGCAAGCCAAGTAGCTTTGCGAAAAAGTGGTCAACGGATTGCTCGGTATCGACAGGCTGGCGATTCACCGGAAATGGCTCCTCGGGATGATAAAGCCGTTGCCCCATCGAACCACCCGTCATCAGACAGCGAGCCAACCCGATCGCCCCCACGGCCTCAAGGCGATCCGAATCCTGAACAACTTTGGCCTCGATTGTTTGGCAGGGAACGTTCGCGGAAAAACTATGGGCCAAGATGCAGTGAGAAATCGGATCAATCCACTCTGTCGGGTAACCGATTTCGGCCAGAAATCGCTCCGCACTTTGTGCCGCCAATGTTGACGCCATCCGTCGCTGCGGCGAATTCTTCGCAACGATGACGCAGTCATGCAACCAAGCAGCCGGCAAATAGATCTCGACCTTGGCGCGTTCGGATCGTCCGATGCGTTTCGCATTCTCGACGACTCGACGAACATGATCAATGCCATGGCCTGAATCCGCGGACTTCATTTGTTCAATCACCCACGTTTCAACGCGTGACTGCCAGCGTGCGATCCATGCCGATTCGTATTCGGATGCGTTGTTGCTCATCGTAAAATGCACTACCGTTAAAGCGATTTGA
>CANHVO010000384.1 GCA_947463915.1 Planctomycetaceae bacterium
AGTACAAAGCCATTGGGTTGAAGCCGCATGGTCTTGATTTCGAAGGGCATGGCTCCGGTCCAATCAAGTCGTTCGATGGCAAAGTTGCGTGTGCCACGCGAACCCCAGCCACGGCTTGTGCCTCCAACAAACAAACCGCCTTGTGGAGCCATTTCCACACCGACGACACCCGATTGGAATCCCGCTCGAAACGGAAAGCATGCTCCTTGATACTGGCCGGCAACGATCTCCAAATCAACTCGCATGATTGTGCTATGTGTTTGATCTCCGATAAACATCTGCCCTTCAAATGGACCAAATTTGCCCGCGGTGGTATCGCAAGCGATGCCGCTGGCGGATTGCCCCATTTTGCCGTACGGAAACAAAACAGCAGGGGGCACCAAGTCTGGATGCTTGCTCGCCTCAGCCATGATTCGGCTATCGCTCTTGGGTGAAACAGGGGCTATGCCCTTAAACGGTTCTGCATCCTTGATCCACTTGTTGCCACCTGGGTGGCCAACAAACTTGCCAGGAACAAGCTGCTTCAATCCACAGGTTCCGTTCCACGGCCCTTGGTTGTCCGTATAAAAAGTGTCACCCTTTGCGTTGAACGCGATTCCGCCTGGCGAACGAAGACCGTACGTCGTCGGTACCGTCTTTCCATCTGGAGTGATTCGCAAGCACCAGCCGCGGTACGGAACATTGCTGCCAAAGGAACCGGTTAAGCAGTTGGCGACCCAGATATTGCCGTCTTTATCGAACTTGGAACCGAACGCATACTCGTGGTAGTCTCCGCAAATTTCCCACCCATCGCCGACGATTTCGAACTGATCGGCGAGGCCATCGCCATCGCTATCTCGTAATCGAGAGACGTCGCTTCGTTGGGTGGCGTACAACCAGCCATCGCGTTCGGTCAGTCCTAGCGGCTCGTGCAGGCCGTGTGCAAAACGCTTGAACTGCTTTGCGTCGACGTTATCCGCAAAGGGCTTTTCGATCATCCAAATTTCGCCGCGCCGTGTCGCAACAGCCAGCCTGCCATCTGTCATGAGATTAAAGGCGCCTGCCTCTAAGACACTCTCGGCTGGCGCCTCAAATGTCGTGATCCGATAGAATTCGGATTCCTTGGGATCCGCAGCAAACAAGGCGAGTGGTGCGAAACCAAAGATCGCAACGAGAATAGTCCGCAGGCCGAGTTTCATGGTTTTGATAGAGGTTAATAGGAGGGCGAAGGGGAGAGCCTTGGGGCGAAGGAACAAATTACCCGCACGGCATTAGCCGCGGTTCTCGACGAAAGTCGAGAGATTTTGGAAACCAGGGCTAACGCTCATCGGCTAATCAACTTGTAAAACACATCGCAGGCTTGGGAACATGACTTTGGGCCGGTTGTGGCGATTTGGTCGCTTGGAACACGAGAACGAAAATCAAGATGCCAAACAAAATCAGGGACACAACAGCAAGTATAACAATCATGGTCAATTGTTGACGCCGCTTTTGCATTTGTTTTTTCATCACCAAGCCAGCCCGTGTCGCACTTCCAGCGTCCGGTTTGAGATCGGTAAGGTTCGGCACGGAATTCAAAGGAGCACCGGCGAGAATGTCCGTCAAGTTCGGAGGATTCAACAAAGGGCTCTTGGCACTTGGGAACAACTCAGGCACCAGCTCGCTAGCCAGTTGCCAGTCCGCAAAACCTTCACGCCAAAGATACGATTCGGCGGTTACGCGAGACTCGGCAATCCAGGCCAGCAGCAGTTGCGATGGAGCAGGTCCAAATTGACCGCCACTGGGCGGTCGCACGAACCACTTTGCATCGGAAACTTCACTAAGAGCTGCTGGCGTCGATGGACTTTCAACAACTGATTCTTGCAGGACTGTCGCCGCGTTGGATGATGTCTCAACAGATTTCGTAACACTGGTTTTCGGTGAAGTAGCTTTCGTTTTATTTGACTCTGTAGGAACTGCTTTTTTTGCAACCGTATTCTGTTCCATTGCGATTGCGACCGAATCCGAAGACGAGGGGGCTTGCGTTACGCCCGCTCTTTTGTTCGCTTGCTCGAAGGCGTTTCGAACATTGGTAACCGCCGAATTCTCCGAGGAATCCTCTATCGCCGACGAATAGGAGGAGTCATTTGCGGGTATTCGAAAAGAACCTTTGCAGTTTGGGCATTTGCCTCGCTTTCCCGCTTGGAACTCTTTGACATGGAGCGCGTAGCTGCAGTGGTGGCAGACAAAGTGGATTCCCATAATGTTGTTCTATCTCCGAAGTTCGCTCTGGCGTGCTTTTCAAATTGCCATGGTGTCTGCAAGGGTGTCTGCAAGGCTACTTATAGGTCTCGTGACATTTGTTACACGCTTGATCGATTCGACTAACTGCTGATCTGGTCAAGTCTGCATCGTTGGCCCGAGCTGCTTTGGCGGCATCCACTGCGGCTTGGGTCATTACCGAAGCAAACTGCTGGTACTCTTCCACATCAGCATCGGTCATGCCGGGTTGTTGGATGATGTTACCAAACATCGCAATCAGTTCAGCATACTTGACAACTTCTTCTTGGCTCTCACGAAATTTCTTTTCGTTGTTGGTAAAGGGGAGCAAGTGTTCGCGAATCGACCATTCGAGCAGTATCATCGACGGGCCGCGGTCTGCGGTATCCTCCCACGTGACCTCCTCTACACTGCCTGTTAGCTTGCTCCCCTTGAGCAAGTTTTGAAGGTCCTGTTGACGCTGCTTGGCTTCGTTGAAGACCGGCTGAGTTCCGACTTTGCAATTGATTGCCATTCGAGCAAAGATGCGTTGCGAATAAGCTGCAGAGGACTGCCAACGGATTTCTTCCGGATACTGAGCGATCACCGCCATGGTGGCTGCCAACAAAGTGAACTCGCGACGAGCCTCCCCAACGCCTCCCGAGAACTTGGCCGGAGTGGTCACAATTCCATCTAAGCGAGTTTTCGATTCCTTAACGATGTCTTCGATGGTTGCAGCGCTGATCAACTCTTTCCAGACCGCCTTGCCCGACAGTGGAGCATCGCCTTCGTTCGCTGCAACCGCGTTACCTTTGTCAGGTTGGTTGGTTGCCGCCATTGCAGACTGAGCATTCGGTAATTCCCCGGAAAGCTGACTCAACGCATCGCTAAAGAAAACACCGGAAAACTCGTTCGGCTTGAAAGTTGGCGGGGCGGCCCGCTTTGGCTTCTTGATCGATCGTTGTGCGTAAACCGACGAACCGACCAGCAGCGTTCCGATTGCCAAACCGATTAAGAAGCGAAATTTCATGGTTGTATGGGTCGGTTTGGCGGAGAAAAGTTGTCGAGCAGAAACTCACTGTAAATATTTTACACGCCCATGGCTATCGACGCCAACGGGCTGCAAAAGGCTTTGACGGTAATACTTGAGGCCTGGGAAGAAAAAACAGCTTCCCGCAACGATTCCGAGAATGATATGGGCAACCTTCGGAAACGCCAACATCAGCGCGCTCGAGCCGAAAAGACAAAAGGCCTGAATATAAAAGACGCCGCTCAAAATTCCGGCTTTGATCAAAAACACCATTCCAGTAATGATGGCAACGAGAGGCGTTAGAGCCAAAGGTGGCAGATCCAACCACCACTCGATCGGAAACAATGCACCGATACCTATCATGCTCGCACCCCAAACGTGCGCAATCTGACGCTCGACGAAGGTTACCGGCCCCATTCTTCTTCGCAATGCCCAGAAAACAGCCGCCCAAGCACCTAATCCGACGATCCACAAAAGGATAAACGACCATCGATTTGGTGAATCCCCCTGCATGATTTGGAGCCCTTCGGTCAACAAACATGCGATGACCAAAACCAGGGAATGCCACATCCATAACAGCCCCCAATTCTCGAGGATGGGAGCATGGTGCGTCTCGCGGAACCAACGCGCGATGACTTGAACGAATTGCCCCGATCGGGCGGAAATGGGTTCGTCGTTGAGAAACGCACGAAGGTCGTTCGCCAACGATTCTGCTGTGGAATAACGAAGGTCCGATGGCTTCTGCAAACATCGAACCACGATCATTTCCAAGTCCCGATCGACCTTCGGATCGATGGTTCGCGGTAGCGGTGGATCCTGTTCGAGGATTTTTAGCAGAAGATCAACCGGTGACTGAGCCATATGCGGCGGTCTTCCTGTCAATGCATGATAGAGGACCGTCCCAAGGCTATAAATATCCGAAGCCGGACCAATCGGCCCCATCCTACCACTCGCTTGCTCTGGGCTCATGTAAGTTGGCGTACCAAGCACGACACCTGTCCGTGTCAATGTCTCGCCACTGTCTGATTGTTTGGCCAAACCGAAATCGGTAAGCTTCGCGCTACCGAGCTCATCGATGAGTATGTTGGAGGGCTTGATGTCGCGATGAACAACTCCGGAAACGTGTGCAAAATGAACCGCGCGGCAAATTTGTTCGAGATATGTCGCCGCTTCCCGCTGGGTTACTCGGCGACTTGCCATCAAGTCAGACAAGGTGCGGCCGCGAATAAACTTCATCGCAAAGAAAGGGCGGCCATCAAGTTCACCGACATCGAAAACCGGCACGATGCCGATATGCTCAAGTCTTGCCGTCGCTTTGGCCTCAGCAAAAAATCGCTGCTTTTCAACAGGCGTGGCTAACCGGTCCCTCAAGATCATCTTGATCGCCACTTCGCGATTCAAGCTGATTTGGTTCGCGCGGTAGACGATGCCCATCCCGCCGCGTCCGACGACCTCAAGGAGCTCGTAGTCTCCCAGAGTGCAGGGCAAGTTCATTTGCCACTGGCCAGAATCCGTATTAGTCGCGTTGGATTCAATTAACTTCGCTTCCGCGCCGCCAACTGCGTCGGTAACCAGAACGGTTCCCCAGAGAAACATTAAGTCTGCGGCGTGTTCCGGATGAAGCTTGCATACTGCTTGGATGTCGATGGGGATGCCGCGTTGCATCAGGTCGGTCAATTCGCTCACAATGGCCGCGAGTTGAGCTTCCGATTCCGATGTTGGTTCATCGGACTCCTGATTGAGCGCATCGAACTCCTTGAGCCCATCGAACTCAGGTTTCATTCTTCGAGATCCTTTTGGAGGGTTGGCATTCCCTCAATGATTTCTCTTAGACGCTTGAGAGCTCGAAGATAACGCATGCTGGCGGCAGGTTCTGTCAGGCCAAGGGATTGCGCGATCTCTTGGTTGTTGAGCTGTTCGTAGTGACGCATCAAGATGATTTCTCGATCATTATCGCGAAGCAACTGGACAGCGGATTCTATTTGCTCGGCCAATTCACGTTGGGTGGCTGCGGCGGCAGGAGTGAGTGACTGATCGCGGAATTGGTTTGCCAATTCAATGGTCGATTGATCAAAAGGTCCCTTGCCAGGCTGCGGCTGCTCGCGATCGATACTGCGTTTAGCGGAAACTCGGTGTCGCCGGTGAGCGTCGATAATGCGATCTTTGGCAATCTGGCGGATCCACAAATGGAAAGGGATCACAGGGTTGCTCAAGTAGTCCGTGAGTCGTCGATTAGCCTCGATCAGGACGTCTTGGATGACGTCGCTGACGTCCATCCGCTGCATCAAACGCTGATCGAGTCGCAACGAAATCATCCTGCGCAAGGAATTTCGGTGGCGGTCCATGAGTTCCTCAACAGCGACGGATTGACCTCCTCGGACGTTGTTGAGGAGTTCGGCTGTCACTTCTCCATCGGGCCAAATGGAGTTCGGCATCGGTTTTTCGGTCGGATTTTCGCTCATACTAACATTCTAGCTCAATGGCCAGGGCGCTGGCAGCTCCAAGTCAAAGTAGTATCTTATCTATTCGTCATCTCCCAAAATAAGGCGAGCGGCGGAATAAAAAATACCGTAGCTGGATTCGCTAGAATTCATTTGGTTCTGAATTCTGGCGAATCCAGCTACTAATCCTGGTGTTTTAATCCCTGCCGCACTCCCAAGGTTTTTTCATTGGAGCTCCTCTCATGTGTCGTTATGTCGCGTTTTTTACGGTTGTTTTGAGCCTGATCACCCTTGGGCCGTCTATCGCGTTGGACGCGTTGGCCCAAGAGCCGACGAAAGTCCTGCCAGCAGAGTTGTCACTTGAAGCGGATTTCAAATGGCTATTCGACAAAAAGACGCTGGATGGCTGGGAAGGCAATGCAGATTGGTTCCGCATCGAAGATGGTTGTATTGTGGCGGGGAGCCTTGACAAAGCCGTCCCGCACAACGAATTCCTTTGCACCAAAACCAATTATGCGAACTTTGAATTGAAGGTCCAAGTTCGGTTGAAAGGAAAAGGGGACAATGCGGGGGTTCAGTTTAGAACGGTCCGCATACCTGACAAGACGGAAGTCAGCGGCTTTCAGTGCGACGTTGGCAACGCTTTTGGGCGTCCTGTTTGGGGAGCGCTCTACGACGAGTCGCGACGCAACAAGATGCTTGCCGAAGGGGATAAAGAAAAGGTGCCCGCGTGGCTACGAAAAGACGACTGGAATGAATTGACCGTGCGAGCTCAAGGGGACCGAATTCAGATTTGGCTCAATGGCGATCCGACCGTCGACTATACCGAGATGGACGAGAAAATTGCGAAGACCGGGGTTATTGCGTTGCAGATCCATTCGGGGCCTCCCACCGAAGCATGGTATCGCAATATTCGTATCAAATCGCTTTAACGGTAGTGCATTTTACGATGAGCAACAACGCATCCGAATACGAATCGGCATGGATCGCACGCTGGCAGTCACGCGTTGAAACGTGGGTGATTGAACAAATGAAGTCCGCGGATTCA
>CANHVO010000385.1 GCA_947463915.1 Planctomycetaceae bacterium
GAGGGACCGCCACAACCGGGATCACCGGTGAAGCTTCCATGTCATTGATCCCGCAAGTCACCTTCTTGACCGTTCCGATGCGTCCCTGTTTCACCAAAGCGATCGCCTGCAAGAATCGATCATCGCACTCGGTACGCTGCATCGTACCGACTTGAAAGACTCGGCCGGTTTGCTTAACAATCTTCTCAATCAACTTACCTTCAGCAATGGTGAGCGTGAGCGGTTTCTCGCAATAGACATCTTTTCCAGCTAGCATAGCCTCAACTGCAATCTTGGTGTGCCAATGGTCTGGCGTTGCGATCATGACCGCATCGATATCCTTTCGATCCAGGATCTTGCGATAGTCCTTGTAAGCATCTGGTTTGCGTTTCTGTGCTTTTTCGGTCTTTTCAACATTGGCTCCAAGAACGTTTGCATCCACATCGGCAAGAGCAGCAAAGTCAGCGAACTTGAAGGATTTGCTAGTAATGGTCCAGCCCTGGTTGCGAAGACCGATTGTGGCGAAAACAGGCCGGTTGTTGGGGGACTGGTAGGCAAACGCTCGGTTCAGCGTCGGGCTGAGCAAGGCTGCAGTTCCAACAGCAGCAACTCCTTGTACAAATCCACGACGCGTTGTTTGACGAGAAATAGCCATCGAAAAGCCTTTTGGAGAAGAGAATATGGGGGACCCGCCGAGATCACGACGGATTAGCATTGCTTACGCAAGCCAAAATTGTAATCCATTCCCAATTCAATTGCACGGCTACTTCTTCGCTTCCAACGAATCCAATTTTTTCGTGAAGTCAGTTACCGACATGCGATCTCCATTGTTTTTACCAACGTACCGAAACGCTTCTTTGCCCGTTTTGTCAATGACAACAAGTGCTGGGTAACGAACCGACTGCCCATGAAATTGGTACCCCCCCGGGATATCAAATTGCTTAGCAAGCTTCGCATCTGGGTCTCGATACACGATGGGTAGCGACTTGAGATCCTTGGCGTCCAAATGACCAACCCAAGATTTGATCTCGGAGTCGGTGTCAGGTTTCAAAAAAACATGCTCGACTTCAGGAGTTTTGGCAGCTAGCAGTGCATACTCGTGAGTGTACCGCAAGCAGTATGGGCACTCCGTCTTGAGTAGAAAATGCAAGACAACGGTCTTGCCTCGATTCTCAGCCAATTCAAACTTGGTGCCATCCAACGGTGACTTTACAGTAAAATTAGATGGACCTTCGGCTCTAAGCGCGATAGGACTGAGGCTAATCAGAGACAAGACGACGATTGCACCGAGGACGTTTCGAATCATGTTTTGGACCTAAACTCAAGGAGGAACAGGATATTACGGTAGACCATCAATCCGCGGTTCGTCTATCGCTCGCAAGGCAGCGGGTTACGAACTTAGATACCGTTAGACGCGGCATCTCGCCAATGTCTTACATGCGTTCGAACCATTCGCGTCACAATAGACTGGAATCATGGCTTAGGCATACTCATCTAATGTAGGATGGTGCCCAGCGCCGGGAGACTGGAGTCCGTCCTGCAACCATCCCACACGCTTCTTTCGGCATACCTTCGAAGACAAAACGGTCGCAATCGAAGCCTACTTGAACAAACCGGTGATCTTGATGCGAACTTACTTACGAACACTGATCGCAATCGCGATAGGCATTCTATTCGTTTTGTTTTTGTACGGCGCCATTCAGGCTTCCCGTCGGGCCTCTGAAAAAAGCCTGCAAGACAGAGCCGAAGATGTTTTTAGGTTGGAGCAAAAGTGGATTGAGGATCAGAAAGAACGACTCTTGTCCGGGCAAACCACGCATGTCTTTTTTTATTCCACTTCGAAATCCGATTTCTTGGTCAGCCAACTAGCGGGAATGAATGAAATCAAGCGTCTTACTTTCGAGTCGACGGACCTATCTGATATCGGTGTCAACATCGTTGCGAAGTTACCCCATCTCGAAAAACTCACGGTGCATGGCGGAAGTGCGAGCGATGTCGGGCTAGCTTCTCTAAGCCAAAACAGCACACTGACAGAGCTGCATTTGGTCAATCTATCTGTCACCCATCTTGGCGTTGTCAACTTGCAATCGATGAAGAACTTGGAGAGCTTGACGCTTTACAGTAACCGACGCTTGAAAACACGTTTAGACAGCGAGGCGATTCATGAATTGATGAAGCTCGGGCAACTTAGGAAGTTGAACGTCGGCGGCGGATGGCTGACGAGCTCTAACATTGCTGAACTGAAAGCAGCCTTAACTAATTGTGAGGTGGTGGATAATTACGCGGATGATGAATGGTGAAGTGTCACTCGCGTCGCTCCAACTGCGCCGCGGGCGCCAGCTGCGGCTCAGTAATTTGCCTGCACCTATAGGAAATTGCGCGCAATAGTTGCCCCGAATAGTTTAGAATAAAGTCCCCTCCAAGACACCTGCCTTCCCCCCCCAAATTAGAATTCACGAATGCGTTTGCTCTGCTTACCCATCATTAAGCTGGATATCCAATCATCTCGCTATCTGCTTGACTTCGTATGGCTGGTGTTCATCTCGTTCACAACCATTGGGGCTTCTCACGCGGATGATAAATTCGAAGCGTCCATTCGCCCTTTTCTGTCGAAGTATTGTATCGATTGCCATCAGGGGGAGACTCCTGACGGAAAGTTGAATCTCAGCGGTTTCGGACCCGCCTCAATCTCAGATCACTTCAGCATCTGGAAAGAAATCGAAAGACGAGTGGCAAATCAATCGATGCCACCCAAAGATGCTTCACAACGTCCTGCGTCAGATGAGCAAAAGTCGTTTACAACAATGACGAGTTCTCTTCGCCGCGAAGAAGCAATTCGTTTGGCTGGCGACCCAGGAATTGTTTCAGTCCGACGACTGAGCAATGCCGAATACAACAACACGCTTCGTGATCTGACGGGAGTTGATTTGAAACCAGCCCGAGAGTTTCCTGTTGATCCGGCCAACGAAGCTGGATTCGACAACTCGGCCGAGTCGCTGTCCATGTCCTCAGCACTCTTGAACAAGTACCTAGTGGCCTCGCGACTTGTCGCAAACCATCTCGTACTGACTCCAACAGGCATTGCCTTTGCATCGCATCCTGTCACGACCGATACCGACCGTGACAAATACTGTGTCCAGCGCATCGTCGAGTTTTATTACCAACAACCCACCGATATTGCTGACTACCTCTTCATCGCATGGAAAGCAAAAGTTGCCAAAGACTCGGGCCAGACCGTTTCCCTAGAGCAATTGGCCAGACTTCACCGTGTGAGCGAAAAGTACTTAGCAGCGGTGGACGTTTTTCTAAACGATGCGAACAGCGACTCATCCGAACTCGGACCAAACAAAGAGATCCGAAAAAGATGGCGTGCATTGCCGAATCAAAATGAAAACATGGTTCGAAGCGAGTGTCTTGCATTGAGAGACTTTATTGTCGACGTTCGGCGTTCGCTCGAACCCAAGTTCAATTTGCGATTAAAGGGCATTCATGATGGTGCCCAAGCGTTCGTACTTTGGAAGAATCGGCAAGCGGCTGAACACCGTCAGTCCTTTGTTCCCAACACACTTGATGCGATCGATTTTGATAAACTGTCTTCAGAGGTCGCACAAGTTCTAAAACCACAATCAGAACCTGCACTTCGGGATGAGCTAAATCGTGAGCTTGAGCGGTTTTGCATGATCTTTCCGGATGCGTTCTTCGTTTCAGAACGGGGACGAGACTATCTCGGTGTCCCCAAGGAAAAGCAGGAAAAAGGTCGATTGCTGAGCGCTGGCTTCCACAGCATGATGGGCTATTTTCGTGATGACAAACCGCTTTACGATTGGATCTTGGACGCCAATGGACGAGCCGAGCTGGATAAGCTTTGGCAAGAACTCGATTTCGTAACTGCTGCTCCCGTTCGTCAATACCAAGGGTTTCTTTGGTTTGAACGCACGGACCACAATTTTTTGCGAAATGCGGAATTCGATTTTGCAAGACCTGAGAACAAGGACGCGTGTTCGGCTGAATTCATCTCGAAGCTTTCCGAACTCTATCTAGCAAAAGCACAGCGGATGGATGCCACGGAAGAGCACCTCAAAGCAATCACTGACTTCTTTAATAACATCGCCTCTCAAATACGATGGGTTGAACAAACTCGCCATGGCTCAGAATCAGTTCATCTTGAAGCGATCGAGCGATTTGCGGAACGTGCCTTTCGCGGAGCATTCGACAGCCGACATCGAGAAGCAATTCGGCAGTTCTATAATTCGCTTCGGCAAGTCGAACATCTTTCGCATGAGGAGGCCATTCAAGATTCATTGGTCTCCGTTCTGATGTCGCCCGAATTTTGCTACCGCATCGATTTGAAATCGGAAACGCCAGAACGACGACCGGTGAGCGATTTGTCGCTTGCGAATCGACTAAGCTATTTTCTTTGGTCCAGTATGCCGGACGAGCAGTTGTTAAGGCTGGCCAAAGATGGTCGATTGCGAGAGCCAACTGTCTTGGTAAGCGAAGTAGAGCGAATGCTGCGCGATGATCGGATACGCGGACTCGCGGTTGAATTCGGATCGCAATGGCTTGATTTTCAGCGATTTCAATCGCACAACAGTGTCGATCGAGTTCGTTTCCCACAGTTTACGGATGCTCTTCGTGAAGCCATGTACCAAGAGCCCATTCGGTTTCTGACCGATTTATTCCAGCAGAATCGCTCTGTGCTAAGTTGCCTGGATGCCGACTATACGTTTGTGAATTCGGAATTGGCTGGTCATTACGGTCTTCCAGACGAAAGCAAAGGCGACAAGCTGTGTTGGTGGAGAGCATCAGAGTTGCCCAACTCAGAGCGTGGAGGATTGCTTCCCATGGCGGTCTTCATGACTCAAAACGCACCAGGGCTTCGAACGAGCCCAGTCAAGCGAGGTTATTGGGTGGTGAGAAGGTTGCTGGGCGAACAAGTCCCTCCGCCTCCGCCTGGTGTTCCCGAACTGCCTGTCGATGAATCGCAACTCGGAGAAAGGACATTGCGACAAACCTTGGAACAGCATCGGCAACTCGAAAGCTGTGCCGTGTGCCATGACCGCTTTGACTCCATCGGGCTCGCTTTCGAAAGTTATGGGCCTATTGGAGAGCATCGAAGCCGAGATCTGGGCGAGCGACCTATCGACGCCTCTGCGGTTTTTCCAAATGGACAATCAGGACACGGAATCGATGGCTTGAGAAAGTACATCAACAGTGACCGACAAATCGACTTTTGCGAAAACCTTTGCCGGAAACTCTTGGCCTTTGGACTTGGCCGGACCTTGCGACTGTCGGATGAATTGCTTATAGAAAAGATGCAATCCAACTTAGCAGGCGAGGACTTCCGATTTGGCTCGATCATTAAAACGATTGTGCTGAGTCCTCAATTTTTGGAAAAACGTGGAACAAGCGACAAGGAAAAACAAAATGTTGAATAGCGAGCGGTTGTCCCGACGCGTCCTTCTCCAAGGAGCAGGAGTTTCGATGACTCTGCCTTGGTTGCAATCGCTACCGGTCTGGGGAGAGGAGTCCTCAAGGGACAGCGAGTCACCGGACTTCCCCAATCGATTCGGTGTGCTCTTCATGGCATGCGGCGTCAATGCGGATCATTGGTGGGCGAAGTCAAATGAACAAGGGATGGAGCTTGGTAAATCCCTCAAGCCGCTGGAAACGATCAAGGGTAAAGTCAATGTGATCAATGGCCTGTTCAACAAGAATGCGACCGGAGTTGGTATCCATCCTGGACAAACCGGCAATATCCTTTCGGGAGCATCGCTCAGGAAGGGAGCAGAGCTTGGGGGTGGAACCAGCGTTGACCAGTTGCTTGCCAATAAGATCGGAAGCGATACGATCCAATCAAGCTTAGTCCTGGGATGCGAGCAACCGGTAACCGGCTACCACGAGACCAATTTTTCTATGGCCTACAGCTCGCACATTTCATGGCAAAACGCGACTTCGCCAGTTCCGATGGAGGTCTATCCCGCTCTTGCTTTTGACAGCCTTTTCGAAAACCGGGGTGCGCGTCGCAATCAAAGCGTCCTCGATCGTGTAGGAGAACATGCCGCTGATCTGCGTCGTCAAGCTAGCTTAGACGATCGACGCAAACTGGACGAGTTCCTTTCGAGTGTTCGAGAAGTCGAACAGGGAATTGACCAACAGAGAAAAGCTCAAGAGAAAGCCAAGGCTCGTGTTGATGGAAATCCGCGAGCCATCGCGATGATGGCACGACCGGACAATGGATTGCCAGAGGACATCCGAGAACACATGAAACTGATGTGCGACATCGTTGCGTTGGCATTCCAAACCGACAAGACGCGCATCGCCACTTTGTTGTTGTGTCGCGATATCTCAGGTCTATTCTATCCATTCCTTGACGCTAGAAACGCTCACCACTCCGCCTCGCACAATGATCGATCCGATGAGTTTGAACGAATTTCCACCTATTACTGCAGCCAGTTCGCCTACTTGGCTAGCAAGCTGGACTCGATGTCTGAGGGGGACGGTACAGTACTCGATCATACGTGTCTGATGTTCATCAACAACATGTGGTCGGGCAGTGCGCACAACTCGCAAAAAGTGCCGCTCTTGACAGCAGGCGGCTTAAATGGGCAACTTAAGACCGGTCGCGTATTGGATTACGAACGTCGACCAGACTCCGAGCGAAAGCTTTGCAGTTTGTATTTGTCACTGATGAATCGCATGGGAGTATCGGCCGATAGATTTGGCGATGCCGAAA
>CANHVO010000386.1 GCA_947463915.1 Planctomycetaceae bacterium
ACCGCAAGGCGAATGCGTTGAGCCGCAACGCGGCGGCATTATATAGCCGTGGGCGTGAGCCCATGGACCGCGGGAACATAACTGGCGTTTAGTCCTGAAGGGACGACATGAGGAGCGTTTCAGTCCGCCCCGTTGGGGCTTCGGACAGGCGGTCGCCCTGTCACCATGGGCTCACGCCCATGGCTATTAAATGCCGTCCCGTTGGGACTCAATCGCATTTTATTGCAGGGTTTGCGTATTGTCGCACGATTGTCCCAATCGTTGCTCGGTGTCGTGGGGGAAATCGCAAAACAATTGGGGCAATTGTTCGACACCCAAAAAAGAAGAAATACCCCGGCCTGTTGCAATGAGGCGGACACTGCAAACAGGCCGATGGGGTACCTCTGCAGTCGGCGAACCGACGCAAAACCAAATGGCTGCAAATTTCGAAGGAAACCATCGAGAGCGTGGAGGCGGGGTATTCCCCGACACTCCGCCACTCAGTCGACGTTGGGTAGAACTTAAGTTTTGCTCAACAAACAAGCAAAACCGCAGTATCAAGTCTCCGAATGCAATGTTTGTGCCAAACTCCCCCAGGATTGAGCCATTGGCGAAAAGTATGGGTGACAATCAGCTTTATGACGCTAAGCTATTGGGATTCCTGCGTGCAAAAAAAGGAACTTCACCAGTTTCGCGGCCTTGTGCCGCTCAAGCCTGTTGCGGTTGCCTAAATTCGCAGCAGCATGCCTCGTGAACCTCACCACCTATGCGGGTGTCACGTTTGCACGCTCGAAGGCACCAAACCAATTTCGACCTAAAGTAGATTCATGACGAATACGCAGCCCAAAACACCTCGCTCCATCACCATTTTTGACACGACCTTGCGAGACGGCGAACAATCGCCTGGAGCAAGCATGAACCTGGCCGAAAAATTGGAAGTGGCGCAAGCACTGTCGGATCTGGGCGTCGATGTCATGGAAGCTGGTTTTCCAATCGCTTCCCCCGGAGATTTTGAAGCTGTTCGTGAAATCGCAACCACCATTCGAGGACCCATCATTTGCGGATTGGCCCGCTGCAACGATGGCGATATCGATCGAGCCTGGGAAGCACTCCAAAAAGCCAAGCAAGCTCGTATCCACGTTTTCTTAGCAACCAGCGCGATTCATCGTGAATTCAAATTGCGCATGACGCAAGACGAGATCATCGCCCGAGCCGTCAAAGGGGTGGAGCGGGCCGTCTCCTATTGCGATGACGTTGAGTTTTCGGCCGAAGACGCCGCTCGAACTGAAATCGATTTCCTTTGCCGCGTCGTGGAAGCTGCCATCAAAGCCGGTGCTACCACAATCAATATTCCTGACACCGTCGGCTACACGACGCCAAACGAAATGTATCAGCGAATCGAAGCGCTGATCAACCGCGTCCCAAATATCGACAAAGCCATCTTGAGCTGCCACTGTCACGACGACCTTGGCATGGCTGTCGCTAACTCACTAGCGGCCGTTCAAGCCGGTGCCGGTCAAATCGAGTGCACCATCAATGGCATCGGCGAACGAGCTGGCAATTGCTCGCTCGAAGAAGTGGTGATGGCGATGCGAACCCGAGGCGAGATGTATAACACCACGACGCGCATCGTGACTGAACGTTTGGTTCCGGTAAGCAGGTTGCTTTGCAAAATCACGGGACTCGATGTTCAGCGAAACAAAGCTGTCGTCGGTCGCAATGCTTTTGCACACGAATCGGGCATTCATCAAGACGGAATGCTCAAGGAACGCAGCACCTACGAAATCATGCGGCCCGAAGATGTCGGCTTCTCCAAGACAGACTTGGTGCTAGGAAAACACAGTGGCCGTGCCGCCTTGGCCGACCGAGCCAAAGAGCTTGGATACAGCCTTACCGGCGAGCAGTTGCAAACCGTTTTTGAGCAGTTCAAGACGTTGGCTGACAAGAAAAAAGAAATTTACGATGGCGATATCGTTGCGTTGATTCAACAGCAAATAAGCGGGCCAACACAGCGTGTCTGGTCCCTCACCTCGTTCTCGGTCTCAAGTGGAACTGGCAAAGTTCCCTGTGTTGAACTAACGTTGCAACATGGCGACGAACATTTCACGGAACGTGTTGAGCAAGGTGATGGGCCAATCGACGCAGCATTCTGGGCTGTCGAGAAAATTACAGGCATCAAAGTCGTCTGCAAAGATTTCCGCGTTCGAAGTGCCACTATCGGCCGCGATGCATTGGGAGAGGTGACGCTGGAAGTCGAACACGAAGGTCAGCAATACCGAGGAATGGGCGCGTCAACGGACTCCGTGGAGTCCACAATCCTAGCAATGCTTAATGCTGTGAACCGAATTGTGACCGAGAAGGCTGTTCGTTCGCAATCGCGAGTCACCCCGCAAGATAGCTGAAAACTCGTTAGCAGGCTCTAACCACCGCCGTGAAGCATTTTTTACTGTTAAAGGACATGCTTTTGTGTAGCGAAACTCGTCAAGAGTTTCGGTGGTTTCTTCGATGCAGCCGAAAGTCTTGACGACTTTCGCTACAAAATGCTTCGCGGGGTTGGGCAAACAGCGCGTCCCAGGGGACGATGGCAACCGGGGCTAGCGCCCAACGGCCAAAAAAAATTTGCAAAGCACAATGCGATGTTCCTAGAGTATTTCCCTCTTGCGATCGACATAGTCCCAAAGAACAAATCGATCGAGGTCGTTCCCGGCGGTAAAGAACACTCGGCCTTTTGTCTGTTCCGCCAACCGGTATGCGAATCGAATGTCCTCCTCGGATTGCGACCAGCTCGGTACTAAAAACATGTTGATCACAATCCCCTCCTTTGCGCATTGCATGGCCTCTCGCATCGTTTCTTTTTCCGTGCGAGGATTCGGCGGGTACATCAAGTACAGCATCTCACCCTCGAAGTGAGCTGTTGGAAGGCCGTCAGTGATCAAAACGATTTGCTTGTTGGGCGAATCGGCTGTGGCTAAGTTTTGTCTTGCAAGTCGCAATGCATGTTGGATGTTGGTAAAGTGAGGCGGAACTTGGTGTTCGCTCATGTTTTCGTCGCTCATATCCGCTTTGAGATTCACGACGGGGTTGTGGATCGTCACGGGCTTCGGCATCAAATCGATGATTTCTCCGGGCCTTCGCAGTTTCGCAAACGAGTACATTTCGATGAAACGCAAAAAGTCGCCGGGATACTCGCTCGTTATCAGGCCTTGTAAAGCAAGCCCCATTCGCTTGACGTTCATGTACTGCCCGTCGTATCGCATGGAGCCACTCATGTCCATGATGACAACCGTGGCGCACTTGGGCGTGTTTTTGGTTCGATGCACCTCCAGATCATCGGATCGCATTCGGACTGGGAACTCATCTGGCCGCTTGAGCATCGCATTGATGACGGACTGAGTCGTGTCCAAATTGGCGATCGAGTCACCGAATTCATATTGCTTGGTCGATGGAAGCTCGACGCTGCCGTCCCCTACGATACGTCCCTCGTGGCGACCCGATCGACCTGCTTTGAGTTGCGAGAAGATGCGGCTGAGGAGTCGGCTCTGAAAAGTTTTATGTGCCTGGGGGGTTAAATGAAACGCCCCTTTTTCATCGCGATCCAGCCCCTGTCGTTCCGCCATCTCACGCACGTAGTTGCTGATTTGTTCGCGGAGTTCCTCTAGCTGATTCAAGTCCGAGGGGGGAGCGAACTCGGCCAGTGCGTCCATATCGATCAAGCCGATTTGAGCTGTTTTAGCGGCCTCTTTGAGCTGCTCGAGCAACTCGTCAATCTTCTCTAACTCCTTCTTGATCTCCAAAGCCTTTGGGATATCCATTCGCTCGTGGCCTGTGAACGCATACTTGCTGACAAGGTCGTCGATGTTGTACTTGTCACCGAGCGCCTCCATCACATGCAAGACCATGGCCGCAAAATCAGGTGACTCGCGGTCCGAGCGATACCATACTTGTTCAAGCAAATAAATTTGTTTCGAGTGGACAGCTTTGTGGAAGTCCCCTTTCAGTTTGGCTGGTGGGTTCGCCTTTTTCGAAAGTTTTTCGAATCGGTCGTTCGCCTTCTTCTCTAGCCCGTCGGTTTGGTAAGTCTCAAGAATCTTTCGTTTGCGATCTTCAAGCATCTCCATGAGCATATCGATACTCGGACCAAGACCACCGATCTGACTCGGGTCAATCTGAATCGCTCGGGCGAGTTCCTCTTCGGTCAATTGGCGGTATTTGCCATAAGCCAGCGCGTGTTCAAAAGCTCCAGAGACCATGTCCGGGGGCTCGGCCGTTGGGCTTGGAAATTCGGTAGGATTGTATTTCTGATAGGTGTGAATAACCCCGCCGATCGGCGTCCGGCGTTCTGGCGTTGTCATTTTCTGTCCTTGGTTTGGCATGGGGTCCTCGAGCACCCAGCATTATACCGGATCGAAAAGCCTAGGCTGTGTTTGCCCCAAATCATCACTCGGGAGGGCGAGGCTCCTGCGGAGCTATTATACCGCCAGCTCGGCAGGAGCCTCGCTCTCCCATTTAAAACGATTCGACGGTCACCTGAAAAGGGGCAATTCGAGTGCAGGCCGGAGGCGACTCAAGGAGACGGCAAATCCACTTGCATTGGACTTCCGAGATAGCCAATAAGATCGCGAATTTGATCGTTCGTTAACGTTTGGAGCAGCCCGTCGGGCATCATCGACACTTTTGAGAGAGATCGTTCTTCGATTTCCGACTTCGGCAATACCACCTTCTCATTTGCGGTTTGGATCGTTATCGCTGAATCAGATTCATCGACAATCATCCCCGTAATCACTCGTCCAGACTCGGTTCGTATCAGCTCCATTTGAAAGTCTTTGGCAACTGCCGCACTTGGATCAACCAAGTTCTCCAAAACATAGTCGATGTTCGTGCGCTGGGCTCCGGTAATGTCAGGTCCGATCGCCCCTCCCACTCCGAACAACTTGTGGCAGTTCGAACAATGCTTTTGAAACAACACACGCCCATTTGGTGCATTTGCCTTACCAACAAAGGCAGGTGTAAGTAGTTTGCGGTATTTTCCAATCAGTTGCTTTTTGTCCGCTGACGTAGTTCGCATCTCTCCCCAGAGTTTGGCAATACGGTCATTGAGTGCCTGGTTTCCCAAACTTTGCAATTGTCTCGCCGTGAACGCGGAAATGTCTTTCCGTGGAATACGATTCGCTTCTACTGCGTTTAGCAGACTTGCCCCCCAACTACTTCGAGAAGCCAGAGTCTGCAACGCATCTTGCTTTGCGTCCGCATCGAAAGCAGAGTAACTATCCAGGAGCAACCGCGAAGTGGACTCGTGATCGAACTCGGCCAATCCCCGAATCGCTTCGCGGCGAACCTCATCATCTCGCACTAATTCGACTAACAGTGAGGCGACATTTGGACCTTTCTTAGCCACTAGCGAACGGATCGCTCGAGCGCGTTCCTTTGGATTGGCGTTTCGGTCCGCAGCTAACTTGCTAAGCGATACGAGTGCCCTAGGATCGTCGAAGACGAGGGCCAACTCGGTCGCAGACTGCCTCACTTTTTCATCCAAGCTGCGTTCTAATTTGGAGTATGCCGCAGTCCATCCAGCGGGCATACCGACCGATCGACGTCCCTCTAGTCCAAGAAGCATGCCGGAGAGTAAATCGTTTTGGAACACCGAATCGGTCGATTTGGAAAGACTCTCTAACAACAAGTTCATACCTCGCAAGGAATCCTTGTGCGATGCAATGCGACGAGCAATGTGATTGCGCACCACAGGAATACAAGCCTCTAAAGCCAAATCAGCAAAGCGTTGTAAATCATGATCGATCAAGGGTTCAATGGCATACCAATTCATCAGAGGCAAATTCATATCGCCGATATCTTCCTTGTGCTGCAGCAGTTCTGCTGCCACACTCCAACGATCCTCTGGCTTCCATCGCTGCAAGGAACTTGATAGCTGCAAACGAACATAGGCCGATGGGTCTTTGTCCGCCATTGCGATGAAGCGGTTCATCGCTGCGGTCGAAAGAACCGGACCTTCGCAAAGCAATCGAATCGCCCAACCCCGAATATATTCGCTTTCGTGATTGAGCTGCTTCAGCAGAAAAGACTCGTCGATTCCTCCGATAACATACAATGCCCAGACCGCTCTTAGTTTGCGAGGTGTGTCTTGGTTTGCGTCGAAAAGTTGCAGCAAGCTCTTGCGAACGTCGCTCATATCATCACCTCTGGCTGCTCGCTCTTGCAATACTCGCCGAGCGTGTCGTACATGCCAATCGTTTTTATGCAATTGCTTTTGAACTAGTTCGTCGTTAGTGAGACTTGCAAAATCGACCGGCTGGTAGCTTGGTGCACCAAAAGTCACTTTGAAGATACGGCCCGTTTCTCGTTGCGTATTCTTGATGCTGTGGCATTCACCGGTGTCGGACCAATCGCTAACGTAGACCCCACCGTCCGGACCGTATTGAATGGTTACTCCCATGTGCCAAGGGTCTTTTGATTTCAGCAAGTCCTTACCATGCGAAGCGACGTAGCCTGAGCCCGATCGGGCCAACAGGTCGTTGTTGACTCGCTTGCCATGGATATTGTTAGTAAACACAGAGTTGCGATAAGAGTCTGGCCAGTTGTCGCCCAAATAGATCATCGTGCCGCAGTGGGCATGCCCGCCACCCATGGCGTCTTCGGCATGCGAGCCGATTCCCTCATGGAAATTCGGCCCGCCAAGATAGTGCAAATGGTCTGCGAT
>CANHVO010000387.1 GCA_947463915.1 Planctomycetaceae bacterium
AAAGTCGGGTCCAAATTCTCCTGAACCCCTTCGTTCGCAGGCGCTTCTGCATTCAGAACCGATGCGTCTCGCGGTCGACCAAGTCCATTTTCCATCGGGTCGGCTCTCTTGCGCATCCGTTCGAGGGCTTTCATAAATGCTTCATCGCTCAATTTGACTTCGCATCCTTCGTCTGGTGAGACCCCCCAAACATCCTCGGGTTTGGCCGACTTTTCTCGATGAATGAGTCTTCCACTTGGAGGGTAGTAATAGGCGGTCGTCATGCGCATCGCAGCCATTCCACCGTCAAGTGGAATGACGTTTTGAACACTTCCTTTACCGAAGGATCGATTGCCAACTATGGTGGCACGACACCGATCTTGCAAGCAGGCCGCCAACACTTCGCTTGCGCTAGCAGAATGTTCATTGATTAGGACAACGATTGGAACGTCGTTCGCGATCACCGTTCCTGCCTTGGCTGTATAGCGCTGATCAATTCGATTGTCTCGTCCTCGTGTGCTCACGATATCGCCGTCATCCAAGAACATATCGCAGATATCCTTGGCCGAGACCAACAGTCCCCCTGTGTTATCTCTCAAATCGATAATGAGGCCTTTGCACTTGTCGCGAACCAACGTAAGTCCTGCCCTCAATTCGTCCGTGGTCTTTTCGCCAAATAGGTCCAATCGCATGTAGGCGATCTGAGGATCGGCCTCCATCGAAAAGTCCCAGGAGCCGTCCATTTTTCGGCGATCTCCCAAAACCGAGTCTACTTCTATCTTGGCCCGAACAATCTTCACTTCCTTCGGTTCAGGCTCTCCGACACGTTCGATCTTGAGAGAAACGGAAGTTCCTTCTTTTCCTCGAAGCCTTTGCGAAACCGCCTCGACCTGGGATTTCTCAGAATCCATTCCATCGATTTCCAAGATGACATCGCCTGGTTTGAGTCCAGCTTTGTAGGCTGGTGAATTGAACAACGCCGAAACGATGGTCAGTCTCTCTCGACGTGGTGGCCCGTCGAGACTGACTCCTAAACCTCCAAACTCCTGGTCAAACACTGCCTGGAATGGTTTAAGTGACTCGCTCGGGATATAGCTCGAGTATGGGTCCAATGACTCGATCATTCCCTTCATCGCGGCTTCGTACAGCTTCTCCTTGTCCGGCTTCCTGACGTATTCTCGGTCGATAATCTCCATCGCAAAGGCCAGATCGCCAAGATTGCGAATTCGCTGTGCATTGCCGTAACAGAACAGGCACGCGATGAACAAAATCATCAAAAGTCGAAGGTTTTTTGTAGTCACGTTGTTCGCCTAACGTCATTTCCAAGTGGATAAAGGGGGGCAACTCCGACCTACCCGATTACCTGTAAAGTGTTCCGCAACTAAAAACATGCTTTTGTGTAGCAAAAGTCGTCATGACTTTCGGCTGCAGCGTCTGAACGGCCGAAACTCTTGACGAGTTTCGCTACAAAATGTTTCACCGATGCTCGGCATCCCCCCCGGTGGTGTAGCCCTCCTGCAACAAGGGGCAATTTCGGTTGGAAAACCGTATTCTACAGGAGTTCGAAGGAAACGTTGTAGGTACAATTAAAGTTGTCCCCGCCATTTCACGTACTTCGACGCGAATCTTATGCCTGCCTGCCGAGCTTTAATCCTGGTCTTGGTCATCTTCCGTGTTTTCTTGTGCCAACCAGCTTTGTCGGACCATCCGCAGACGGAACCTGGTCATTCCGTGCATGCGGAGGCGTTTAACGATGGACCGAGACAAGCCGCATACTTGATGAGCGGAATGGGAAACGTCCATTGGGAAATTTCCACCAAAAACCCGATGGCTCAACGTTTTTTCGATCAGGGAATGATTCAGCTTCACGGGTTCTGGTATTTCGAAGCCGAACGCTCGTTCCGTCAAGCGGCTGCCTTCGACCCAGAGTGTGCCATGCTTTACTGGGGCATGGCTCGGGCAAACATCGAAAACCCCTGGCGTTCCAAGGGCTTTAGCGAACAAGCGATGAAGAAAATCGCCAATGCACCGGACAAAGAAAAACGACTTGTGGAAGCCTGGAACAATCGCGTCAAGGATACCAAGGCGGAACCGATTGCCGAAGACGATGGAAAAGCCAAAACGCCAGCCGAAAAGAAAGCCGCTGCCAAAGCCAAGAAACGCGAAAACGACGAAGAAAGAAAAGACAAAAAAGAACGCCTCAAACAGTACGTTCAAGACCTCGAAGCCATCGCTTGCGATTATCCAGACGACATCGAAATCAAGGCCATGCTGGTCTTGCAGTACTGGCAAAACAATGGTTCTGGCATCGAAATCCAAAGCCACTTTGCGATCAACTCGATCTTGTCGGACATCTTTCACGCAAATCCAAGACACCCAGCGCACCACTTCCGTATCCACCTTTGGGACTACCGGAAAGAAAAGCTAGCGATCGACGCTGCGGCCAAATGCGGCCCTAGCGCACCGGGCATCGCTCACATGTGGCACATGCCGGGGCATACCTATTCGCGGCTCCACCGCTACGCCGACGCCGCTTGGCAACAAGAAGCCTCGGCACGTGTGGACCACGCACACATGATGCGCGACCAGATTATGCCGGACCAAATCCACAATTATGCCCACAACAACGAATGGCTCATTCGCGATTTGATGTTGATCGGGCGTGTCAAAGAAGCTGTCGAACTCGCCAAAAACATGATCGAATTGCCACGTCACCCGAAGTACAACATCTTGTCCGGCCGCGGCAGCGCATCCTTAGGGCGAGACCGACTGCTGGGAGTCTTGACGACCTACCGTCTTTGGCCCGAACTTATTGAACTCGCAAATTCCGCTTACTTGGAGCCAACCGAAGAAGAATTGAAACAGGACGAGCGAAAAGCTTGGATGGCAATCGCTTACGCTCATGTTGATGACAAACCTCGCCTGCAGAAAATTCAAGGCGAATTCGCCAGCTTGCTCGAAACCTTGCAAGCCAAGGCCTCGGAAGGTCGCGAAAGCTTGGAATTGTTGGCTGAAAAAGAGGACAAAGACAAAAAGGAAGAAAAGGAAAAAAAGAAGGGGGCAACTAGGCCTCCAAAGTTGCTTGAGCCATACGAGCTGAGCCAAGATCCGTTCGGTGAGGACGATGATCCGAGTTTGCCCAAGATGCCGAGCAAGGACATCGATGATTCCAAAGCAAAAGAGTGGTCGGACGAGCGCAAAGAAAAAGCGAGTGATCAAGCGGAACTTGAGTATCGCATCGCCAAGCTCAAGCAGCTTCAGTTCGCGATGGAAGCTTACGTTGCCGCAAGCCAAGGAAACTACCGAAAAGCACTCGACCTTTCCCATCAATGCCGTCCTGTGATCAACTCCATGACGCGGATCGAGTGGCTTTCCCAGGCGGGCTTTGCAAAGAAAGCTCTCGATCGCATAAAGAAGCGAATCGAAGAGGGGCCCGGAGAATTGTTGCCGCTGGCCATCGGTGTTTGGATCGCAGCCCAAAACAATCGAGATGAGGAAGAGGTGAAAACGCTAGCTAAGCAATGGTTGTCGGCATTGTCACCCATCGCAGCTACGGCGGATTCCAATCTGCCATTGCTCGACCGAGTTCTTCCAGCCGTCGATTGGATAGGCGAAAAGGAAAAGTGGCGCGTGCCTGCTCCAGCACCAACCGATGTTGGTGATCGACCTACGCTTGATTCGCTGGGGCCTTTTCGATGGACCCCATCCCTGGCGCCGGTCTGGTCAGCTACTGATTCCGATGGGGAGGCTCGATCGACGAAGCAGTTCGGCAAACGCCCCCTAGTTTTGATTTTTTACCTCGGCTTTGGTTGCCTCCACTGCGCAGAACAGCTCAAAGAGTTTTCACCGATGGTCGAGCAATTCCAAGCCGCTGGAATCGATGTCGCGGCCATGAGCACCGAGACGTTGCCACAGCTTCAGGCGGGGTTGCGGAAATACAGTGGCGAAATGCGAATACCATTGATGGCGAACCCGGAAGTGGACATATTCAAGGCTTTTCGCTGCTTCGACGATTTCGAAGGAGTTCCACTCCATGGAACTTTCTTAATCGATACCAACGGTAGAATTCGCTGGCAAGATATCGGCCACAAGCCGTTCATGGATCCAAAATTCCTTCTAGACGAGTCAGCTCGACTCCTTCGTTTGCCTTAAGGCTGACACACTGTGTCCTCGGTCGGTAACGAAAGTCGTCAAGAGTTTCCGCGGTCTTCTCATATTCGCCGAAAGTCTTGACAACTTTCGCTACACCTGCCGCTCGCGTTACTTCAAGTGGCTTGACGCATAGATTCCGATTGCTGCGTGCAAGAAATCAACCATCTTTGGGTGGTAGGCATTGTGAAACTTGGCCATTGCTTCGTTCTCTCCGTAGAACAAACTCAGGCCAATATAGGCGTCACGAGAGGGAACATAAAACCGGCTCGCGATCGAATAATGCTGACCAATGAGTGCTTGCACCGGCTCCGAAGACGGCTCCAGGGTATCAACGAGCTTCGCGAGGGAAGTGTAGAGTTTGCCCCAGTCCTCGTGGACCTTTTGTTTGTCCACATGAGACCAGTTGTTGGTTTCGGACAGGGACTTGGCTTGTTCGGAGCCCATCGCTTCCCTGCAGATTCTCAGGTATTCCAGTGAAAAGTTTCCAATCAATTGACAAAAGTTCTGCTAGAGTTGCGAATTTGGATGCGAGGCGTGAAGCCCCTAGCAAGGGTGAGCTTTCTGAACGCTGTGAGGTTCGCCTGTTTTTTCTTTAATCGAATCAATGGTTTGGTTGTACGCCACAAGCCGTGGATTCGCCAGAATCGGCGCTGGCGCTTGGGAACCAGCGTTGGTGAGTGTATATTTGTTTTTTGAATGCTTCGGCTTGTCCTTCAGAGCGTTTTGAACACCTTTTTAACCATTACCGGGCGTTTTTGATGTCGGAATCTACTGTTGCAACCCTGCTCCCAGCGATTACTAAGCAACTCTACATTGAGACCGTTGGCTGCCAGATGAATGTCCTCGACAGTGAAATGGTCGTGGCAGCACTACGAAAATCAGGGTATGGCATAACGAAGAATGCTGCGGATGCGGACGCAATCCTCTTCAACACTTGCTCGGTCCGTGAACACGCCGAAGAAAAAGCCTACAACAATCTCTTCCACCTGAAGCAGCTAAAGCTAGCAAATCCTGAAAAGATCATCGGGGTCATGGGCTGCATGGCCCAGAAGGATCAGAAGGCAATCTTCGATCGGGTACCCTTTGTGGACTTGGTCGTCGGCCCTGGTCAACTTCATCGTATCCCCGAATTGATAGCCAACGCGCAAGCGGGCGAAAAGCAGCAGCTCGCCGTTAGTCTTTCTCGTCGTGATGGCACGGTCGAAGACATCAAGCGGTCGCATGAGACCTTCGACCCATTACGCGATCCGGAAATGAGACCCACCCCTTTCCAAGCCTACCTTCGTATTCAAATTGGCTGCGACAAGTTTTGCACGTACTGCATTGTTCCGATGACTCGCGGGCCTGAACAAGGTCGTGCGCCAGACCAAATTATCGCAGAAGCGAAAGTGCTGGCTGATCAAGGTTGCAAGGAAATTGTCTTGCTTGGCCAAACGGTCAATTCCTATCGCTATGTCCAAGGGGACAAAACAACGCGACTCTCTGACTTGCTTCGTTCGCTGCATACCATAGATGGGATAGAACGCATCAAGTTTGTGACGAACTATCCCAAGGACATGACTCGGGAACTCTTGGAAACCGTTCGCGATTTGCCCAAGTGCTCGCCTTATCTTCACGTCCCCGCGCAAAGCGGGAGCGACAATGTTCTGAAACGCATGAAGCGAGGTTATACGACCGCTGACTACTATGCGATGATGGATCGGATCAACGAGATCATTCCAAACGCGGCGGTCTCAAGCGACTTCATTGTCGGCTTCTGCGGCGAAACGGAAGAAGAGTTCCAGATGACCGTGGACCTCGTTCGCCGTTGCCGATTCAAGAACAGCTTCATCTTCCAGTACAGTGTTCGGCCCGGTACCAAAGGGGCCGAAATCTACGAAGATGACATCCCCGAGGAAGTGAAACATCGTCGCAATCAAGAGCTGCTCGAGGTGCAAAACCAAATTTGCCTAGAGGAGAACATGAAGTTCCTGGGCAAGACGGTTCCAATCTTGGTCGAGGGGCCGAGCAAATGGTCGGTTCGAAAAGAACAGACCGGCGATTTGCGTCAGATGACCGGTCGAACCCATTGCGATCGTATCGTGGTCTGGGAAGGGAATGTTCGACAAGCGGGACAGATCTTGCCGGTTCACATCGATGACGTCTTTGCCTTTACGATGTTCGGAACGGTAGAGACAAAAGAGATCGTTCCTGACCTCGTGCAGATGCGGCTCTAGCTAGCATTTGCTGGTTTGAATCTAAGATTATTTCCACCGCAGTGGTTGGGACTCCAACCGCATTGGTTGGAACTCCATAGGTGCCCAGGCTTAGCTGCTCTGCCTAGGAAGTAAACTGATTAGCCCGGAGAAGTAGCTCCGCCAGTGAAAGAAATTGATCAGCCCGGAGAAGTAGCTCCGCCAGTGAAAGAAATTGATCAGCCCGGAGGGCGGCATATCTCTGCCGGTGGCGTGAGCCACCGGATTTGTAGAAACCTTAGAATTGAGCCCGGAGGGCG
>CANHVO010000388.1 GCA_947463915.1 Planctomycetaceae bacterium
ACGACCTTGTCCATGTAAATGTCATGGCTCTCGGCAGGGATCTTTTCAAACATTTGGCATTCAAAGGACAATGCGATCAGCGGAGCATCGAGTCGTGCATGCTGCAGAAGTTTGTCGTAATAACCTTTGCCGTGTCCGGTTCGGCCACCATTTCTGTCAAACGCAACTCCAGGCACCATGACCAAATCGAGATCGGGCGGCTGAAGTCGTTTGCTTTCGACGGTTCGCAGTTCGTTCTTTGGCTCCAGAATGCGGTACATCCCAAGCTCCAATTCGTCCATGTTCTCAAGCCAGAACAACTCGAGCTCACCGTCCACGCAGTATGGGACCACGATACGCTTGCCACTGGCGAGAGCTGCAGGCAATGCTTGTCGCGTTCGCACTTCATCCCGAACATCCACGTAGAACATCACGGTTTTGGCAGCGCGATATTCTGGCAGGTCCATGAATCGCTGAACGATTTTCTCGGAGACCGCATCCTTTTCCAGTTGGGCGCGTCGATTTTCATGAGCTTGTTTGCGAATCGCGGTCTTAAGTTCAAACAACTCAGAAACAGGAGCGTCGTCCATCAGTTAAATCCTCTAGTATGTCAATTTTGAAATGTAATTTTCGTGCGGTTGGCCATTCTGCTTTTGGAAACCCGAAGGGCAGGTCAGGTAATTCATTCGCGTTCCTCGCTCACGCGTCGGGTTGCCAAAAATAGAATCGTAGCAAGGACGCTGCATCCTTCCAATCCGCCAAATCGCTTGCTTGCCCGAAATCGTAGAAACTCTGTGATCCACATGCGTTTTCAGAGCCATTATCAGAGCCATTAACCGTGCCTTTATGACTTTGCCCCCTCGCCCCTTTTAGGGGAGAGGGGCCGGGGGTGAGGGGTTTTGCACACTGTTCTGATTGGGAATTTGATTTCGGTTGCAAAGCCATGTCTTGCTTTACAGGTTTGAACAAGTAATTGAACCGGAGAATTATTGCGGACGGTTCTACCCCTCACCCCCCCGGCCCCCGCTCCCCGAATCGGCAACGCTGTGAAGCATTTTCCGCTGCTAAAAGCAGGTTTTTGGGTAGCGAAAGTCGTCGAGACTTTCGGCTGCATCGTCTAAACTACCGAAACTCTTGTCGAGTTTCGCTACGAAATGCTTCACAGCGTTGCCGAATCGGGGTGACGGGGAGAAATCGCATGCCGATGCGTTTATTTGGGCGGAACCGCTTTCCAAATGTTGGAGCAGTGGTTCTTCAATAGATCGACCAAACTCTCCGGCAGCAGATCGACGGTAAGTGGGACATAGTGGGTGTCCTCTTGTTCAGGTTTCCCGGCCAATCGCCCATACTTGAACTCGCTCGTCAAACCACCGTCGGCCGCCAAGGCTGATTTAACCAAGTCAGGCGCTGGAACCGACAGAAAAATCCGTTCAACGTAGGGTGGCCGCTTGGACTCGCCTCGAACCAACTGACGCTTGATGAACAATTGGCGATAAAGCTGTCTCGCAGTTAGTTGACCTGGATCGATCAAGCTGACTTGCTCGGCGATCAAGTCGCGATAAGGTTGCTGCCCCTGGGCATCGCGATAGTCTCTCAATCGCGACAAGCATTGCGATATTCGGTTGGCTTCGTACGGAAAATGCGTACAGCCGAGAATGACTTTGCCCAACGGCTGCTTCGCCCCGGATTTGCGATATCCCTCGACCAACGAGGCGACATCGTATCGCACATAGTTTTCAACGGAGTTCAATCGCCAAGTTTCCGGGCGTTCGGGTTCACCGAGCAACCCACTTGCTTCGAAGCCATAGACTTTCGCGAGGGCAGCATCGATTGGGGCTCGCGTGTTATTTACCGCTGGCCCCTGGTACTCGGACTTGCTCGCCGTGGTTGCCTTTTCGGCAAGACTAACTTTCGAGTTGGAATCGTTATTGAGGAAAGCTGAGTTTCCTTCGATCGCTCCGGCCAGCCCAAGACTACCTTGTTGCCACACCAGTGGATTGCGTTTGCCCGCCAAGCCTGCAGCACGAACAATCGCTTTTGGGTAGGCGCCACTACTGCATGTCCCCAATGTTGCCATCACAGCCACAGAGCTAGGTTCTCCATCAGCTGGAAGCTCCTGCACAAATGCATCAGCACCTGCCTCGACCACGCCGACAACCAATACCGGTAACTTCCATTTCTCGACGGCCTCGCGAATATCGGCGAGTCCATAGGCCGTCGCCGTATTGCACGCAATTACAATGGCCTTCACCGGCGGCTTATCGAGCTTTGGAGACTTGGCGTTTGCGTTTGGCCAATAGCGATTACCCAAAAGGAAAATCGCATCCTTCATGATCAGTTCACGCAGATAATCTTCTTTGCCTGCTGCCGAATAATTTCCGTACGGCATGTTGGCTTGATCACCAAGGTAGACAAATCGCTCGTTTTGAAAGTCAGGAATGCCATCTGAGCCAGGTTGCCCATTGGCGTTATTGTGCTCATCGTACGTTAGCAACGTTTCCAATACGGTTAAGCCGCCGACACCAGAGTCGAAGACGCCGATTGGCAAATGAAAGAGCTCGTTTTGATAGCTACCGAAATCGATCGAAAAAGTGTCTCCAACACCCTTCTTCGCTAACACGGTATCTATCAACTTCCCAGCAGCCCAACCCGCCGTCGGCTCTTGCCCCAAAAGTTGCGTGTGGTGCAATAGGCCCAGAATGAACCCGACACCGAACAAGAACTTAAGACAGCAAAAATCAGATTGGGGCTCTTTGGTCATAGTTCGGTCGGAGAAAGCAGTTGGGTCCAATTATAGAATCACTCGTTAAGTCCATTGCATCCCTAGTATACTGAGCTTCGCGTTTTGAAATGGCGAAAGCGATGGCATTTTTTTGCCTGGGTGAGTTCGCATTGCGAACGAAACCCCAGGTAAATTGCCCCATCGCTTCGAAGCTCTGAAGGAGCGGCATGGGACGCGAATTATCGTCCCTGCCCCCAGTACCTTTGACCGTTTCTAGAAGGTCAGCCACAAAACTTTTGTAACCAATTGAGTTATACTAAGCCATCAAGTGCTCCGCAACACGAGCCCCATTCCTTCCCATCCTCCCTGCCAACGATAGAGTCCGCTATGCCACAGCGATTCTCCTTTTGCGCGTTCCTCCTCGTCTCCATGTCCCATTGGGTCGCAGCCCAGGAACCATCACCGACAGCACCCATCGCCACTCAACTTGGGATTGCCGCCAGCGAGCTGCCCGAGGATCGTGTCGTGGTTCGGCTATACGAGGGACTTCCTGATCGCACTTGGGATTTTACGCTATCCCAGCCGACGCTCGAATTCGATATCCCTGCCATGGCCATCAGCCAGCTCCCCAAGAAGTACAATCAACGCGGCGTGATCGAAGACCGTCCACTGCCCGTTTTGGCTCAACTGCACGTCAAACGTACACTGCCCGCTGGCAAACACTCGATCCTATTGCGTTCTAAAAACGCCACCCGACTTTGGATCGATGACGTCGCAGTGGGCACGCAACCGTTCCTGACGACCAATGGTGACGGACATGAACAAGTACCAACGTTGCCGGATCCGCCAAGCTCGCGCCTTGTTCCAATCACACAGGGGCATCGCGAGAACATCTTTCAAGCCGAATTGAACGAAGGTGTGCACGTTTTTCGCTTGGACGCTATGGTCGGTGGCAAAACACTCCGACCTGAGATTGGCGATTTGTGCCTGGCGATCTCGATCGATGATAGCGAATTTGTTGTCTTGACCCCTGAAGCAAGCGAGACTTGGGTGCCAACCACGCAGCGTTGGAAAGAGTTCCATACCGACGAGACACAACGCATGCAGCGGTTGAACCAGCTTCTTCGATTCGAGGCCAGCGAGTCCGAGCTTCAGTATTGGAATCAAAGGCACACTCAAGCGAGAGAATTCATTCTGGCAAAATCCCAAGAAGGACATAAAGAGTCCGAACAAGCAATTGCACCGAACCTACTCATCGACCAAATCTGCACTGCATCTTCAGGGCGTGATATCAACTCAATCGTGGAAACGGACGACTCTTCGTTTTTGCGTCGCCTCACTCTCGACACCATCGGAATCGTTCCCAGTCGGGAGGAGGTCGAAACCTTCACGGCGGACACATCGCCCGACAAACGCGAAAAAGCCATTGATCGATTGCTCTCCGATGATCGTTGGGCCGATCATTGGGTAGGCTATTGGCAAGATGTCTTGGCTGAAAACCCTGGCATCGTAAAACCCGAGCAGAACAACACAGGCCCATTTCGATGGTGGATTCACGAGTCCTTCTTGGACAACAAACCCTTCGATCGATTTGCAACCGAACTTACGCTCATGGAGGGGAGCAAGTTCTTTGGTGGTCCCGGTGGATTTGCTATGGCATCTCAAAATGATGCCCCCATGGCTGCCAAGGCACAGATTTTGACCAAGGCTTTCTTGGGCTTGGAGATGTCCTGTGCCCGTTGCCACGATTCGCCCAACAGCCCCTACAAACAAGAAGAGCTTTTTTCGCTGGCGGCCATGCTGAAACGCGACACCCTGGCGTTACCGGTTTCGAGCACCGTGCCATTAAACCCAGATGGTCGCCAACCGCTGATCACGATCTCGCTGAAAGCCGGGGATAAGCTCGCTCCCGACTGGCATTTGGCCTCATTCCCGAGAGTCGATTTACCTGAAGGTATCGTTCGCAACGACCAAGATTCTCGAGAGCGATTTGCAGCGATCGTGACATCGCCATCCAACCAACGTTTTGCCCGTGTCATCATGAACCGACTATGGCACCGTTACCTGGGCTGGGCTATCGTCGATCCAGTCGACAATTGGGAAGCCTCCGAAACTCGCGATCCAAAGCTCCTCGATTTGCTGGAACGCGAATTTGTTCTAAGCGGCTACGACTTGAAAAGAGCAGCCAAATTGATTTTCAATTCCCAAATATACCAAGCCAGCCCGCTATCGCAAAAAGAGCTATCGGCATGTTTCAATGCGAAGCAGTTGGCATACGGCCCGGCGCGACGAAGATTGACAGCCGAGCAAATGATCGACTCCTTGTTCGCGGTGGCGGGCAAGCCGATGGATGTCGAACCGATGTCGCTCGATCCAGAAGGTCGTCGACCACCTGAGCAGTTTTTGCATTTGGGGTTTCCCACGCGAGCTTGGCAATTGGCATCGACGTCGACCGATCGAGATCGACCTGCCTTGATGTTGCCAGCAGTGCAACAAGTTTGTGATTTGATGGTTTCGCTGGGATGGCGAGATTCGAGACCCGCTCCTTTGACTGTTCGCGATGAATCCGCGAGCCCGCTCCAATCCTTGATTCTTGGCAATGGTTTGACAGCCACTAAATTGGCTAGACTGTCGGACGATAGCCGATTCACGCAGTTGGCTCGGAATGCAAAGAGCGTAACTAGCTTAGTGGACCAATTGTTTTTGACCGTCCTTGGCCGATACCCAATCAATTCGGAGCGAGTTGATTTCACGAAACTTTTGGAACCGGGCTTCGAATCACGGAAACTTGCTCCGAATGGAAGTGAACTCACTGAACGCTCTTACAAACGCAATGCTGTATCCTGGGCGAACCACTTGGTTCCTGAAGCGACGCGGATCAAGCTCTTGCTGGAACAAGAAGTTCTTCGAGGTGATGCCCCAACGAAACTTCTTGAAACCGATTGGCGCGAGCGAATGGAAGATGCAACTTGGGCATTGATCAATAGTCCTGAATTCATGTTCGTACCTTAGTGAGGCCGCAAAAATGAAAAGACGAGAATGCCTTAAGTGGATGGGTGGCGCAGCTGCCTTGGGTTGGTTCGACGCGACCTCCGTTTCGAACGTACAAGCTCGCTCCGCCCCTTTGTTACCGAGAGCTGGTTCAGCCGACAGTTGCATTTTCCTTTGGCTAGGCGGCGGTGCATGCCACATAGATACGTTCGATCCCAAACGCGTCAGCAAGGGAAAAAAGGACCCGGGCTCGTATTATCCAGCAGTGGACACAGCGGTGCCTGGCGTTCAACTTTGCGAGCACCTTTCTCGAACAGCCAAATTGCTCGATCGATGCGCCGTGGTGCGAACGCTCAATCATAATGTGGTTGACGAACATGCCGCTGCTACGAATCGAGTTCATACCGGTCGACCGCCAGCCGACTCGACTGTCTACCCGTCCATCGGCTCGATCGTATCGCATCAACTAGGCGCGGTAGGCGATGGAGTTCCCGCGTATGTCGTTGCCGGTTACCCAAGTGCATCGCGAGGACCTGGATTTCTGGGAGCTAAACACAGTTACGTTTATTTGACCGATACCGAGCTTGGCCCGGCTGGTCTTCGAAGACCGACAGGCCTCTCAGACCATCGGTTTGACCGTCGCAATGAACTGGTTAGCAAGCTGCGACAAGGCTATTCCGAAAAGCACATTGAGGATGAACGCATCCAAGATTACGTTGCTGCGTCGGATGTCGGAGCGAAACTGGCTGGCCCCAAATTCATGAATGTTTTCCAACTCAGTTCGGAGCCGGATTCACTGCGGCAAGAGTACGGTGGTGAGTTTGGTCAACGCTGCTTGATGGCCCGCAGATTGGTCGAGTCGGGTGTCCGGTTTGTCGAAGTTTCATTCAATTTAAACTTCATCAATGGCACAGGCTGGGATAC
>CANHVO010000389.1 GCA_947463915.1 Planctomycetaceae bacterium
GTGAGCAATTCGCTGGAATCGCCCTGCATCTCCATCAACCAGCCTTCACCGTACTTGTCCACGTTAATGCCGGATGGGTCGTTAAGCAACTGCTCATTGATGCGGACAACTTTGCCTGCCATCGGTGAGTACAAACCGCTCTCAGCTTTCTTGCTCTCGATGTTGCCGAACTCTTGCCGGTTCGTCAACTCGGAATTCGTTTCGATCTCGAACTCTAAGAAATAAATATCTTGCAACAACCGAACGGCGTAAGCCGAAAAGCCAAACCGAACGACGTCGTCCGACATTCGGATAGCCCACATATGATTTTTCGCGTAAAGTCGATCGATGGGGAACTCGGCGGCAAAATCCCCCATCATGAACGTGAGCGACTCGCTCATGTGTACCTGACTCCACGAAACTGCGGCTCAAAAAACGCGGACAAAAGGCCATCGACCCGCAGCAATCCATCGACCGTCAATTCGACTCGATTGCATTTGCCCGAATCGTCGGATTTTAATAGCACATAACCATCGTCGACGTATTCGTTCCATTCTTTTCCCCAACGCTCAACGATGTTGGTATCGAACTTCGCCTGGAAGTATCCAACGTCGAGATAACCTCGCTTTAATTGCAAAATCATTTCGCGAATAAGTGATTGTTCTTCGGTCGGAACAAAGGCACGTCCAATCGGTAGCCGATTTTCATCGAGCAGAGCGCCCAGATACTGCGGCCATTCCGGTACGTTTTGATAATGCACGCCCGAAACATGCCCAAAGCTTGCGATGCCGGTCGCGATCAAGTCGGAACCGCGCCACAAGTTATCTCGATACGAGAAACTTACTTTCGTCGGGTCTTTCACCACGGTGTAAGCACTGCTCACCTTATAGCCGGATTTCTGAAACTCTTCGAACGCGTATTGCACCCAATCGCGTTTGGTTTGCCAATCTGCGACCGGTGCCGCCTCGTGTGTCTGCAGCAGGCCTTTGGAGTAGACGGTGTTGAACGGCAACTCCATCTGATAGATCGTGACGCTTTCCGGCGAGAGCTCCAATGTCTTTCGGACGTTTTCACGCCAATTGTCCCAGGTCTCGCCAACCATACCCGAAATCAAATCGATGTTCACGTTCGGGAAACCAGCGGCCACAATCCACTCCCAAGCCCGATGAATCTCTTTCGACAAGTGGGCTCGACCGTTCTCCTCCAAGATCGCGTCGGAGAAACTCTCAACGCCGAGGCTCAACCGTGTCACACCGAGCTCGCGGAGCGCGTGAACTTTGGATTCACTGAGCGTACCCGGTTCGCATTCAAAGGTAACCTCTTCGGCCTGCTCCCATGAAATACTTTTGTGCAAGCGATCGAATAGCGATTGCAATTGCTTCACTGAAAGAAAGCTCGGCGTGCCACCTCCAAAATAAACAAAACGGAATGGGCGACCACCCATGACCGGTTGCTGCGAAACGAGTTCAATTTCACGCGTCAATGCCGAAACATACCGCTCGATTTCGCCCGCATTGACGTCGGTGAAAACCTTGAAATAGCAGAACTTGCATCGTTTGCGACAGAAGGGAATGTGCAGATACAACCCCAGCGGCGTCTCGACTTCTTCGCCAGTAGCGGAGTGTTGTTTTCGAGGCGGGCTCGCCATCGCAGACGTAATGGCAGGCAATGCATCGCCGGTCCACTGCGAAAAAGGCGGGTAGTTGGAAATAAAGTAACTTCCGACTTCTGTTTTTTTTACTTCTGTCGACATAGTTGCGATTGGGTGGTAGCCTTGGATCGGCGATAGGTGGCGAAAGTCGCCAAACCATCGCACATAGTGTAACCTCGAATCCAAAATCGTGCAGAACGAATAGCGAATCATTCATGCAAACGCGTTGGGACGTTATTATTGTAGGTGGTGGTGCAGCGGGGCTTTGGGCGGCTGGGACTGCTGCTGCGCGGGGCCGAAAAGTATTGATTTTGGAGAAGAACAACAAAGCCGGCGTTAAGATTCTCATGTCCGGTGGTACCCGTTGCAATATTACTCACAATTGCGACAGTCGAAAAATCGCTGAGGCCTTTGGAAAAAACGGCCGCGTTTTGCTCTCCGTTTTGAGCCGCTTGTCACCTCAAGATGTAGTGCGGCAAATGGACCAAGAAGGGGTGCCAACGAAAGTCGAGGAGACCGGAAAGATCTTCCCAGCCAGCGATCGAGCTATCGATGTTCGTGATGCTGTCGTTCGGCGATTGGCCAGAGAAGGAGCCAGTCTCGTCACTGGGGCTGCGGTCCAATCGATTCGGCCCATGCCGTTGGAAAGCGGCGGCTTCGAAGTAACAGCGATGATCGGTGGACAATCGACGGCTCAATTTGTGTGCGATTCACTTCTCTTGACTTGTGGTGGCCTCAGTTATAGTGGATGCGGAACGACCGGCGACGGCTACCCTTGGGCACAGGCCATGGGCCATACGATTACTCCATTGAGGCCAGCGCTCACACCGTTGCTCTCCAAGGAAGCGTGGGTACATGAACTGAGCGGAATCACACTGGACGATGTCGAGGTAACGGCCCGCGTTATCGGTTCCGATTCCAAAGTTGCAAAGATGGAGCGAGCCAGCTCGCGAGGTGGACTGCTTTGGACGCATATGGGATGCAGTGGTCCAACCGCCATGAATGTATCCCGCTGCTTTTCGGATTTGGCCGGTGAAGTGCCGGCATCGATGCTGGTCGATCTCCTGCCGGATGTTTCGCGTGAAGCGTGCGAGCAGTGGCTGATCGATGCTGCCAAAGAGTCGAACAAAACGATTACCAATGTGCTCAGTCAACGAATACCCAAACGGCTTGCTACGTCCTTGGTCGCGATCGTGGGTTCGACGAACGAAGTGCATACGGCCGAGATGTCCAAAAAGGTTCGCAATGGATTGGTCGAGCGACTCAAGGCGTTATCGGTGCCGATTCATGGCACGCGCGGTTATCCAAAAGCAGAGGTGACCGCCGGCGGCGTTGCGCTTAATGAAGTCAACTTTCAAGATATGCAGAGCCGCAAAACGCCCGGCTTGTTTTTCGCGGGGGAGATCCTCGATTTAGACGGACCAATTGGAGGCTACAACTTTCAAGCTGCATGGAGCACCGGCCACGCTGCTGGGCTTCATGTGTAAGTCGGGAGAAATCAAATGCTATTTCGCACACTCATCTTTCTGGCTTTATTTCAGTTAGTCGCATGCGAGCAAGAGCCCAAACTGGATCGGCTGCAGGAGACGAATGATGCGATCGCGAAGATTCAAAGCGAAGTGGAGAGTCTCGGCGAGCACCCTTGGGCGGGCTTGTATCAAAGCTCAGGTGGAACCGATACAGTGCTACAACTCTGGCTCGCGCCCAAATCCGGCATTGCCTACCAGGACTACGGCAATGCGGGCGTCTCAGATACCAATCATGGCAGCATCTCCGTGAAAGGAGCGATCGCTCATGCCACTTGGGCTCTCGACCCCAAGTCCGCAATGCACGCTTTATACCCAAATGTGGAAAAGGATCTCGTCATTATTCCGTGGGATGATCTGGTGTTTGTCGTCCCACGCAGTTTGATTCACCGATTTTGTTTGGATGCGAAAGAAAAGTCAAAAAACCCTCACTTCTCCATGGCTTTGGTGCGAGGAGACCGCTCAAAATCGGAACTCCAGGGTGAGCCAGTGCTGCCAGACGACCTAAAGGTGTTTCTTGACCTACCTGAAATCAAGTGCAAAGTAAACGAAGTTGAGAATGCAACCGATGCCCCGATCATGATGCCGGACGATCGAAAGCTTCGAGTCTTCAAACAAACCGTCACGTTAAATGTTGGCACGAACCAAAATGTTTTTGTTGGAATGAAATTCGATTGTGTAAAGGATCCGAATCTTCAAATGAAGATCACAGAAGTTTTCGAAAAGACTTCGAAAGCAGAACTCGTCGAAGTCAGAAACACAAAACCGTCCAAGCTCAAAATCAAACCTGGTCTCGAGGTACGAACGGCTCGTTGGTGACCGAGTTCTCTCGACTTGCAAAAATCGGCTAGCGACTCAGGCTGATGCTACAATTGATCTTTCATTTCCGAATCCAATTGCCTCGAAAAGCCCCTTAAAAACCAATTCGAATGAACCGAAACGACGCACTAACCTTAATGCATGAGTATGTCCAGAACGAGTCTCTCAGGCGTCACATGCTTGCCGTTGAGGCCGCCATGCGGGCATATGCGTTATCGCTTGGTGAAGATGTCGAGAAGTGGGGCATCGTCGGATTGTTGCACGATTTCGACTACGAACGTTGGCCCAACCCACCGGATCACCCGATCAAGGGGAGCGAGATTCTGCGTGAGAAGCAGTATCCCGAGGATGTCATCTACGCCATCCTTTCGCATGCCGACTATTTAACGGACTACCCACGCGTTTCTCGCTTGGACAAAGCACTTTATGCGTGCGATGAACTGAGTGGATTTTTGGTGGCATGCGCCTTGGTACGTCCCGAACGCTTGACCGGCCTTGAGCCCAAGAGTGTTCGGAAGAAACTCAAGAACGCCAACTTTGCCGCGGCCGTGAATCGCGAGGATATCACTCGTGGCGCTGAGGACTTTGGTGTTGAATTGGACGCGCACATTCATCTCTGCATCGCGGCGTTGAGCGGTATTTCGAAGGACCTTTTTGGGTAGAGTGTCGAACAACTGTCTCGATTGTTCTTGAGACGAATAGGATACTCCAGCAACGATTGAAACAATCGTGCGACACTCGGTTCATGAATGACCCGAGCTGTCCTCGCTTCTTCGAGCTCGTCGTATTCGTTCTCGTCGAGCAAAGAACCAACTCAGGCCAGCGACAGCCAATAGCCATGGCGACCATGCTGCCCAAGGACGGAAATTGAAATTGGGCACTTCCGGATGACCAAGAGGTGAGAATTCATAGTCCTTGTTGGGGTAATTGCCCTTGATGATCTTTCGATGTAGGAGAAGGTCTGGGGAGATGATTCCTCGCGTGTCTTGGGTTTTCAAGAACCGACCTGCCATTTGTTTCGAACGAATCAAATGGGTATTGGAATCTGGCAAATCGCAGTTTTGGTAGCCCCCGACTCGGCTGTCGAGTCCCGCGTGTTGCAGAAACAAGTTGTGGTCAAAATCCTCGGCAGGATGAACTTCACCGTCGTGAACATGGCGGGTTGGAAAGAAGATACTTTGGCTGCGACTTTCGAATTTGAATGCCATCGGATGAGGCTTGAGGGCTCCCTGTGCAAGTTGAAAAACAACAAAGCCGAAATCTTGGTAGTCAGGCAATTGATTCCAAACGGAATCAGACAGTCGAAAGCGTTCATCGAGTCGCGAGAAGTCGGATAGGGTAGGAACGAACGAGGCAATATAGTCGCCGACTTCGAAGACTTTCAGATCCGACATCACCGATTTGGTCTGGATGCTACATCCAATCGACATTTGGGCCACTTCGGGATATCCACGCTGGAAGTCGAAAAATAAATTCCTGTAGTGACTAAGATCGATGAAAGTTACGCTCGCTTCACTAGCGGGCAATCGCACTGGGATCGGCAGGATCATCGCGTTCTTTTGGTCCGAATGGTAACTCATCTGGTAAACCAGGAATTGAGTCTGAGACGCGGTCATTCGTGCAAAGATATTGGTCGCACTGACTGAAATCACTGGGCGGGCGAAAATGCACATATTGTTTCCTAACGTATCTTCAATGCCGAAACCCGACAAAAGTCATATTAGCAGGCACATTCCATGTGCCGTTCACCGGGAATCATTGCCAATTCACTCCAGCGGACGGCACGACGGAGCGTGCCTGCTACTTTTGTCGGCGTGTCTCTATGGTAAATCAATTCGAAAGAAGGTTGCGGGCATTGACCTGTTTTTGCTGTGAAAAGCTTCGAGGCTCGTTGAACTTCCTGAGATGCAATGCGACAATCGAGCCAACGTCCGTTGCCGCTCCGCTTGCCAGGAAATCCCTTTGAACGCTAGTCTCTCTCGTGCCGACATTCAACGTTGCGGCCGATCCGATCTCCACCGCATCCAACTTGAGAAACTGAATGCGCTCTTAGCCAAAGTCCTGCCGAACAATCGATACTACCAAGAACGGTTTGGCTGCTCCTCGCTGCGGCTGGACACGCTGGCCGACTGGTCCAAGATGCCAACGTCAAAAAAATCGGATTGGTTGGGAGAGGACTCGAATGGGCTAGCGATTCACCATTCCTTTCCACAGGATCATTACCGGCGTTACCATCGAACCAGCGGAACCAAGGGCAAACCGATGGTGATCTTGGACACTTCTGAAGACTGGCTGTGGTGGCTTGCGACGTGGCAGTATGTTCTAGATGCCAGCGGGATCCAAGCACACGATCGGATCATGATGGCTTTTTCGTTTGGTCCGTTTATCGGTTTTTGGAGCGCACACGACGCATGTTTGCAGCGAGGCTGCATGGTCATACCGTGCGGAGGCATGTCGACGGCGGCACGCATTGATATGATTCAGTCAGCCAAACCGACGGTGCTCTTCAGCACGCCGAGTTATGCGCTGCACATGGCCGACGACGCGGCCAATCGCGGGATCAATTTGGTCGGCTCGTCGATTCGTCAAGTCTTCGTGGCGGGCGAGCCAGGTGGTAGTGTTCCTGCCATTCGAA
>CANHVO010000390.1 GCA_947463915.1 Planctomycetaceae bacterium
ACCTCTTCCGGCTGTTCTAGTCCGCCAAAAAATGGGCACGTACCCCAGCGCGCTCCAGTTACTCAAAAGTCACTAAAACCTGTACTTTCCTGGGAATGCAAGTCGCACCGGCGTGTCAAACCGGAGCGAGTTCGCGGTGGGGGCTGGTCCTCGAAGTTGCGTAAGCGATTCTACTCGGGTTTTCGGATGGACTCCATCGCTTTGATGAGGTCCCCGAGCTCTTGATTGTTTGGCAACCCGCTATGCCGTCCAGCCGGAAAGCATTATATTATCGTGAGTTCTGGTGGTTCTAACTGCGGGGAATTCAGTGCTGATGAGTAATACTGAAGTCAATCACGTAACAGGTTCGAAATTCCAGGACGGTACGCCTGAAGATTGTGTTCACTGGGCTGCCGAGTGGCGAAACGTTGAGGCTTTCGAGAAGCCGAAACCAAAGCCCATTAAGATCGTTGAAAGGCCTCAACGCTCGCGACGGATCGGAACGCTTCGAATAACAAGTCCCGTTAGCAACGGTTTTTGCGAATATGACCCGCTCGGACATGGTGTCCGTAATCAAATGCTTCCGCATCACAGCGAAAAATCGAACCTCACTTTGTGGTTCCTGCTGATTTCTATGATTGCGGTTGGATTCTTTTTCGGTCTTCTTTGCGGTGACATCGGCCTAGATAAGGCGATCGATGATTGGGTTAGAGGCTAGGCTTCAGTCGACGATGCTAAAAAGCCGATGCTTCACGACTGAATGATTTGCCTAGCGCTGAGAAAACAACACCGCACCGGCGTGTCAAACCGGAGCGAGTTCGCTTTTACGGCGAACTCACCTCAGTCTTCGAACTGAACCAAGTTTTTATCGAACCATTCTTACAATCGAGTTCAGCAAACATAAACTCGCCTGCGAAGTGATTCCACAAGTAAAGAACTCGCTCACCTTCGTGATCGATGAATCGAACATCCTGAAAACCATCGCGAAAAGCAGAGCCCCCTGTTCCACCAGGGGAGTAATCAAGTGGGATCGTCGTCTCCCATATTTTGGTTCCCGCCTTTGATTCTAAGTTGGTTATCACAATTTGCGATCCTAGGGCATTCGCAATTACATAGCAATTCTCTCCGTCAAGCACCGCCGCTGGGACACTGTAACCGCCACCGGGCCCATTACTATTGGCCAATCGAATCGTTAGCTTGCCCTTTAGCAACAGTACTTCGCCAAGGTCTTCAAAGGGGTGTTTACGCCGTACAGGAAGGACAATCGCAGCATTAAGGCCACCGCTTTCCAGCCCTTGATAATCCGATTCCAACGACGCTTCGAACGCGGATCGCCATCGGTAAGGAATCTCTATCTTGTCTTTGTCTAGCAATTCCAGCAACAAATGGCCTCGTGCAACGTTGCCTCCTTCACAGCTAAGCCATCGGGAGCAGTATCGCAATTCGACCTTTTTCTTAAACGATTCCAATGATTTGGGGATTTCATATGTAACTACGGATTGGCCGTATGCTGCTGAACACAGAACGACGCAGAATAAAAGGATTCGTAGGTTTTGTATCATCTCAATACTTCGCTCCATACGCGAACTAGAAACTCCCTGACTCTGTGCCAGTAAACACATTCTCAATGTACTCGATCTGGCTGGGGGCGGGCGACCTGCTTGGGGGGATGTTTGGCTGATGGCCACGTAAACACCGATGCTCCGGCGTGTCAAACCGGTGCGAGTTGGGGGCAAAACAGCCAAGCTATGGGGGCGAGAGGCAAGCCACAAAACAAAGATCGGGCATGCGACCGCAGTCCAGACCGCGTACGTCCCTAGAACGACGACGCAGAAGCTAATCCTTTATGTGTTACGTTGTATCGTTCGGGATTACCCCCAGTTGTTTGAGAGTCATTCTAGCCATAAGCCAGTATTTTCGATACCGCGGTACTGACCGTGTCGAGAGAAGGAGATCAGTGGCGTACTTGAGGCATGCTGATTGCTGTTCCGTCCAATTGGACTCTAACGTGTGAAGTCGCCCTAGACAATTTGCCGCCCAAAAACGTCTCTCATCATTTTCGCACAGTATTTCGTCAGCAAGCAGTGGGAATACATAATCGAAATCGCCAAGAGCGGACAGCAACGATAGCAAATCCGATCTGAATCTCCCATTCGAAGCTGGGAAAGCGTCAATTAGTATTTGAATTGCGGGATTGCCAATTTGACAGAAGGTGCGAAATGCACAGTCTGATATCGCAGCGTTTTGGTGTTCGAGGTTTCTCAGAAGTAAGGGCAAATAGGGCTGGCACTCAGATGCTCGTCGAAGAACTTCTCTACACGCCGGGCCGCTTACAGAAGCGTCCCGATGAATGGCATCGTCGAGAACATCGGTTATTGGCTTCCCGTGCAGCATCAATTCCGCCACTTGCCTGTAAACGAAAGTTTCATTGTAGCCCATTTAGCTGGTCAAATGTGCAAACGTCGTTCCTGGAGGATGAAAATGGGGTGCTGCGGCCCCAGATATGTCGCGCGGCGTAATTCGACGACGCACGCCAAGGGCTGTACTACGTCACGAAATTTCCGGCGCTGATGCTTGAAGCCACAATGATAACGCTGTCAGGCGTCACGACGGAAGGCCAAGGCCGAACTGTGGATAAGTGGAAGTCGTCGACGCACCGGCGTGTCAAACCGGAGCGAGTTGGGGTTAGGCAATTCACCTCCGTTTGTTGCGTCCCTGCCACATGCTTGCTACCAAGCGATGAACAGCCAAATGCGGCTCCGCAGGCTAGCCAAGTGGCGTGGTAAGGGGCCTACGAAATCCGGACCATGCCGATCTTTGCTATGCGATTTATTCAGCTTTACTATTAGAGTCAGTGAGGACCTCGATCCGGCCCAATGTGTCATCGTCCATGGGCGTATCGTATGCGTTAAAATGTTTTAGACGTGGTATTGAGCTGATTGCCATTTCAGATGCATCCGTTATCTGAGTGCCATCGACATTGAGATTATTAAGCATCCGTAAAGAAGAAATGCCCTCAATGAACTCGTCACCAATCCTTGTATGGTCAACCCAGAGAGTTTCAAGGGAAGTGAGCTGTGCGATGTAAATTGCTGCCGAATCATCAATCTCCGTGTTTGAAAGGTAAAGCGTTTTTAGGTTCTTCAATCGCGTAAGATGGCGCAAGTCATCGGATCGAATCGGATTCCCCGACAGGCCAAGGGACTCGAGACGAAACAGATCGTCGATATGCTTGAGCCCCGGCCCCATGATTTTGGTGTCCATCATTGCGATGTCGCGTAGCTTCTGAAGCTGGCTCACGTGTTGAAGGCCAAGGTCTGTAACATCGGTAAACTCGATAGCTAAGTATTCGAGGTTTGGGAGCACAGTAAGTTTCGAGAGGCCGTGATCCGTGATCTTCGTTCCGCAAAGGTTGAGATTTTTTAAGGAACGCAGGTTGCGAAGATAAGTAAGTCCTTCGTCGCTGATCGGCTGAAAACCCAAATAAAGTAGTTCAACGTGGCGCAAATCTTCGAGTGGGGCCAGCGATTCGTCGCCAATGTTGCTGGGATTATCTGTCAGCAGCGCGGAACGCTGACAGTTGACATATCTTGCATGACGCAACAAGTGCCACTTCAGACGTCCAGCATAGGTCTTGTCGGCTTCTCTCCGTTCATGATCTTGATCGTACGCCCAAAAGTTTCCGTTGTCGCCCCACGGCTCGAACGAAACTGAGAGGCCGTTGGCGACCAATCGCGCCTCGGCACGGCGCTCAGCTAGGTGACGGTGGATAAGCATTCCGATCCCCGCGCCGGAGATTGTGATGGCGATTAAAAAAGTGCGAAGGGAAACTTGAATTCGTGGCATTCTTGATCGCATAACCAGTAATTCTTCCGCGCGGCGCCGCTAAAAACATTCTCAATGTACCCCATCTGGCGGAATGGATGGGCAGCCGAGTCGCTTGGAAGTGAATGTTTGTCTGGGAGCCGATGAAACACCTCGCACCGGCGTGTCAAACCGGAGCGAGTTGCGGACTAGCTAGCCAGGTGATGCGACAGTAAGCCGGTGAAATTCGGACCCTATGCCGATTCTCTAGGTACCGGGCAGTCCTCGATGTATTTTGAGAACGTATCTACATACGGATCGTCAAATTCAATTTTCGTCACGGACGAATATGGAATCGAGTAGGTACTAAAAAACCAGCATCCCTTCGTATCGAAAAAAACAAAATCAAAGTGGTCCTTGGCTAGTTTCACGACACGCCCAATATGAAACCCGGACTCCTCCGATCCTTCGCAGTTTTCGCACTCGACACTAATGTTTCGATCACGAACCAGCAGGCCATTCATGAGCTCGGATAACGTGTCAAATGTAAACTTTGGGAGTTCCGATGCGAGCTGAGCGTGCCCTTCTGCATTGATCATCTGTGTCCATTTTTCGTTTAAGGTTAGTTCAACGACGTCAGGTCGCCGAAGGACAACGTAACCTGCAGGCATAAAACCGTTGAATCGTCGGAAGATCACTAGTCTATTTGTTTTGCGCAATAGGTAACCACGGACGATGTCACCAAATTTTCGCATCGGTTCAATGATATGTGGATTGGAAAGCGTCATTTGGGATGTGACTAACTGTACTAAGTGCCAAGCCGACCTCGTAATCTCCGGCGCAGCGCCGGTAGACACAGTCTAAATGTACCCCATCTGGTCGGTTCAATGGGCAAGCGAGCCGCTTGGAAGTGGATGCTTGACAGGGAGCCAATTAAACATCGACGCACCGGCGTGTCAAACCGGAGCGAGTTGGCATTTTCGAATTAGTAACCGTTTTTCGCCGCGAGCAACATTCCAAAACGTCCCCCGTCACTAGGCCTCATGAGCATGGGGTTTGATTCTGGCTTACCTCTTAAGTATCCAAAGAAAGATCACGCAGTCCCCTGCAGCCCAGCCCACACGCATCCCGAAAACGAAGATGAAGAATCTACTCCTTAATGTTTCCGGCACTTTCATCTGCGATTTGTCCTGCGATCGAGAATTGCCAAACAAACTTCTTCAAATGTGAATTCGAATTCGGATCGATCTCAGTTGTGCTTCGCATGCTCTTGATGAATTGCGATTTTACGCGAGGGAACCGCTCGTCTTCTGAAGGTTCTTTACCCCATCGTTGCGGGACAATATCTAAGCAAACGAACGCAAATAGGTCCATTCGAAGCCCCGCTGTTTCAGTTCCATGCACGTAGCAAAAGTTCAAGCGGTTAGCATCCCCAGTAATCACCTTGGTATCCACAACCTTTATGGGCGAGGTTAGCTTGTCAGGGTTCGACTCGTCCAACGTTTGAGCGATTACCACTCGATCGTCTTTTGTATCCGCGATAAGAACATATGCATGTGTTCTCGGCTTTAAACGCCTTTCATACCGCTCCGTGCCTGCAATCATCGTAATGATCGCAGTACGATCGGAATCATTTACTAAGCATACCTCGATTGAAAAAAGGCGAATAGCCGGAAAAAACGTGGCAAGAAAAGCGAGCACTGTAACGATCCGAGACATTTCTTTTCTCCGGTCTGAAGGTAGTTATGTTTCTTTCAGTCTAACAGGATTTGAATACGTTTTCCCCGGGCGAAGGTTCGAACGACTCACTCATTCGACGCCTAGCCCGACGTGTCAAACTGGTGCTAGCTGGCGGTTGAAGCGAAATCCTCGGCTTGGGGTAGCGTTTCCGGAGCATTTCTCTGTGAATCGGAAACTAAAGTGACTGACACAGGACGGTTCGACCTGTGGCAGTACGACGCCGAGAGCCGAGTAGCCGATGTGGTTAGCATCGGCCTCGTGGCGGACGCTTAAATTCTTGAAGCTTCGACAAAATTCGCACGGAAGGCTGTCCTCCGAAGTCGCACCGGTCACCCAATCCGTTGCGAGGAATCGGGCAAACACCGACGCTCCGGCGTGTCAAACCGGAGCGAGTTTGCGGTTAGTTGACTCACGACTTGTTCCTAGAGTGCTGGCCTAGCCTTACCACCTCCTTACGTTCTTCGAGTCAAAAATCGGAACCAGGATGCAAACATATCACGCCATCGGACGTAACCACGATTTTCAATTTTCAGTCTATCTGCGATTTTATCAATCGCAGCCATCAGCGCATCGGACGGCTTTAGGGATGGTAGGTGAATTGCGGATATCGTGTGCAAGGGTCGTGACCGACAAAGATAGACGTAGTGAAAGCCACCGCTACCATGCTCATCGTCTCCGGTAATGATTGCAAAAAAGTCTCCGTCACGAATTTGAAATTGCCTCACCCAAACCGGGCGTCCGAGGAAGAAGTATTTTAGAACTACCTTTCTTGATCGCGTTTCAACCAAAGTGGCAACCTCAACCCAACACGCGTATGACAGTGCAAAAATCACCACAGCGGAAAACGCGAACAGGGCCGTTTTGAAAACGACAGGATTGACCTGACTTTCACCATACATAGCCAGAAAAGTGCAAAGCACAAGGCAAGGTATGCCAATGCAGCAAACAACCAAAATGCCCGGCCAAAACCGTCGGTCGGTGTCATGTGAAAACAGTAATACTCCTTCACCTATTTCCGTTAGTTCGGGAACCGTATTGTTACCAAGCCAAATACCGGCCATACAATGCCTAAC
>CANHVO010000391.1 GCA_947463915.1 Planctomycetaceae bacterium
CGGCCAACAACGCTCCCCTCGAATCCGTCAATCGCTACACGCCCTAGTCTGCCAAACGCACAGAATCGCCCGTCGGTCAAGCCGCCGAACGTTCAACTGCCAACAACACGTCCTTCGACCGGAATCGGAGAGACGCGTCCGTCGTTGCCTGGCGGTAGCGATCGACCTTCACTTGGAAATGTAAATCGCCCCTCGACGCTGCCTGGGGTTGTAACGCCTCCGGGGCTCGGCGGCAATCGGCCAACGACGTTACCAGGCACCGTCGATCGACCAAATGTCGGTAATAACAATCCAAACAACCGACCCAACATTGGCACCAATCGACCGACCACATTGCCAGGAAGCGTTGACCGGCCCGTGATCGGTGGAAACCGGCCAGGAGGAAATATCAACCTACCTGGTTCAGGCAACAACATTAACAATATCAACAACAACATTGTGAACCGGCCGAGTATCGGTGGTAACCGACCTAGCATAGGCGGCAATCGACCTGGCATTGGGAACGACACAAACATCAATATTGGCAACAGCGTGAACATCGGCAACAACGTTGGCAACAGCGTTGGAAACCGATTTCCAAACCGTCCAAACTGGGATGTCGATCCAGGTTATTCTCGTCCGGGTTGGGGGTTGAATGGAGGCAACAATTGGAATAGCAACTGGCACGACAACTGCATCAATCATCACCACAATTGGTACAACGGATGTTGGAATGGTTATTGGGGAAGCAATTGGTATGCACCTGTTGTTTGGGGAGGAATAGGCTGGGGGCTTGGGACCATGACCAGTGGTTGGGGATACAACACGGCCTACTACAACCCATATTATGCCGAGCCGATGGTTGCCCAATCCATGCCCTACGATTATTCGCAACCTGTTGTGGTGAACAATTATGTCTCATCAAATGCGGATGCCGCTCCAGTCGAAACCCCGCAGCAATCTCAGGCCCTTTCCTCATTTGACCAAGGCTTAGCCAAGTTCAAAGCAGGTCAATACACAGCAGCATTGTCGGATTTCAATACCTCGCTCAAAGAGTTACCTGGCGATGCAGTCGTGCATGAGGTTCGATCGCTGGCGTTATTTGCCAACGGAGACTACAAAACGGCGGCAGCTGGGCTCAATTCTCTGCTCTCATCTGCACCTGGGATGGATTGGACAACGATGAGCGGGTTGTATGGCAATACCGACGACTACACGGCCCAGCTTCGAAAGCTCGAGCAGTTCTGCCGGTCCAATCCATCGGACGCATCCGCCAATTTTGTACTGGCTTACCATTATCTCGTAACGGGATCAAAAGATGCTGCTATCAGCGCTTTGAAAGTGGTTGTCCAGAATCAGCCCAAAGACGTAACCGCTAAACGGATGCTGGATGCGATGGTACCACCTGATGCGCCCGCGGTTGCAGCGCCAACGACTGCACCTGTCGCTGCGGATGGCTCAGATGCACCGCAAACCGATTTGGTCGGCAAGTGGTTGGCGCAAGCGAGAGATACGAAAATCGAGTTGTCCATCACCGAAGACTCTCAGTTTTCCTGGAAAGCGGGCGCAAAGGATCAGACGCCAGTTGAACTGACCGGACAGCTTTCAGCTGGAACGGATGGAATCTCGCTTGAGACCAAAGAGCAAGGGGCGATCGGCGGAACAGTCACTTCGAAAGGTCCGGACAATTGGACCTTCGCCATCAGCGGGGCTCCCGCATCGGATCCCGGACTTAGCTTTACGCGTGTAAAGTAACGCCTAAGCCTGTTGGTGATTATAGCATTCAATCGTTGGCTCACATTATTGTGAGCCAACGTTTCGTTTAACATGAATAAAAGGGAAGAAGAATGGAATTGAGTAAGCGTTGTACGGCAGAATTCATTGGAACATTTTGGCTCGTGTTTGGAGGCTGCGGCAGCGCAGTCCTGGCGGCGGCATTTCCAGATGTTGGGATCGGACTTTTGGGAGTCTCGTTTGCCTTTGGTTTAACGGTTCTCACAATGGCTTATGCTATCGGTCACATCTCTGGCTGCCACTTGAATCCTGCCGTATCCATAGGCTTAGTGGCTGGCGGTAGATTCAAGTCCGCTGAACTTGTCCCTTACATCCTTTCGCAAGTTGCAGGGGGGATTGCTGGGGCAGGCGTTTTGTATTTGATCGCGTCTGGTAAAAGCGAATTCTCGCTCGCTGGCGGCTTCGCATCGAATGGCTATGCAGAACATTCGCCTGGTAGCTACTCTCTGCTTGCGTGTTTCGTCGCCGAGTTCGTTTTGACGTTTATGTTCTTGTTGATCATTCTCGGTGCTACCGACAAACGTGCGCCCCAAGGCTTCGCGCCGATCGCAATTGGCCTAGGTTTGACGCTCATTCACTTGATCGGTATTCCGGTCACGAATCTGTCCGTCAATCCAGCGCGTTCGACAGGTCCAGCCATTTTCGTAGGTGGATGGGCTCTCATGCAGCTGTGGCTCTTTTGGGTCGCCCCAATCGCAGGTGCAATTGCCGGCGGTATCGTACACCAAAACGTTTTTGCAACTGAAGATACGATATAGCAAATCGAGTCCCGAAACGGATCGATTTTATCATGATGAAGCCAACGATAGCAGTCTTGGACCGTGCTCTGATCAACAGGCTCGGAGTGACTGCTGTCGGCTTTGGGCCCAGTTTCAGCCAAAGCACTTAGACCTGGAGAATACAAAATGAATCAAGTTCTACTGGCCATTATCCTTTTGTTTTCCGCCTGCCAGGCAATGGCCGTTGACTTTACGTCCGAAAAAGTCAAAAGCATGGCAAAGGAGGCTGCATCGGATCCGCTTCCGTCGTGGAATGATTCGGCATCAAAAAAAGCGATTTTGGCATTCGTTCAAAAAGTCACCGCCGAAGGGACAACCAGCTTCGTGCCTGTTTCAGAACGTATCGCAGTCTTTGACAACGATGGCACGCTTTGGCCAGAGAATCCAGTTCCATTCCAACTTGCCTATGCGTTGGACGTTATCAAGCAGCGTTCCGCTTCGGAGCCTGATCTTGCCGCCGATCCAATGGTCCAAGCTGCGAATGCAGGTGACTTAGGCAAGCTACTCGACGGTGCCCATCACGATGGGCTGATGCATGTCCTTGCGCTCACGCATGCGGGCATGACAACGGACGAGTTCAAAGCGAGCGTAGAATCTTGGCTTAAAACCGCCAAGCATCCACGCTTTGGAAAAGAGTATGATCAACTGACGTATAAGCCCATGCAAGAAGTGCTGACCTTTTTGCGATCCCAAGGATTTAAAACTTATATTGTGTCTGGGGGCGGAGCCGACTTCATGCGAGTTTGGTCGGAGCGGGTGTATGGCATTCCGCCCGAACAGGTGGTTGGCTCATCTTCGCGCACCAAGTTTGAATTGCGAGAAAGCGGTCCAGTACTTGTGAAGACTCTGGAACATCTGTTTGTGGATGACAAAGAAGGAAAACCGGTCGGCATCCATCAGTTCATTGGCCGTCGTCCAATCGCTTGTTTTGGCAATAGTGATGGTGACAAGGCTATGATGGAGTACACGACTATCAATAACCCATGCCCGAGTTTGGGTTTGATTGTGCACCATACCGACCCCGAGCGTGAGTACGCGTACGACGAGGCTCCGAAGAGTTCTGGTAAGTTGGTCGACGCTCTTTTGGACGCTCCGAAACGGGGCTGGTTGGTGGTCGATATGGCAAAAGACTGGAACGATGTTTGGAGTAGCCCCATCGGACATGGGGCAATTTCATCGACGAAAAGCATCGTTGGTAAGTGGCTTGCCGAAAGCATTGCCGGAACTGCTGTACTCGATCAAGGCCAATGCACATTCGAAGTAAGAGGCGACGGTACTGTCATAGGTAGTACCGCGGTCAATCGCTACAGTGGCAAGGCCTTGATTGGGGGCCAGAAAATTAAGTTAGGGCCCCTGGCCATGACTCGAGCAGCTGGTTCACCAGCCATGATGGAACAGGAATCGAAGTTCACTTCGGCATTAGAAAAAACAGCCGGTTTCCGAATTGAGGAAACAGTGAGGATGTACCTGCTGGATGCTGAAGGGAAAGATCTGGTCAAGTTTTCCAAATTGGATGATTGAATTGGCATCGCTCTTCATCCCTAGTCACTTTCATAGAAGTAAACTATAAAACCATGGAATATGCATTCGAATCGCTCGGTCCAACACTGCGATATGTCGTGTTGGCGTTCCTGTTGGTGTTTGCTGTGGCTGCCATGCTGATGATCGTTCTTTTTGCCGCACTGCCGGGGCAAATTGCGAAGCGGACGAAACATCCGCAGGCAAACGCAATCAACGTCTGCGGATGGCTGGGTTTGCCGACTGGAGTGCTCTGGGTGGTAGCGATGGTTTGGGCCTTCACTCGCAGGCCTGCGTCTGAAGCTGGTTCATTGGCTTCCAACGATCTTGATGCACAGCTAAATCGATTGGAACAGACCATCCAGCAAATCGAAAAAAAGTTTGGAGCGTAAGGCAAGCGAAGCAAATCCCTACCTTCGGCACTGGATCGAGGACACAGTCTGGAATCCTAGAACACATTGAACAAATACCAAGGAAGAAAATTTCATGATTCCAGCGATACTCAGTTGCGTCTTCGTTGCGTACCTATATTACAGCTTGAATTTGCCTAGTAGCCAAGCGACGGCCTCGGCCTCAACGGTGAACAATGCCAACAGCAACAGCCCTTCAGAGCGACTCGATGCTTTGGAAATGCGATTGCAACAATTGCTTGAAAAGACTCGAAAGTAGCAAAGGTTCGGACCATGGCTTGGATACTTGCAGCGATTTATTGCAGTTTAATATGGCTCGTCTTCGCGAAGCTGAAACTAGTTCGCATGACCTTGCCGGTGGCCATTGTGGCTGGGTCGGTTGGCCCCTCACTCATCATCGTTTTGCTATTCTGCGCACAGTACTATCATCCGTTTAGCGCTAATGGCCTGGTACTCAGTAAGGTCGTTCCGATCTCGCCTCAGCTTCGCGAACCAGGTCGAGTGCAGAGTATCGAAATCAGAGCAAATGAGCGGATCAAGAAAGGCGATGTCCTTTTCCGCGTAGACCCTATCCCTTACGAGATTGCGGTCAAAAGCCTCGAGTCGGAGCTTGAAGTATCAAAACAGAACGAATTATTCTCCATCGCAAGCGTTGACACGGCGAATGCAGCCATCAAGAGAGCTCAAGCAAATCTTGAGTTCGCAAAGCAAGACCGAGATCGAAACGCCACTCTTGTAGAATCCAATTCCGTCAGCCGCGACGATTATGAGCGATCTCTAACCCGATATGTGGAAGCCGATTCGATACTGACACAGGCCAATGCTGGATTGATTCAATCAAAACTCTCAGTTGAGTCATCAAAACAAAGGACTGTTCAGGTGCAACAGAAACTCAAAGATGCAAAGTACGATTTAGAACAAGCGACTGTGACTGCGCCAGGAGATGGATTCGTGGTTAATCTGCAGCTGAATCCAGGTATGCTAGTCGGAGCAAACGTGGGCTCCGTAATGAGTTTCGTGCTCGATGAAAGTGAGGAGACTCGCGGCGTGATCGTCGCTACGTTCGATCAAAAGCATTTTCTTTTGATCCAAAAAGGTCAATATGCGGAAGTTGCATTGCGGGATTATCCGGGAGAGATTTTTACGGGGCGAGTGCTCAACACGATCGACATCAATGGCAAAGCACAGCTGATGGCGAGTGGAGACATTCCAAACGATCTCGGGAGCGGAGCACCAAGCACGTTCGCAGTTCGAATCAAGCTGGACAAAGGCGACCAACTTAAGATTCCAGGAGGCAGTCATGCGTATGTCGCCGTTTATACTGAACATGTCCAGGTTGCTGGGATTCCGGTGATGTTCATTATTCGAACCTACAGTTGGTTGAATTACCTGTTCTAGAAAACAAAATGGATTTCAATGCGTTGCGTTGGTTCGTATCGCAACCCCTTTTGAACTTGTTCATGGACTAAAAAATAGAAATGCGTTCCGATGGTTAAGCAAATCAAAACCAAAAGCCCCTCCAAGCGCGAAGAGTCGACGCAATCGCGAAAGAGTTTCCTGCTGTGGGGCGTCCTCGGATTTGTCCTCGGAGCACCGGTTGTCGCATATTGGTTGTACAACGATCGAACCTTTGTCAGGCCGTCGCAGAAGGTGGTGCAGCGCAATGAAGAACCAATCCCTTTCGGGTTTTCCGAAACGATTGTCAACAAAAACGCCAAACCTGCGACTGCCCCGGAGGGAATGGTTTGGGTTCCTGGTGGCGAATTCTCAATGGGTTGCGACACTGCGGGGGAATCGTTGTGCGGCATGCCGGGCACGACCCTCGATGCTTCACCAATCCATCGCGTTTACGTCGACGCCTTTTGGATGGACTCCACAGAAGTCACCAATGAACAGTTCGCAAAGTTCGTGGAGGCAACGAAATATGTGACTGTGGCAGAGACAAAACCAACAGCTGAGGAGTTTCCCGGAGCCCCGATTGAAAATCTGGTGGCTGGGTCGACCGTATTCACTCCTACCCCCTCCCCCGTTGAATTGAACAATTACTTTCAATGGTGGAGATACGAGCACGGCGCGGATTGGCGACATCCGACGGGTC
>CANHVO010000392.1 GCA_947463915.1 Planctomycetaceae bacterium
CGAACTGTGGCCAGTCCGGCTACGGTGACCGAACTGTGGCCAGTCCGGCTACGAGTTACGATTTCAATTCACGCAGTCTGGCAGGGAAAAACCGTGGCAAATAAACGGGACGATTGCTCCCAGCATTGTTAGTGCCAAGGTATACTGGGAACGATGGAATCCAATCGCAGTGCAAGTGAGCACTTATCATCTCCGAAGGCAGCTTACATTCATGTCCCATTCTGCCACTCTCGTTGTCCCTACTGCAGCTTTACCGTTGTCGCGAATCGATTGGACTTGGTGGATCGCTACGTTGAGGCCGTCACTCGTGAGTTGACAGCGCTCGGTCGCCCGAACACGGTAAACACGATCTTCATTGGCGGAGGAACGCCAACTCTGTTACCGCGCGAACCGATGTTGCGATTATTTGAAATGATCCGCCAATGGCTTCCACTGGCAGGCGAGGGAGAATGGAGTATTGAAGCGAATCCGCAAGACGTCGATCGGGAGCTATGTCTTCTACTGCGCGATCAGGGGATCAACCGCATCAGTCTGGGGGGCCAATCGTTTGATTCGGCCAAGCTAAAGATGCTCGGTCGCGATCATACAGGTGATCAACTTGCTAGTTCAATTGATATCGCTTCCCAATGGTTCGATCAAGTCTCGGTCGACTTGATTTTCGGGGTGCCTGGCGAGGACATGCAAGTTTGGATGTCGGACCTGCAAGCGGCTACTTCTCGCGGTATTAGCCATGTCTCCACCTATGGCCTGACTTACGAGAAAGGCGCTCAATACTGGTCGCAGCTCCAGAAAGGTCAACTCGTAGCTGTCGCGGAAGAAATAGAGCTGGAGATGTATCTCTATGCCATTGAAACACTCACGCAGCATGGCATGAATCACTACGAAATTTCGAATTTTGCTAAACCTGGAAGGGAGTGTCTCCACAACCAGACGTATTGGAAGGGCGATGCCTGGCTAGGCTTTGGACCAGGAGCTGCAGCTTATGTTGACGGCACACGCTCGGTCAATCACCGAAGCACTCTCAAGTATCTTCAGCGTATGGAGACCGGACAGTCACCCGTAGCCGAGTCGCAAACACTGGACTGGCCTATGCGAACTCGCGAGCGTTTTATCTTCGGTATGCGTCAATTGAAAGGAGTCGATTGGAGTTCGCTTTCCAGTTCGGGTGAACCTAAGTCCGTTGAAGCCATAGCACAGCAACTGCCCAAACACATCGCACTGGGATTCATGGAGTGGAAAGAGGGCCACATTCGCCTAACGCCCCAAGGGCTACCCATCAGTGACTCGCTTTGGCTGGACTATTGGTAAAGTGTATCCCGTGGGAAGTCCGTTGGTTCGTTAGATTTCATGCTTATGAAGAGCAAAGCCGAACGTGCGGCAAATTTAATTTTCCCTGGAGACTTGTGTTGGACGACTATCAACCGTGAAACTCTTCTACACCGATCATTTTGAGTTGCCATTACCGGAGGGGCATCGGTTTCCGATGGCCAAGTATCGGCTATTGAGAGATCGCATTGTGAGCGATTCGTTTTTCGAGGGGGACGTTTTGTTGGTACCACCGGCTGCAACGTTTGAGCAGTTAACTTTAGCGCACGACATCGACTACGTTGAGAGAGTAATGGCGGGGAAGCTGTCGGCTGCCGAAATCAAACGAATTGGCTTTCCGTGGTCGCCAGCCATGGTCGAACGATCGCAACGAAGCAGCGGCGCAACCCTAGCAGCGGCACGGTTTGCGATGGAAGATGGTATTTCCGTGAATATGGCTGGTGGAACGCATCATGCGATGCGAGATGCAGGCGAGGGGTTTTGTGTTTTCAATGATGCGGCAGTAGCAATCCTGACCTTGCTATCCGAAGCCAAGATTCGGCGGGCGGTTGTCATCGATTGCGATGTCCATCAGGGGAACGGAACAGCCCAGATTTTTGCAGAACGGGATGAAGTCTTTACGTTTTCCATTCACGGTGAAAAGAATTTTCCAATTCGCAAATCCCCGAGCGATCTGGATATCGATTTGCCGGATGGTACGCAGGATGAAACGTACTTGCAGGTTCTCGGTGATGCTCTCGTGCAAGTATTGAGTCATGGCGCATTTGATCTGGCTATTTATTTAGCTGGTGCAGATCCTTTTGAAGGGGATCGATTGGGAAGGCTAAAGTTGACCAAGAATGGATTGGCCGCTCGCGATGCGCTCGTCCTGTCTGAATTGATGACGCGCAAGATACCTGTGGTTGTGGCGATGGCAGGCGGTTATGCTTTGTCGGTTGGGGATATTGTGGATATCCATGCCCAAACGATTCGGATCGCATCGAAATACGCCGCATTGCAATCACGGCAACTTTAGTTAAGTTGGATGAGCATGGAAATCGTCATTACAGCAGTGGGGCCAGATAACGTGGGCTTGGCCGACCCGATCATTCACGACGTGACTTCTCGCGGTGCGAACATCGCGGAGATACAGATGTATGATCATGATGAGGCTGCGCTCTTTGCGATGATGTGCCGAATCCAAATCGGCTCTGATCAACTGCGACCCGTTCAGGCCGCGATGGGCCAAATCGCATCCCAAAAGAAACTCGAAATTCGCGTTTGGAGTCCAGATGAACGCTCGGATTGTCCCAATTTAGCAATCTGTGCCACCCGACTTGAAAAACCTCCGCGAGCCATCTTGGAAGCGATCCGAGATGGAGTCATCCGAGCGAATCCGGCGGTTATCATCGGAAATCGAAAAGCTTGCGAACCGTTGGCCAGGGAGTTTGGGATTCCTTTTGAGTATATCGGTCGGGAGGATGGGTCTGGGGACGACGACGCCATGGTTCGATTGATTGACCAATATCGGGCCGACTATGTTATTTTGGCCCGTTACATGCGAGTCTTACCGCCAGAAACGTGCTGGAAGTTTGCCGGCGGGCGCATTATCAATTTGCATCATGGCTTGTTACCAAGCTTCCGCGGATTGCGGCCATATCACGATGCTTATGCCGTGCGGATGCTGACGTTCGGCGCGACATGCCATTTTATTGTCCCGGAACTCGACGCGGGAAATCAGACGATCCACCAAACGACTTTTTCTGTGCCACCTGGGACGAAATTAGAGGACGTAATTCTACAGGGACAGCAGCAAAATGAGCCCGCCTGTTTGGTTGAGGGTGTTAGGCGTGTGTGCAATCGCGAAGTGAAACTACACTTCCATCGGGTGGTCGACAGCAAGCTCAAGTAGGGGGCTTTCTCGATTTCGTTTTCTTTGACGCTGTGGAAACCGCTTTAATCGTCACAATCGAATCTTAAATTGTGCCTTTTACGCTGGATTTGGGGCTCTGCGCAAGATTTGTGAGCCATCTTTGGAAGTGAAATTCTTTTGTACGCTCCCACCGCTAGAGTTTCGCATTACCACTTCTACAGAGTAACCCAAACCATGAAACCATTTTTGACTAGACTAGGATTGCCAACTGCGATCTTGCTGTGCGCATTGTCAGGGACAATTTGCGCACAGTCCGTCATCAATAGGTCGACTGCCATCCAAGGTGTCATCGAACCTTACAAAGATACTGAAGTCGCCACCGCTGAAATGGGAGTGGTGCGTGAGATCTTTGTTAAGCCTGGCGATATCATCGAGGACAGGGCCGAGATTGGGCGTCTCGATAACGACCAACAGCGATTCTTGGTCAACGAAGCGGAGCTTGACGCAAATTCGTTTGGTCTGCTCGAAACCGCGCGTCGTGAAACTGACTTCAATACGCGGCGTGTCGAAGAAACTTCAAAACTGGTTGCAGCCGGCAAGTCGATGCCTAAAGAACTAGAGCGCTACAAGTTGGATCTCAACATCTCGCGAGCCAAGATGCAGACGCAAGAAGAGGCGAAAATGATTTCGCAAGCACGATTAGACAAAGCCCACCTCATGCTTCGTGAACGTACTATTCGGGCACCGCACGGCGGCACCGTGATCACCGTTTACAAGGACGTCGGCGAATACATTGCAGGCAATGCCCCCGCTATCATTCGTTTGGTGGACACTTCCAAGCTGCGAGCAAGGTTCTATTTGACCGATGAAGTTGCTGATCGGTACCGAAAAACTGAGTTTGCCGAAGTGCGACTTGCTAACAATGTCATTGTCAAAGGCAAAGTCGAGTTTATTGCTCCCTTTGCAATCGCGGATGGGCACGTCATCGAAATGACTTTGATTATTGAAAATGCGAATGGCCAGATTCGGTCATCGAGTTGCGAGTTGGTTCAACTCTAAATCGAAAACATACCAATGAATAACGTCAACTCACTCTCCACTTTCCCTCAGCCCTTGGATCGATCCGTCGATCCGATGGTGGCTGCCGTTGGGTCAGGCGACTACATTGAGCAATTGTTGGGCCTTGTCGATACCATCGATGGGATGTGCACATCTGCATCGGACGAGTCCGTTCAGCCGCCGTCCGTTCAGCCGCCGTCCGATAGCCCGCCGGAGCAGGAAGGTACGGTTCCTGCATTTGACGTTTTGGCCAAAAACTTGCTGCAAACCGTCGCCAATCATGTTGCGGGAAAAAGCGGAGTGGCTGTAGGGATTTTGGTGGTTTCTAAATCCGGAATCGTCATCCAATCATCACACAGCGGATGGGACGCTAGCGACTTCCGGATTCAAGGTCGGGTTCTGGCAAAAGTCGCTAAAGAGTCCGTCTGGCGAATGGAACCTCGCTTTTCGAGCAACGCACTTACAACATTTTTGGAAGCAGGCCAAGCTCCTCCTGTTCCACTTGAAGCGAGCGTCTGTTTGAACGAACTCGGAGATATTCTGGGAACGCCATTGTGCGCGATACCTGTTCCGCTCAAGGAATCGGCTGGATTCGCTGTTTTTCTGTTCGATGCGACTACGAGTACCGCGCAGGGATTCATGGAGTTTTTTGCTCAAGCATGCCAGCTTTGGCATGGCAAGACAGGTCAGGAGAGTTTGGTCCGCCAGCTTGATACTTGGCTCATCGTACAACGATGCAGTTGGGTGAATCGATTAGTCAGTTCGTTTGATGCATTCCGATCGCAACCGCGATGGTGGCTCACGCCGACTGGACTTTTGTGCGGTGCCTTGCTCGTCCCGGTTCCTTATTACCCATGCCGTGAATGCGTGTTTGAGCCAGAGACAAAACAGTTCCTTTCTAGTCCTATTCAGGGGCGCATTGCGAGCTGTGAAGTTCGGCCTGGCGATCATGTCGAGAAAGGGCAACTCATGGCAAGACTCGATGACGATCAGTTGCGACGCGACCTTGCGACGGCGAACTCGGAATACGATGGGGCCATGAAGAAACGGGACTCCGCTTTGGCAACACGTGCCACCGGCAATGCTGAACTCGCCATTATCGAAATGAATCAGGCCAAGTGGAAAATCGATAGTATCCAAGACCAGTTGCGTCGGTTGGAAATTCGAGCCACAGCTGAAGGTATCGTTGTCCAGGGGGACTGGCAACGCAACGTAGGAATGCCACTGACATTAGGGCAAAGCCTTTTTGAAGTTGCAGAATTGAAGTCCATGACAGCGGAAGTTCGCTTGCTCTCATCGGACCTTGCTCAAATCAATGTAGGAGACGAGGTGGGGGTTCGAAGCGATGCCTCCGGCATCTCAACCTTCCGCGGAAAGATAAGCCGCATCGAGCCTCGCGCTTCGGTGATTGACGACGAAGCCGTTTTCATTGCGGACGTGGTGATTCACGATCCAGAACTGCAGCTTCGACCTGGTATGAAAGCGAAGGCCCAAATTCATGCAGGCTGGAAATCGCTCGGCTGGTACTTGTTCAATCGTCCATACCGATGGATCGCAAACCAATGGATTTGGTAACCCGCTATTGGGTTGTTTCAACACTCGTCCTTTGATCCCAAAATGTCCGGCATTACCCATCGCATACGACCTGAACTTCGATTTTCGCCTGCACGCTCTGGCGACGAGGTTTACTATGTCGTGGAGGACCAAACCAAACACCGGTTTTGGAAGATTGGGTTGCTTGAGTACGAAGTTTGTTCTGCGCTCGATGGGACGAAATCGCTTTCGAATGCCGTAACGCTCCTTGCGAGCCGAAGTAAGCTAGGCGCCTCAGCGGGTCCTGAGAAGTTGCAAGGTATTGGCGTGTGGCTTTTGCAAATGGGCTTGGCCGAAGTCGTTGGTAACGATCCTGCTGCCGAAGCAACCGGAGCCCCCAAACCAGAACCTGCGGTCAAACCGTCGCGTCCTTTTGATCCAAGTTTTTTCCGTATTCCTGTGTTTTCAGCCGAAAGCTTGGACCGCTATGCGAGCAGATTGACTTGGCTCATTTCTTATCCATGTCTCGCATCCGCGATCATCGTTTGGATAGTTGCATTGGTCATGAGTTTTCAAAACTCGGAGATGCTGGTCGACTTGGGCAGAAAACTCTTCGTGCCTGGGAGTCAATGGTGGCTGCTCGTTGCGTGGCTGGTCTTAAAGGTTGTTCATGAAGCTGGTCATGCTATCGCTAACAACAAAGTGGGAGCACGATCGAATGGAGCTGGAATCGGCTTTATGTTTTTCGCTCCATCCCCCTTTGTGGACGTCACCAGTCTTTGGAGCGTTCCCAA
>CANHVO010000393.1 GCA_947463915.1 Planctomycetaceae bacterium
ACCTATTCGTGCTCAATAGCACACGCGAAGGACTTCCCAACGTTTTGTTGGAGGCACTGGCGTTGGAAACCCCCTCGATAGCAACCAAAGTGGGTGGGGTACCCGACTTGATCAAGCCCGGAAAGACAGGTTATCTCATCGAACCGCAAAACGACGTTGAGTTAGTGCAAGCCATTCGCAGTGCCATTTCCACTCCTGATCTTGGTGCGGAAATGGCTGCCGCCGGGCGTAAAGACATTGTGGAGCAGTTTGGGTTCGACGCTCGAATGAAGAAAATCGCAACGATTTATCGTGACCTTCTCGAAAAACCTAGGCGTTGGACTTCGAAATCTAAGTAGGTGCACTCTATGCGAGAATTTCCAGTGCTGAAACTACCCCTGTTTTTTGGAGTGCTGTCGCTAGCAATCAGCAGTGCTTTTTTAGTGTTCGCTTTGGAAAGCCACCCAAGCTATTTCGATTCCGCCGAAAGGAATTTGTATCCAGACGCAATTGACTATGGGCGACTGGCGAGGAATATGATTGAAAACAAAACATTTTCAAGAACAACCGATTTACAACCAGATCCATTGCGCACACCGGGCTATCCACTCCTACTATGTTTGTTTCGTTCCGACATTTCTCCGGTATGGACGTATATCGCTCAAATCCTTATGCTTGCGGGCACCGTATTCTTTGTTGTGAAGATGACAAAAGAAGCATTTGGAGATTGCGCTGCTGTGATCGCTGGATCGCTTATGGTGACGGAACATAGTCTTTATTGCCTCGCTTTACAAACTATGACAGAGATTGCAGGCTTATTCTTCTTCCTCTGCGGGCTTGGTATCGCGAAATGGCCGTGCAAAAAGTTGTCCGATAGTTCCTTCAAGAGGCTTGCAGGCTCTGCCTTTTTTCTTAGTTATGCAGTCTTAATTCGACCATCGTTTCTGATGATTCCTTTCGCATTGCTTTTTGTGGATGCCGCTTCATCTTGGTGGAACCGTAGATACATATTTCCAATGCATTTCTCATTTCGATCAATTGTATTTGTTCTGCTATTTTCCATAATGCCAACCGGTTGGGTAGCCCGGAATTACTTCCTATTTGGACTTCCTCAACTGACCCCTGTTTCCACCCACAATTTAGTTTATTTTGTAGGAGCAGGTGCCATCCAGTACCGAGAGAAAGTCGATCGCGATGAGGCTCAAGCAAGAATAGCAGACCGATATGAATTGCCGCCATACTTCATGGCGCAAACTCCAGTACAAAAAAACGCTTCTACCGTTTCGGAAATCGAACGAAAGCTCCAGGAGAAAAAGTGGAGAATTGTCTTCCACGATCCACAATCCTTGTTGTGCGCTGAATTGATAGGCATTGCTAAAGGAAGTGTCTCGCACGCAATGGAAGACGTATGCATGCTGACTGGTCAACAATGGTTACCTCCTGGTTTTTTCGGCTTGGTCAAATTCGATTCGTCAGCCTATCATTCGTTATTCATGAACACACCGTTCATACTATTTGTTTTTTATCTACATATAGCCAATCTGTCTTTTCTTTATTTTGGCGCATTTCTGTTTTTCATGTTTGTTTGCCGCAGCATTTCTAACGCGACAGTTTTGATGAATATTGGGTGCATTCTGATATGTGGTTATCTCACCATTGCATTGTTTGGAATGGATGCCGTTTATCGATCTCGGCTGGGGGTTCTACCCGTTCTTTGCATGATTAGCGGCGCGGGGTTCGCTAGATTCCCCTCACAATTTACGTCTAAGTTCGACAAAAGGTAAACATGTCGTTTGAGACGCAATTCTATCTTGAGTAAAGATTTCCTTTGTACCATCTTGCAAACAGTCTCATTTTTTAAGTTATCCTGATGACGCATTTAGTTTTGACAAGGCGAGCCGTGCAGGGCAATTGCAGTATCTCGGTGGTGATTCCTTGCTTTAACGAGGAGTCTACTTTGCAATCTTGCGTTGAGAGTGTCCTGGAAGCATTCGCTCCGCATCCCGATATTCACTTAGAAATCGTGATCGTAGATGATTTTTCAACAGACAAGAGTTTATTGATCGCACAGGATTTGGCGCTGAAGCATGAATCCGTGAAAGTCGACAGACATGATCGCAATCAAGGAAAGGGCGCTGCTTTAAGAACTGGCTTTCGAAGTGCTACATGCGAGTACGTTGCCGTTCAAGATGCAGACCTCGAATACGATCCAAAAGACTTAGTCGGGCTCCTATCCCCTCTTCGTAAAGGGTTGGCGGATGTCGTCTTCGGATCAAGATTCCTCAGTTCCGGAGAACATCGCGTCTTGTATTTTTGGCACAGTCTAGGGAATCAGTTTCTGACATTTCTCTCTAATATGTTCACGAATTTGAATCTCACGGACATGGAGACTTGCTACAAGTTGTTTCGACGCGAAGTTATCCAATCCATCGACATCCAAGAAAACAGGTTTGGATTTGAACCCGAGATCACGGCAAAGGTAGCTGCTCGAGGATTAAGGATCTATGAGATGGGTATTTCCTACCATGGCAGAACCTATGATGAAGGAAAGAAGATAGGTGTTCGAGATGGATTCCGAGCGCTTTACTGCATCATCCGCTACAATGGTTTCAATGCGCCTCCGTTCCTTCAATTTCTCGTATATGTTTTTGTCGGTGGGACCGCAGCAGTTATCAACTTGTGCGTCTTTTTGCTCGCTTTGGCGTTGTCAATCCCCGTATGGATTTCGGCGTCTCTCGCTTTTGTCGTGGCTGCCATCGCAAATTATCTCTTATGCATCAAGTTGCTGTTTCGAAGTCAAATTCGTTGGAATGCCCAGTCGGAGCTAGTTCTGTATGGCTTTCTTGTTGCTTTCCTCGGGATTGTAGACGTCGCGATTACAAACTATTTGGTGGGGATCGGTACAAATGGAGCCTTAGCGAAGTGCCTTGCGTCGGCAATTGGACTTGTGCTTAATTTTACAAGCCGTCGTTCTCTGATCTTCCCAGAGAAAGGCAACCGATCCTAAAATGGATTTCGAATTCCTGTGAATTGCAAAGATCGCTCCATCCTAAATGGCAAAGGGATTTTGAGAGGACTTAACCGCTGCAGATAGTGTTGACTGAGTCCAAGCGATTCGCGGTGCAATTCTCAACCCTGAGCTTGGTGCGGAATTGGTGACAAATTCAGCACAAAACCCACAACAATTGCTTTACCTGGCACCAAAAGCAATTAGGATAGATTTCGTCTTTTTCAACCCACTGCTCCACGCCTTCCTCAACCATGTTTCCCCAGACTCTCTTTCGATTGCTGACAAGCCTGCTATTCGCGGCTTGCTTTTGCCAGTCGGGACACAGTGCAGTTCAATGGGAAATGTCGTGGGACGCGACTGTTGAAGCTTCTTCTGAATCGACAGGAATCGCGGCGCCGGACCATCCTGAAAATAGGGACTGTCCAGCGATTGATGCTTGCCCGCATTCGGGTTCCATGGACCTGCAGCGGTCTAGCCCATCTGGCCAATATCCTTCGATGTTGTTCGAAAATCAACTCTTCGAGTTGAAAGTTCACTTCCAATCGCTCTGCGTGATGGAGCCGGAGGGGAACGCGATTCATGTTGCATGGCGAAACGTTAAGGTACCCATTTAGTCTTCATAGACCTTCGGTGAATTGAAGATATGTGTTCCTTTTTCCATGAGATGAATATGAGATTATTTGTTATTGCTTTAGCACTTTGTGCTTCTTTGATGAACGTAACTTCCCAGGCGTCGGCTGCGGCATTCGGCAGTTCGATTATGAATACGTCCAACCTAAGGTTGCAGTATTTCAACGGTTCGAGCTGGGTGAATGCGACCAACGCTCAAGGAGCGGTCTTCGGTAGTGCTGTCACTTCGCAATCGTCTGCAACCCTCGGAACGCTCAACCAAGCCTCAGGTTTACTTCCCGGGCTCAACGCAACGCAATCGTTTGTAAGCCCAACGATAACAGCTCCACTCGAACAGAGTGTGCTTCCTCTAACCGGTTTGGGGCCATCAACCCTGAATAGCTTCGCTCGAGGTGATACTTTTGGCTCAGGTAACACGATCATCGGAGGGAGTCTTTCAACGTCTACTCTTGCTGAGCTGAATTCGTTAGGTACTGTTACCGGGCTCGCCACCGGCAACTTGAGCAATGTCAGTATCTTCACGGTTAATATTGCCCAGTTCGGTGAGTATCGTTTGGCTTTCGATGCGAATCTAGCAATGCAAACCACGGGAGATGGATTCGCCACCAATTCATTTGGCGTCTCGGTCAGTCAGTCGCAAACCACCGGCAATACGGTCTCGAAGGATGACAACGATGCATCGCTCAACCGTTCCATCAACGGTTCCAGTACCGTAAATGTGTCGAGCAGTTTCTTCAGCACCGCGGTGAGTCTGGAAGCGGGGCAGCTTGCCACGTTCAAGATCACCCAAAATACGACAGCTGGTGCGAATAATGTTGTTCCCGAGCCAAGCTCGATGGCGATTTTTGGACTGATGTCGGCAGGTTCATTTTTGGCTTGGCGGCGTCGGCGCGTGTAAGCGAGGTGTTTGTCTCGAAACGACAAGCTTTTATGGAAAGGTTGGCGGCCCCCCCGCCAACCTTTTTTTGTTCCGTCCTTGAAAATCCGTCAACTTCGCAAAACGCCGTTATCTCATCGCTCTCTTACTTTCTTGAGAGATCAATCCACGTATTCACGGCCATGATGTTGCGATTCACCGCAACGCATGCCCAGAGCGGTACAAGTCTGAATGATTCATCGCAAAGTCCAAAACTCGCCAGCCGCTGATCGTTTTAAACAAACGGATCGTTTGAACGAACTTGGTTTCATCGATTCGGCGACGCGATGGACGCTCGCAGCGGCCATGTGGATGACGATCGCGTTGCTGATTTATGCATCCATCGTTCCACTCGATTTTTCCCCGATGCCACTCGACGCCGCCATTGCCAAGTTCCAAAATACCCCTTGGCTCAACTTGAAAATTGAACACCGCGCCGATTGGGTTGCCAATGCCCTGGTCGTAATCCCATCTGCGTTTTTTGCCATGGGGGCCGTCGATTGGGGCCGACCGCGTCGTTTGGCGATGCTGACACTGCCGGCGACCGTATTTTGGTTATCCGCAATTGTGATCGCCATCGAGTTTCTGCAGCTATGGTTCCCCACCCGTACGGTCTCGCAGAACGACATCGCTGCAGGCATAGCAGGGGCAGTCCTCGGAGGCTGCTCGTGGCTCATCACGGGTCGTTGGATCGTTCGACGCTTCGAGGCTTTCTGCACCCTCGAGTCGATGGAACAAAGGATTCGTTGGGTGCTTGCCGCCCTCTGCGCGGCCAGCATCGTGTATACCCTGTTTCCCTTCGACCTTGTTTTGACCGTCGACGAACTGCGTCAAAAAGCAGCCGAAAGCCGGTTGCGATGGGATTTCCAAGTGGGACGCTTGGCATCCTGGGAGGGCCTGAAAGGCCTCGTGTTAGCTGCCGGTAAAATCCTTCCCTTCGGACTATGGTTTGGTCTAGCTCGGTCGAAGCATTTTCCTGGACTCGGATTGGCCTTGATCGCCATCGGACTTGAAATTGTCCAAGTTCCGATCTATTCAAAACACGCGACGGAATGGGAGCTCTTCTCGGGACTCTTCAGTGGCTGGCTCGGGTGGTGGATTGCCGCCTGTCGCCATCATTGGTTGCCATGGGTTCGATTCGCTTGGATTTGGAACCTTGCATCGCTTGGTTGGATGGTGGTGATCTTCGTTGCATTCAACGGTCGCATGAAAAGTATACTTCACGACGGCGAGCTTATCCGGAATCGATGGAGCGAGTTCTTCACTCCCCCCTTGCTGCGATACTATTTCACCAGCGAGTACATCGCCCTGACTAACTTGGCTGGCAAACTCGGGATGTTTGGGGTGCTGGGTATGTTTTGGGCGATCGCGGGGTTCGTTCCAACAGGACAATGCAGCTTGCGAAGATTCTGGACCGGTGCAGCAGCCTCGCTCTCGCTCGGAGTAGCAATCGAAATTACTCAGGTATATCTGCCGCCGCTGGTTGCGGATGCCTCGGATAGTGCGATCTATACCATCGGTTACGCGATGGGATACTTGCTGGTGTTCGTCGTAAGCGGCGGTATCGGAAGTCAACGCAATAAGCTACTCCCGCGAGACGCACTAAGCGCGTCGGCACAAGGCATTGAGTGAAATTAAAATTAGCCGCACGGCATTAGCCTTGTCATTACCCATAGCTTTTTGACTTTGCTCCCCTCGCCCCTTTTAAGCAACGCTGTGAAGCATCGTGTAGCGAAACTCGTCAAGAGTTTCGGTCGTTTAGGCGATGCAGCCGAAAGTCTCAACGACTTTCGCTACATATGTGCCAGGAGCAAAGCTTGTGATTGGGATTAGACTGTGGCTGGTTGGATTGCTCGCGTGGATTGGTTGCTGGATTGCGACTCAGCACCCGCTTTGGCCATGGCTTCAGTTGTCCGCAACGGTACTCTGCTTCGCGGTAACTACGGCACGACCTGCGTGGTTCGCCGGTATGTTCCCTTTTCTACTGGTTGTCGGTGACGCCTACCCCGCAACAGGTCAACTCTTGAT
>CANHVO010000394.1 GCA_947463915.1 Planctomycetaceae bacterium
GCTCTTCCGATCTCGACTGGATCATTGGAGGAACACCTTGCCATCTCCAGAGTTATTATTGTCGGTCGTTTCCACCGCAGCCAGAACCAGCCAATCTGGCACATCGGCTTCCACAAAGGAATCAGCAAAGCTCAAGGAAGCATTCAAATCGCTGCTGCTTGCTTCCTGAACCAAACCAGAATCATCGCGATCCGTCTGCAAGTCACCCCACGCCAACACGACGCTGTTCACTGACATCGATGAAGCCAATGACGCGTTATTGGAACTGATGGCTTGCATCCAAACAAAGGCTTGCCAACAGACAAAGCAGGCGAGAAAGAGGGATGCCGCGAGAGCAGGGAAAAATAGCCATCGGTGAGCCCCCGAATCCGATGACACGCGTCGATCTACGTCAACAATACCGACAGGGAACGACTCGAACTCGGCGGATTGCAATCGAAGAAAAGTATCTACTGCGTTTGCAAGAACTTCATTTAACCGAGCATCCTCTACCAACCGAGCTTCGAATGCAATACGGTCAAGCGCAGGGTCCTCGAGCAAATAAAGCATGGCCTCCAAATGCATTTGCGATTCGTTTGAATCTGGTGCTTTTTTCTTCATGATTTCTCATCCTCTGTCTCGTTCGACATGGATCGCAGGCGTTCTAGAGCAAGTCGCATTCGGGACAGGGCTGTACCGAGTGGGATTTGCAACGCAACTGCAATCTCTGCAAAGGTTTTGTTTTCGAAGAATCGGAGCCGTAAAACTTGTCGCTGCTCAACCGACAAAAGGTTGATCCTGTCGCGTAAGTCCTCCGCTTCTTCTTGAGCCGCCATCTTCGCGAGCGGATTTACTTCGTAAGTAACTTGGGTTTCAAGAACCGCGGATGTAGCCAATTGACTCGAATGGCTGTAGGGTTTTTGACGCTCGCGAACCCGGAGGGCTTCGCGATGAGCGACACGAAACAGCCAACTCTTTCTAGCTTCAGGGGCAACGTCTCCGCCGAAACGGGCAAGCGCCACAAAGCTCGCCTGAACCACATCGGCAGCCAAAGACCAGTCGCGAACGATCGCCCAAGCATATCTTTCGAGTATTTTCGAAAAAGCCAAATGGCAGTCCGCGACGGTATCTGGATCAAGTGGTCTGTCAGGCACCGCCGCCACAGTCGCAATTCCTCACTGGAGCGTCGTCAAAAACTAGTCCATCCTCTTAGAGCGACAGAAGCTCCAAATTATTCATCGATTGGAGAAGATTTCTGTCTCAGTGTTATTTTCCGCAAACAAACCCGCCTGCTTTTTGTAGCGAAAGTCGTCAAGACTTTCGGCTGCATCGCCTAAAATACCGAAACTCTTGACGAGTTTCGCTACAAAATACTTCAGGGCGGTGGCAAAATACTTCACGGCGGTGGAGCAATGGCGAGAGTCTCGCACAAAAGAATGCGCTACGTCCCCCCTTACTTCGAACTAAGCTTTAGCTCCAGCTTGGTCGGAGAATCCTTGACCTGATGCGAAAAACCCGATGTCATTTCGTTTTCGTATTTCTTTGGCAATAGATTCTTCGGTGGAGCGGGCGGCTTGGCATCCGGATCGTATGCCTTCATTTCTTCCTCCGGCGTCATGTTCCTCACTCGCTTGGACTCGTCCACCAACTCCTTGTCGAATTTGGTAACACGAATGCGGTAGCTACCAGGCCTTACGCCATCACCAGCCGCGTAGGTTGTGAGGGAAAACTTTCCTGTCGCATCCGATACGCCCGATGCAGCCTCACCGTCGTCCTTGCTGATGGGAACGAAAACGATGGTGGCACCTTCCACCGGCTTATCATCCAAACTCACCATTGCATCGACCGGAAACGTCTTGGGATTGGAAGGGGCCGAGGTACAACCGACCATGAAACCAAGAGCACCGAAGAACAACGCTGGAACAAGTACGGTCATCTTTGAGCAAAACATTATGATTGAAACCAACTCCGTTGTTTGAAATGGAAGAGCAAGAACAAGAACAAATTCGAAACAAAAAATCGGTAGACAGTGCTTCCACTGCTACCGATTTCTGCGTCCAGGACTCTGTGAACGAAAAAAAGGTTTGCGACCGAACCTGCCGCACGCCTGGATTATTCGTCAGCCGCAGGCGCAAGGCGTACTTTCAAAGAAGCTAAGTACGCCTTCGGCTGACTGTCAAACGAATAAACCAACAAGCTCGATCAACAAAAGTTAAATGCCGTGAAACCGGGGGTCGTGCCCCCTGCAGCTACAACTAACATCAATCAGGAACAACGCTGATGTCGGTTCCGCCGATTGAGCCAAGAGCGCCCCAAACACCGTATACACTTGGACCGCCTGCAGGCTGTGCAAGCGCAAGGTTACCCGTGTCGATGCTGTTGCTAACGAACTTAACGCTTCCATCGCACATCGAGGCATTAACTCCTCCAGTATGATAGCTGGAGGCGGGCAGAACCATATTGGCTTGATCGCCCCACTGCCCAGCCTCTGCACAAGCTGGAGAATTGGGGGGAAGAACCGTATTGAAGGCACAGTAAGCAGCAGGACCATCTGTCCAGTTGATTCCTCGTCGTCCGAACACAATGGTGCCAGCCCGAAAGAAACTGCCGTCGACCACTCCACGGCAAAGTATGGGTGAAGCTGCCAGTCCAGTAATGTTATTGGCGTAACCCATCGTGAATGGAACGGTCCTCGCAACTGCCGTGAAACCGAACTGCCCACCGTTGCCGGTAATCGAGTTGTTTTGCATCTCGCTCATCCCAACCGTATTGCTAGTGCCGTCGATGATTTCAGCAATCTTTCGCCACCTGAATCGACCGAACAACCCACGAACCGTTCCGTCATTGATGCCGGTAACTTGATCTCCAACACACATAGCATAACTGATGTTCTTGCCCCCCAGGTTTACGCCCAAGTCAGACGGACATCTGTAACTTGGCGGAACCGTATTCCAGGGAGCCCAGCCAGCGTCTCCTCGTGGTCCACCTGGTGCAATTCCAGCGGCCGGGTCACCGCTTTGAATGTTGTTGAACATGGCGCTCTGCTCAAGATAAGGGAGCAAAGCAATGAATCCAGCAATTCGGCCCGAGTTGTGAATGATGTTACCAGTATTGGCGGTGATCGCAGTCCCACTCGTGCCCGTGGTTCCATATTTTCGGGAAGGAAACGCCTGATAAGCCGATTCATAAGTGTGCAGTGCCAACGCCATTTGCTTTGCATTGTTGCTGCACCTCATTCGACGTGCTGCTTCACGCGCCGCTTGAACCGCAGGCAAAAGCAAACCGACCAAAATTCCAATAATGGCGATAACCACCAACAATTCCACCAACGTGAAGCCAACGCGAATTCGTTGTCTTTTCATTGAATCACCCTTATCAAGGAGGAGAGGAAGATTACAAAACCGAAACAGTGAGTTTATCAAGCCCCAGATCAGAAGAAAAGACAGAATAGCCGACTAAGGGTTATTTTTCATCCTATTCTAGTGTTTTAGGGTGATAGGTTTATCGCTCTTTGATCAAAGCATTCCACCAGATAGATAACCTTGGAACCATTGTTTTGGTCGACGATTCATCGAAAAGCTGTGCCCCGACGACAAAATCCATCCTTCCATCTTGGTTGAAATCACCAACGTCTAGAGCGGGATAATTTGGAGTCCCTCGCTCCAAGACTCTCAGTTCAAAATGCATCGAATGCGTCTGTTCGAGAAGGACAATTGAGGCAGGACTGGAGTTTCGAAAAGCCGCAGGATTCACACCCGAAGGTACGTTGGCAACCGCAACAATATCTTGATCGCCATCTGCATCAAAATCGATCGCAACAGCTCGATAGAGGCACGGCACATCTGCAATTCGATGATAGCGAAACTGAACCTCCCCAAGGTTTTCAAGCCACTGCACCCCATGGCTTCGGTTTGCATATCCGTTGTCAAAACTATCTCCATTTGCATAGATGATGTCTTTGTCACCATCCCCATCCAAATCAGCGAGCGTAATCCCGATGGAACCGAAGCTCAAATCTGGAGCTTGCCAGATGACGCGTCGTTCAAACCGACTACCGCGATTGAGAAATATCTCGACGCTCTCGTATTCTTGACTAATCACAGCAGCGAAATCCATCCGTCCATCCTGATCCCAATCGTTCGGAGGGAGCTGAATGTAGCCCGGCCTGCTGTCCAAGGATCGCGAAACCAGACGCGGCGGCTGGTTCGGTTCAGACATGTTGGCGATCATCCGAATCCCTCCATACTGCCGATGACCAAACTCCGCAAAGAGAATATCCAGCTGTCCGCGACCTGAAAAATCTCTCGCTTGCACATCGGCCACTCGCCCATGCGATTTGCTGATCACGATTTCCGCAAAGTTAGAGCTGGCGGGGTCTCGTCTCAAGAAGACAACACGGCCATGCTGATGATCGAACGGCAAAAAACTACCGAGGTCTGCAACCAACAAATCTTGATATCCGTCCGCATCCAAATCACACATTTCAACGCGGCACGGGTTATTGAGTCGAGCGAGTATTTTGCGAGGGGAATCGGTATCAGCAGGATCAATCAAACTAACACTTCCATCTCGCATGTCGCAAACAACAAAATCGCGATGGTCCGGAGCCATCAATGGAATCCAGCTAACAGAAGCCACTCCTGGGAGAACATAATCGTTCGATTCTCTCCAGTCGACCTTCTCGATTTTGAAGCGATTTCGAAGCGATTCATCTACCGCAGGCAACTCCTGAATCACCATTTCATTGGGGGCGCGTTCTCGATAAAATCGAACAACCTCCGCCAGCGCTGGCGGCTGAAGATCGCTACGGCCCGACCTCGCATAGAACTCGTAGCCCTTTCGGATTTCCTCGTACCAAACTTCTTGAGCGAAACTCTCAGGTCTTGGTAGCGCATGGCAATCACCGCAGAAGGCAGCGATCTTGGATTCCATCGATGGCAGACTTTGCGCCGCCGGCACTTGTAATTTGCTCTGACAGCCTGCGAGCAAGATCAGCGACAACAGCAAACTTAAAGGAGTTAACTCGTGCGAATTGGGCATCCGTTCACGACAGCAGAATTCCGATCCGAAAGCGACCCATTCGTCGAGATAGTATATCATGAACCGTCCGCCCTTTTTCATTATCTAGTGCATTCCATGCTATGTTGTACTCACTTCTTAAGCCCCTCAGAAGCCCACGGTTTGCATCCGTCGCATTCGTGCTGATCATTGCAATCTCGGCTGGAGCCTGGTTCTACTTTGCGGCTCCAAAGCGCAATCAAGCGATCATCGAATCAAAAACCGAGCAACTAGGCAGCCAACCCTCACAAACCAATCCTCCCGATGAGTTCCCAAACACCCCACAGATGGTGATTCGCCATGCAGCTGCTCTTCGCAAGCAAGGTCGTGACATTGAGGCCTTCGCCGAGCTCAATCTTCTTTCCAATCACGAACCAACTTCCGCGCCCGAGCTCCTCGAACAGAGCGAACTGGCTTTCGATCAATCGCGATACAAAGAAGCCCTGGGCCAACTCGCGAAATTCGGCTTAGCCACACCAGACGACTTCCGCAAAATGCTCAATCAGGGCTTTCGGTTCATGGTGGAAAGACAGCCCAGCGACGCAGAGCCCTTGTTTCACCAAGCGCAGTTGGGGGCAATGGCACTGGCATTTGGGGGCAAGCGTCCCGAAGCGGAAGAAGTCTTTGCCGAAACACTCCTGCGAATCGCTAGACTCAGACGCATCAATGACCTGACGCATCGCATGGCAACCGCAACCAATCGATCCGAAAACGAGTTGGAACGAGCAAAACTGCTTAACGTGGAATCCTTTGCCCCGGTCACCAAGCATACGCAAACAGAGCCTGGAGTCCGAATCTACCAGGACAACTGCTCTCATTGCCACGGAGAATCGGGAGCAGGGAATGGACGAGCTGCTCGGCATCTCTTTCCGTTGCCTCGCAACTTTGCGGGCCAAAGATTTCGCTACGTGTCAGCCTCCAATGGACTCGCTACGGATAGCGACTTAATCAACGTGATACGATCTGGACTACCTGGATCATCGATGCCAGGCTTCCCCGAGCTGAGCAAAAGCCAATTGGATTTACTTCTGCCTGTGATTCGCGAATATCATCGCCTTGGCGTTGAGGCAAGCCTCAAAGGTCTCGCTCTTTCCAAAGAGGAACTAAGTGATTTGGTCGTTTCCAGAACGCGTCCGGCCAATCAGCTTGATGTTCCAGCCGCGCCGAGCGATTTCGAGGCAGCGATACGTCGAGGTGAACAGCTGTTTCAATCTACGGGATGTACGCAATGTCACCCCCGACCCAAAACAGCCGAATACGCTTCGGATCGGAAAAGGTTATTCGATGAAAGTGGAAATCCCATATTGGCACGGGACTTTTCGATTGATCCGATAAAGGGGGGAGATTCGCTTGATGACATCTATCGCCGCTTGTCACTGGGAATTCCAGGAACACCCCATCCGTCCTTCGCAGGCAGCCCGTCCGAGACCATGGACCTAGCTTCCTACATTCTCTCGATTTCAAGCGGTGAGAAATCACCAAGTACCAATGCAGCAAGAAGAACACGGTTGTCCGAC
>CANHVO010000395.1 GCA_947463915.1 Planctomycetaceae bacterium
AACACCATGAAGGGCGCGGTGTTCGATCCTGCCCATTGTTCCCTGAGCTTCGAACGATCTTAGAAGAACTATTCGAAGTCTACACCATCGACGGTAAATACCCGCCCCCTGAATCGTACGTTATCGACAAACCGGAATACAGGGCCGCGGCAATGAGGCCAGGAGGATGGGCAAACGCGAACCTGCGAACCCAATTCCTCAAGATTCTGAGGCGTGCCGGCGTGGCTCCTTGGGCTAGACTGTTCCATTCGATGCGAGCAACACGACAGACCGAGCTAGAGCGAGAATTCCCCCTCCATGTGGTTTGCAGTTGGCTTGGTAACACCGAGGCGGTCGCGAAGAAGAACTACCTTCTGGTGACAGATGCCGATTTCGCTAAGGCGACCCAAATCCGTGAGACGCCAGGCGCTCTATCGGACCAAAAAACAGAGCGCCGTGGTACAAATGGCGCTCTGCAAACCACCGCAAACGATACCCCTACCAAAGAAAAAACCCTGCGAATCTCAGGAAAAAGCTACGTTTTCCGTGAAATACACAGGGTTTTCAAGTGGAGGCGGGGGGAATTGAACCCCCGTCCCGCGATACTTCCGATCCGGCCTCTACATGTTTAGCCAACTGTTTTTTGTCTCGCCCAACGCGTTCGTCGTCGACCGCGGTGCGTTGCGCCAGCCTCGAGCTTTTTTAACACTGAACGTGCGAGGCACGGCTCAATGCGATTCGGAATTGCGACAGGTATTCAAACGCCTCCGACGGGCCTCTGGTACCTGAGCTGCCAATATTAGGCTGCTAGTGCGAGGTTTTCCTCAGCAGTTACTTTTTGTAATCGGCTTTTAACGTGGCCAACCGATCAACCACGACATGCCACCAAGATCTTCAATTTATCCGGTCGATTCCAGATCGCCCCCTCTTCAGTCCACCTAAACTCAACAGCGAAACCCTTTCGAATTCTCACTGCCTCATTCAAGCTTCCCTCAACATCGTAGACTTTGCAAAAAAGTCCGCGTAGACGGCGCAAATTGCACCTCCTACTTTGCGGACGGAACATGGAATGTACCTGCTACTTTAAGGCACATCTCACGTAATCCAATTCCAGAACTCGTCTACTTCGTCCCCCTTATTATCGCCGCAGTTTTTCACCTGACTAGGCCTTTCGGCAAGATTCTAGAGGATTACCTGCGCCTCGATGATGTTTGGATCTACATCTTGTCTGGCAGCATAGGCTGATACGCCTCCTCGTGAAACGAATATGTCATGCAGCTGACTCACCAAATCCGCTGCCATCATGCTGAGGATCGGAGAAGCAACCAAAATACCAATGCAGAAAAATAGCATCCCCGCAATGTTGATTGCGATTCCCACCAACATGAAGACAAAGCCTGCCCAAATCGTCGTCCGCCACATCTTGGAAACGTACGAACGGATCCAACCGATGTCCGCACCCTTCATAAAATCATTACCCAAAGCTGCATGCATCATTGACGCTGACATCCCGAGCAATACACAACAATAGACCCCAATCGTCACCACAATTCCCGTAACCAAAACGATCCCACCTGGCACTTCGTTGTTGTTGTTCATCAGAAAACTCGACAGGCCAATCGTCGAGCCCAACGGAATCCCCATCACGATGATCATAGGCACCACCCAAATGAGATTCCAAAGGAAAGGCCATAACCCCCTCATTAAGTAATCACTGAATCGATCCCACGTGAAATCCGGCCAGTGTTCGCTCCTACCTCCACTGCGTGCCTCGGCAACCTCCGCCAAATAACCAAACTTAATTATGTTACCAATAAAGACGGTTGCCAACAAATCGCAGACAAACATCCAAAGCAAATTGGTCAGCCAGTTCGGACTCTTGAACGGTGCGGCTAACATCCGATTCAAATCAAAGCTCTCGATTGGTTGGTAAAAACCATCCGGATAAGCTTGAACACCTCCTTGATAGGGCATTCCTTGGCTAGTAGCCGTACTTGGTGGTGCAAATGGATCGTTGTACTGCATGTTTTTGACTCGTAAAGAAATCGAAAAATCGTCGCTTGCGGATTCGCTTGAGCTTTACTTGTACTTCGGTAGCCGCGGGTCTCGACGAATGTCGAGCCTACTGGAAACCGGGGCTATCGCCCAACGGTCAAGAAGCCCAAAAAATCGTTGCCTGTGAATTTGTTCAAACTTTGCTATTCTTGGAAAGGCAGTCTCCTGGACTCAATCGTCTGCTCTCTTCGTAGAGCACGCGTCCAGAAGCTGGAAAATGCTACGCCATGGTCGACCAGTACCGCTATTGAGCGAGATCGCACAAGACCGCGCGTTGGTGAATCCCGAGTCGCAATGCGATTCGGTCATTTTCCGACCAACTTCCGCCGTCGCACTCAAAGCCAAGCCTGGCAGCTCGAATCCGCGGTCGCCACCCATTCCACAACATTTGCCTTCATGTGGAGAATGAACCTCGGCCGCACATGCATTCGCAACCGCCATCAATGGTGCCTCCCACCCATGCTTATGATTGGAACATACCGAATGCACAGCGATGTTGCTTTGCTTCTTTTCGATCACTAGCTTCGGCAGCAAACGAGCAGCCAGTTCCGTCGAATCCAAAATAGGCAAACTCTCAAGTCGATGCCGACGAACTCGATCAAGATAGGGCAAGCCATTCTTCAAAAACGAAGTGCATGAACCGAGGTCAAGGACGACAGCGCGTTCACCGTGCTTGCTCCACTCCCAAATCGCGTCGAGCAACTCATTTTGCTTTTGGAGCGCGACGTCCAGGTAGCCCTTCGATGAAAACGCTTGACCGCAACATTTGCCTGTCGCATCTTTGGGGATATGAACCTCAACACCTGCTTTCTCACAAACACGGACCAACGCGTCCGCAGTTCCGCCCATCATACGAGACATGCAAGTCGGCCAATAAATAAGCTCGGCAGTTTCAAAATCGCTCAACAAGGACCGGTCGACTCTGCCATGATCGGCGGAAAGACCGGCGTGCCATTGCGGAAAGCCCGAGAAAACCTTGGCAATCGTGCTAGTTATCGAACGCAAAGCTGCGTTACCGATCACAGCGCTCGTTCCGCGTCCAGCCAAAAGACTCAAATGAACCGCGTGTTCAGCCAGTCCAAAATGCTTGCCGAGCTGCGAAGCGATCATCGAATCGACTCGTCCAGTCGATGAGCTGCGCAGTTGCTTGATCAAATCCCCAGTGTTGATTGCGACGGGGCAGTCCAGTGCGCAGAGGCCGTCGGTGGCACACGATGCCTTGCCAGCATACTCGTAATCGCGGTCCAACTGCTTGGCCAATTCAATTTTGCCACTGGCAATCATCCGTTCACGAGCTCGTCGCAAAACAATGCGTTGTCGAGGTGACAACGTAAAGTCGCGGCTGGGGCAGCGAGGCTCGCAAGCTCCGCACTCCACACATTTGTCGACCACTTCCTCAACAACCGGTAGGTCCTTGATATTCTCGAGGTGCAGCTTGGGACGCGAAGTCAAAATCACATCGGGATTGAGAAGGCCATTTGGATCGATCGCATTCTTTAGCCGACGCATGATGCCGATCGCTTCGGTTCCCCATTCGGTCTCAACGAATGGAGCCATATTCCGGCCAGTTCCATGCTCAGCTTTGAGAGCACCATCGAAGCGATGAACGACCAGATCGACCATATCGTCGATAAATCGCGAATATTTATCCGTGTCCGCAGCCGTGGCCATGGGTTGGGAAATGACGAAATGCAAATTGCCATCGCGCGCGTGGCCGAAAATAATGCCGTTCGAATATGCGTGCTTTACGAACATGGCTTGCAACTCACCGATCGCATCTCCGAGGCGTTCGAGTGGGAAGGTCACGTCCTCAAGAATGGCCGCTTCTCCGCGACCGCGAACAGCAGCGACTGCCGGGTACATACCTTTGCGAAGCTTCCACAGATACGCCTGCTTTTTCTTGTCCTCCGTAAATTCGATTGCACTAATCGATTTCGCGCGGGGTTCAACTTGCGAACGGAACGCTTCGAGCTTTTTCGCGAGCGCATCTTTGTCGGCAGCTTGAAACTCGAAAAGCAAGCCCATCAATTTATTATGCTCGTCCAATCGCCGTGGCAGTTCCGCCGGTGCACCTTCCAAGTTACGAATCGACTCCATCGAGGCCCGGTCCATGAACTCCACCGCGTCACACTGGATATCGATCAACTCCGGGATGATCTCGCACGCCGTGTTGGCATCTGGAAAGAAAGCAAGTGAAGTTGCCTTTTCAGGAAGTTCGGGAAGCGTCTTCAGGACGGCTTCGGAAATGAATGCCAATGTGCCTTCGCCACCGATTAGCAGGTGGGACAGAATATCAAGCGGTCGTTCGTGGTCGACGAAAGCGTTGAGCGAATAGCCGACAGTGTTTTTTTGTTTGTATTTGCGCCGAATCTTTTCGAGCAAAATGGGCGAAGCAAGGATCTCTTTTCGTAGTTGGGAAAGCGTCCTTGCGATCGAAGGTTGTTCGGCTTCGAAACGGGAAGCTTCGTTTTGAAGAGACGTGTCCCAAACGGTCCCGTCAGGCAGAACAAAACGAATGGAATCGAGTGTGTGATAGGCGTTGTTCACAACGCCACAGCACATACCGCTCGAGTTATTGGAGAGAATTCCACCCATCATGGCGGAGTTGATGGAGGACGGGTCGGGACCGATTTTTCTACCGAGGGGGCGCAGAGTTGCGTTGACGATTCCACCGATAGCACCTCCCTGGACTCGAACGCGAGCACCGCGATCAAGTGGCTCTATCTTTCGCCAGTGGCGACCGATGTCGATCAACCATCCGTCGGTGACGGATTGGCCGGAAAGGCTCGTGCCCCCTGCGCGAAACGAAATCGGTTTATTGGATTCGCGAGACGCTTTGAAAATGGCTTGAACCTCCGATTCCGTACGCGGTTGCATTACCGCTTCGGGGATTAGGAGATACGGGCCTGCATCGTTGGCAAATGCGTACCTTTGCCAGAGTTCACTGAGGATATCGTTGCAGGGGGGATTGAGGAGGGATGCGTGTGAGGACACAGGATCGATTTGGGGGAAGTGTAAAAAGGTGTGGGAGGGGGGAAAGTGCCATCGGCACTATGAATATTACCTATCATAACCCGAAACGTCAGGTCTTGTTGACTTAGTCGAATAACAGTTAGCCGACGACGTACTCAGCTCTTTGACAGTGCTTCGTAACCGGGCAGCTTGCACTGCTCCGCTAAAGTAAGGCAGTACGCCTACGGCTGACTGTTAAACGAATCGAAGTGCTGATCATTCTGTTGCTCTTCCTATAGTTCCTTGACGGCTTTCACGATATCCAGAACGGCTTGCTGGCCGTCCGCAAAGTACATGAGGGTGTTTGGCATTGCAAAAAGTGGATTAGGAATTCCGGCAAAGCCAGGGCTAAGGCTGCGTTTGATCACGATGACCGTGCGGCATTTGTCGACATCGATGATCGGCATGCCAGCGATAGGGCTCTTTGGATCGAGTCTGGCAGACGGGTTTACCACGTCGTTGGCGCCGATGACAATTGCAACATCGACGCTGTCTAGGGTCGGATTGATTTGGTCCATCTCTTTGAGTTTATCGTAAGAGACGTCGGCTTCTGCTAACAAGACGTTCATGTGGCCAGGCATTCGTCCAGCAACAGGGTGGATGGCGTATTCGACGGATGCACCGCGTGCCTCTAGGGCTTTGCTCAATTCCCGCACCGCGTGTTGTGCTTGCGCGACCGCCATACCATATCCCGGGATGAAGACAACACGTTGTGCACCGTCCAAGATCATAGCGATGTCTTCTGCCGAAGTGCTTCGAACATTCGCATAAATTTCATCCACATTCGAATCGGAGCCGCTACCAGCCATCACACCGAAGAGAACGTTGCTTAGCGACCGGTTCATGGCTTTGCACATGATTTGAGTCAAGATAATGCCAGATGCGCCTACGAGCGAGCCTGAAATGATCAAGGCATTGTTGTCGAGCACGAAGCCCGTCGCGGCACCGGCCACACCTGAGTACGAGTTCATCAGCGAGATCACGACCGGCATGTCTGCGCCGCCAATTGGACTGACAAGGAAGATACCCAGTGCAGACGAGACGATTGCGATCAAAACGTAACAAGCAATTTGGGCAGCCATGCTTTGCGACATAGACAAAATTGCGATCAACAATAAATTGAAACAGAGAAGAGCTAGATTGATCATCTGTTGTTGAGGAAGGGCGTACGGCTTTTTAAATTGAGGCCACTCTTCCAATTTTGCATACGCAACGAGGCTGCCCCAAAAAGTAATGGCCCCAATCAAGCCGGATAATCCAACGGCGATTAGGGTGTCGATCGGTTGGTTGGTATGGTGAACAAGGTCCGAGAACGCAACGAGAACCGAGCCGCCGCCCCCCAGTCCATTCAGCAGGCCAACCAATTGCGGCATGGCCGTCATTTTCACCTGGTTTGCCATCGAAGTGCCGATGACCGTTCCAGCGATGAGTCCTAGTGAGATGAAGAGATATCCCGCGACACCTTGATCCAAAAGGGTAA
>CANHVO010000396.1 GCA_947463915.1 Planctomycetaceae bacterium
CTCGGTGAATACTTTTGGCTGCCGATCGTCGCGCGATCCAAAAACGCTTGCGACATGGTTAGGCTGTCTGGCACTCCATCCTTGCCAGGATTCTGAATCAGCAGATCCAACTCCGTTCTGTCGTCGTTGACTTGGTAGGAACCGCCGAAGCGAAACGCGTACATGCCACCCTCTGGGCCTGTCTTCGTAAATTCGAAAAGCGGATTCGAAACCAGTTTTCCTATTCGGCACGAAGGCCAGTCGGCCAAAGCGGCCGAATCGGGATTGTCCGATGACTGAAAAACAGCAACGCGAATCATCGGATATGCCAAAATCAAATCATTCAAGAATTGCTTTCCACCCTCAATGTCGGGCTCGATCGCCAGCATCCTTAACGCCGCCTTCCTTGCCTTGGCAAAATCACCTGCGTCACGCTCTCGGATTGCATCCTCGCGGTGTGTCATTGCCAACTCCAAGAACTTGCCTCTCCATTCCGTTACAACCGGCAAAGGGTCCTTCGGGTAGTCCTTTTCAAGACGCAGGATCATTGCTCTCGCCGTTCCGTATTCCTTCGCGTCAAAATAGGCCTTAATGAGCCTGCTCGAAACGGATGATATCGCCTTACGGATACTCTCTTTTTCTTTGTCCTCCGGAAAAGTTCTTTGAAATTCTTCCAGCACCCCCAATGCATGGGGCAACTGTTGTTGGGATGCCATCTCGATAGCACTTCGGTACAAGAAGTCGCGCCGAAGCTTCGCAAGCCCTGCCGTTTGCGGATAATTCTTGCTCAAAAAATCAAGATGCTCGAAGGCTTCGCTAAACTTCTTTTGGCCAAGTAGATTGTTGGCTTGCTGCAAAACAAGGTCTTCATAGAGAGTTACCTTTTCGATATCCCGCCAAGCGATTTCATAAATACGGTCAGGAAAGAGCGGAAAGGTCACGCGGAAAACATCCGTTTCCTTCGGCGAATCAGGGACTTTTCTGTTCGGAAACTCAATCGGATTTACTTTGACGCTCCGCCCTTCCTCCGACTTCTTCAAGGTGATGATATCGAAGGGAGCTTTCTCATCCAAGACGGAACCGACAACTCCGATTTCTGTCAGCAATTTTTCCTGCTGGCCATACGCAGTTGGCTCCAAGAACTCAAACAGGTACAAAAGTGTTAGCGCCAGCAGGCAATTACTTGGTCGAACGCGCATCATCGACTCTCACCTGAGTTTTCCGAACCTTCAGAAAGCAACGGGACCTGCACTACGATTCCTTCGTCGCATGGGATCAACATCGCTTTGGGGAGAATCAACGGCGCCCCACTGATGGGCTCGCCAATTTGCACCCTGGCGACAATGCTCCCATCGGTTAACGCTACGCGAATCAATTCGCCACTTGTCGAAGCCACAATACAGGCCGATTCAACCAGGCTGGGAGCGCCAACAAGCACGATTTTTTCCAGTGGCTTCGACCATAGTAGTTTGCCCGTTTCGTCGCAAGCAACCAAGCCGTCAATGTCACTTAGCGCCATCAAGTAGCCTTTCGAATCGCTCTCGACAGCATATGGTCCCCAAACAAAACGACCTTCCACTGGCACCGATGTAAATCGCTTCAACTCGCTCGAGTCGTAGAAGTCCAATTGGTCCCCTGAGACACCAGCCGAAACACCAACAATCACGTCCTTGACGATTGACAAACGCCCCTTCAACGGTTTTTCCAACGGTTGCGAGGTGATGCTTCGCAACTGTTTACCTGTCCCAAGCTTGTACATAAATCGCTGCTGATCCGCCACAATCGCTGTTTGCTTGTCCGCCAAAACGGTAGGGTTCAACCATTTGGGACGCTCGCCCGCTTGCACAATCGGCTGAAAAGGCAAACCGACCATCTGCCCCTTGTCAGGATCGATCATGGCTATTTGGCCATTGGTCAATGGGACCAAAATCGTCCCGTTGCCGAGCGAAATGGGTTCACTCGCTGGAAAAGCATCCGCAAAATCTAACGTGAGCATCTTTGTTGGCGTGCTCGATCGGCGGCTTGGATCAATGACCAGCAACTGGTTCCCAAGCGCCTGATTCATCATAACAATGGAGGAATCGGGTCTCTTGATAGGCTCAATAAACATCATCTCACGCTGGTTTCGTCCAAGATTTTGCACTTGCCCAACGGGTTGCTTGCTCTGAAATGCCTTGGCATCAATGGAAAACGCGGCTCCTTGGGCTGTGACAGCGAGAAACCCCTTTCCGTCCGTCGAAAGAGACGTTACCGGCGATCCCAGGTCGGATTCCCAAACGATTTCCCCTGTTCCCATCTTGATCGCTGTCGCGCGCACGCCACGATTCCCGCGAACCACTCTCGTATGGATTGCCAAATCATCCACGCTGATAGGTCTTGAGGTGAATTGATCGAGATCGTAGTTCGACCACTGCTGATTTAACTTCTGAGAACTCTCTTGAATCTGATAGAGTGCAAGCCGAGTTGAGGCAACCAATAAATTGTTCTCCACCATAAGTGGCCAAGCCAACTTGGGTGTTTCCTGTTTTTCAAGCGAATTCACCTGCTTGAAGACCTTGTCTTTTTTATTGAGAGCGTCCACCTCCAAAATGGCGATCTCGCCAAGGTTCGTTAGGACCGCAATCCGCCGTCGGTCGACCTGAGGCGCGATCACCACATGCCCCTTGAACCGAATCGGCTTTTGAGCAACTTGAACATCGAGTCCCTCCTCATTGGTTTGGAAAACTCGCATCAAACTATAGTCCGATCCTTCGTTTTCAAACAAAATCAACTGGTTTTGTATCCAAATGGGAGGTACGGCAATTGAGGATGGTGCATGTCCGATGTATTCAACTTCTTCACACTTTCCGCTTGTTCGAGAAAGTACATAGAGATTGGAATGATTGCCCAAGACGTATCGCTTTTTCTTTCCTGCTGCACCACCCGGGCCAACATCGATAGGTTGTGGAAACTTCTTGCCCCATCTAGCTTGACCTGTGGCCACGTCCAAACAAAACACTTCGCCTGGGGTTGCTTCGCCGGACGCCGTTTTGCCACCAGCAATCGATACGAAAATATCATCGCCATCAATTGAGGGCTCAATAATTCGACCGGTAAACTTGGCCTCCCAAACGACTGCACCATCGACAGAGGCAAGCCGCAGGATTTTTCCTTGCTCGGGAATCGAAATCAAGACATCGCTGTCCGACGTCGGCATTAAGGGCTTGGGATCGCCCGTCCAGTCAGTACCGATGTGCTTGCGCCAGAGAACTTGGCCGGTCGCTGCATTCAGTGCGTAAACCGCTCCTTTGGCTCGAACAACAACCGTTGCACCTGTGGTATCAGGAATGTTTTTGCGACCAACCAGCACCACACTCTTGGAGGAATTTGCAGAATCCTGCTCGCTGCCAATGGCTGGTGTCTGCGAGGAGGTACCTACCAACTCTTGTTGCTGGCCTGTGGCCTGTGCGAGCAGTTCATTGAGTTTGGTGTCTGTCTCCAATTGAGGATACTTCCGAAGGATTTTTCGCCTCAAATCATAAGTCTCCGCAACGTTCTTCGCTTCTACCGACTTCGTCATGTCAGCGATTGTCACAATGAGGTCTTCACCCTTTTGGATATCGCGAACCAAACGGCTTTGATTTTCTTCGATCGTCTTGATCCGAAGTTCGTTTTGGGTTCTTTCTAAAGTCCCCACGTATCGAGGATCTCGAACCAAGTCCATATGTTGGTTCATTTTGTCGATCAATGTTTTCCGATCCGGAATCGATTGTGTGTTCTCAATTTTCATGACGAACTTTTCTGCGATTCGCAACAACGTATCCGTAACGTCACCACGGAATCTGGTCATCGCCGTTTCATTGGTAATGGCAGGCAAATGCTCAAGACAAGCCTTCGATCCGATGGTTGGATCCACTGCTTTTTCCGACTCTTGCCTAACTTTGGACAACGCGGAAAACACCCGAGCTTCACTCGCGCGCTCATCCGTCGGGAAGCGTCCGGCAAAGTCCGAAAAACTTTTGCCCGCTCGTTCGTAATCCTGCGACTTATAAGCGTTTTCGGCTTGTTCAAAAGCGTCATTGGCCGACCCATTCCAAAACCAAGTCATCAAGGGCACGAAAAAGACAAGCAACAGCAGTACGAGGAATCCGTACCCAAGGATACGAAAGGACTCCCAAGAGCTCTTCTTGTTGACTTTCGTATCCCGAACGATGCGGATCGGTCCATCATCCAATTCCGCGACCGCACTCCGTCCGCGAACCGGTTTGACGTTCTCTACGATCTCAACCTCTTGCACACCATCCTCGATCACTTCCACGGACTCGACGGAGTCTTCTGCCTCAACAAACTCGTCAGGCAAAAGATCATCAACAGAATCGTGGTCATTGACCGGTTCGGGATCCAACGGCCGTCCACCTCGCAGCGCCTTCGATGGATCAGGCCTGTCACTTCCTAAGGATTCGTTTAACTCGGTCACAAGCTTGGTTGCTTGAAATCGAGTCAACTGCCCATTGTCCACAAGCAATTTGGCGATGGCTTCGGGCGTTACACGAACCTTGGATTGCTCCACTTGCCGGTAGAGCTCGACAATGATTTCGGGGTCCAGCAGACCGCGACTCTCCAACAGTGCTATAAACTGCGATGCTGCCATCGATTAATTAAACCTCTTGACCACGGACACTTGAATACCATTGAAGACTTGTTCTCTTGAACGCCACGAGAAACGCGAAAAAGATGAGAAGCGAAAAAACAACATCGTTCATCGGCGCGAAATCCAAGGGGGCAGAAAAAGAAAAGCATTAGTAGTGCGATGCCAGAAAAGTTAGCATCGTTGGGAGGAGCCTACTCTTTTGACCTATGATAGCCAAAGCTTTGCTGTTTGAGCATTCCCTACCAGGATATTTCACAAGGAGTTGATCCTTTCAATAGGCTTCCCAAGCGCGAGGGCATTAAGACGAGCGGCGAGAGAGAAAATACCTGGATTCGTGATTCACCAGAATTCAATACGTTCTGAATTCTGGCGAATCCAGCTACCGTAGCTGAATTCTGGCGAATCCAGCTACGGTAGTTTTCTGTTTGCCGCTCGCCTAACTCCGTTACTCCAAATAAGTCGTCCAGTGTGCAGCACTGGCATATTGCTGGATTAGTTTGTCCCCGTTCTCCTTCGGACAGCTTCCGGACTCAACCGCTGCTCGGATCCTCCTATTGAAGGCTTCCTGCAGATGCGGCACATCGAAACGTGCAAAAGTGACCATTTCTTGAATGCGGCTACCTGGGACAATCTTCGAAACGTGAAAACGACCGTCCGATTCCATAAAGATTTGGGCCTCATTCGGCACCCCAAAAAGGTTATGCCCAGACCCCATCACCTCCTGATAAGCCCCCAGCAGAAAAAGACCAAGGTAGTAGTCCTCGTTTTCTCGCCATTCGGGCAATTCCAACGTCTCCTTAACATCCTTGAGATCGACGAATTTGTCGATCTTTCCATCCGAATCGCAAGTTACGTCTACCAACGTCGCAAAGTCCACCTTGGATTCCTGTAGCCGATGCAGCGGAATAACAGGAAACAACTGGCCGATTGCCCACGAGTCAGGAGCGGATCGAAACAAGGAGAAGTTGCAAAGATACTTCGCAGCCAAGACGCGTTTGACGTCTTCGAACTCCTCATTCGGCGATCTGGAAAGCTCTGACTCTCGCAGTGCCCTGGCACATACCTCCCAATACAAGACCTCTCCTTTTGCTCGATCTTCAAGCGAGATGAGGCCTAAATTGAACTGCGTGTGCAACTCGTCCTTGAGCTCGACCGCGTCGTGATAATACTCAAAATAGTTTTTGCCATTGATCTCATCGCATAGTCCTTTTAGCTCAGTGATCACCTGTGGATCATCCTCGTCGATAGACACCACCGGTTGGTCATCCGCAAAGGTCTCGATTTCCTCCCGAATCGAGACGACTAGCACCGTGTGATAGGCGGTCATCATTCGACCACTTTCTGTCACCAAATTCGGATGCGGCACGTTCTCTTCATCGCAAACCGTTTTGACCGTATAGACCACATCGTTTGCAAACTCTTGCACCGTGTAGTTCATCGAGGACTCAAACCGCGTTTTGGAACCATCGTAATCAACCCCCAATCCACCTCCGATGTCCAAGAAGTCAACGGGCAATCCTTGCTGATGAATTTTGGAATAAACCCGAGCCGCCTCCTTCATCGCATTCTTGACCCGCTTGATGTCCGTGATTTGCGAGCCGATGTGAAAATGAAGCAGCTTTAAGTGTTGTTCTTTTTTGTTCTCTCGCAACAATCGAACACACTGAATAATCTCGGAAGTCGTCAATCCAAACTTGGCAGAATCGCCACCGGAACTCGCCCACTTGCCCGATCCCCGCGTGTAAAGCTTGGCTCGCAACCCAATCCATGGGCATACGCCCGTCTCGTTCGCTACCCGCAACAGCATCTTCAGTTCGTTCAGCTTTTCGACAACAATCACGACCCGCTTTCCGGATTGGAGAGCCAGCGAAGCCAGTCGACAAAACGCCTCGTCTTTGAATCCATTGCAAATCA
>CANHVO010000397.1 GCA_947463915.1 Planctomycetaceae bacterium
AGCAGAGACCCCTTCGGGCGGCTTGAGCCAAGTGATTTGGATACTTGGCGGATTCTGCCGCATCTGCTTCAACGTCCGCAATGGGTCCGTCCCCGTCTCTGCGATCGGCTCTACAAGGATACGAAGCTTGATCGAAAAACTTTGAGTGGGGTAAACTCGAGCCCGGCTTGGAACGATTTCAACAACAACGGAATCCTGTTTAGGAACTTCTAGAATTCGGACCGGAATGGAATTGCTCGAAAGTGTCTTGCCATCGATCGTCACAGTCACCGCAGGGATCTTGAAGGTGCCCGCAGCTTTAGCGGTCAATTGATACTGATAGACGTGACTGAAGCTATTCGACTGCGAAAAACGGCCATTGATGATCATGGTCTGAGACTGGTTCCTCGACTGATCACCGATAAACTCGATTTCGAATCGTTCCTTCAATGCGTCAATGTTCGGTGATGGTGGATTCTCCGCATTCTGAACATCCACCTGAAACGTAATGGACTCGCCGACGAACACCTCGTTTTCACTGACCGAACATACAACATCAGGTGGCTCGGCACATGGCTCCGCGCGGAGCGAGGAACCGATTGCAGTCAACAGGAAACAAATTGTTGCCCACGGTAAGCGATATTTTTCTCTGTTCATTACCAATCCTTGTCCACGGGTACACGTCCCATAACACGTGCCTTGAGTTCTCGGTCTCGCTCTCGTTTTTCTTGTTCGCGTTCGCGAACTCGACGCAACGCTTCTTCGATTCGATTTTGAGAAACCTTAGATTCTTGTCGCTGCTCGTCTTTTTTGCCCTTTTCTTTCTTGTCCTCTTCTCCTGCCTTTTTTTCTTCCTTTTTGTCTTTGTCCTTATCTTCTTGCTTTTCTTGCTCGTCCTTCGAGTCCTGTTTTTCTTTGTCTTTGTCTTCGTTCTGCTGTTCGCCTTCCTTCTTCTCTTGCGGTTCGTTTTTGTCCTGCTGCTTGTCTTGATCTTTTTGGTCTTGTTGCGGACTCTTTGGCTGAGCATCTTGAATCTCTTGAAGAATGCGTCGCGCTTCCTCCGCGTGTCCGGCAGATTGTTCTCGATCGCGTTTACCGAGCTGTTTCAAGGCAGATTCCATTTCCAGAACAGCCTTCGGAGCAAGCTCGATCGCCTTCTGGTAGCCAGCTTTAATAGCCTCGGGGTCCACTTTTGGTGGTGCTCCGTTCGAGCCGTCGCCAGTTGCGGCCGGATCGCTACCCGTCGCATCGTTTACAGCGGTCTCATCTGGTTTGGGTTGGCTCTCGACCTGTGCTAGCTCCGACTCGGCTTTCGGCGCGAGCAGGCGTGTCTTTCGAAGCGCTACTTCCTGCCTTGCTAATAAATCAGTCCAATCTTTCTCGTTGACGACAAGTGATTGCGGTTGCTGGCGAGGCTCTTCCACCGACTCGCTCTTTTCCTGATCTGCCTTAGAAGGCTCTGCGTTTGCTAATTCGTCTTTTGGATCATCACTCGCTACATCTGGCGTCAGCTGCTTCGCAATTTGAGTCTGTTCGGAAAGCTCTTTGCTTAGCAGAGGATGGAATGGCACCACCGCATCCCAAATTTGGTCCAACTGATCCGCAGCCAGTTTTTGTTTCTCGGATGCTGCAGCACCGTCCCGCTTTGAAAGCAGCCCCTCCGCGGCACCCATTTTCGAACTTGCCTCGTCGGCCCATCCGTTTAAAAGCGCGATACCACGCTCAAGGTCTTCGTCAGCATTCGGATTCTTGGAGTTTGCATTACCCGCTTGGTTGTCCGATTCTTTAGGTCGAAGCTCTGAATCGATCTTGTCCTTCAGATAAGGTATCTCGTTGCGTAAGTCCGATTGCAGCCGCTTCATTTCAGCGAACACATTCGGAGATGTGCTTGCCTTGAAGCTGCTCGTCGTTTCTTTTAACGCCAACTGGGCTTGTACCAGATACTCCAAGAACTGGACCAAGTTCGTTTCATCTCGCCGCTTTTGAAGGTCCGCCTCTCGCCAACGGTCGTTGTAGTACTTGATCCACTGTCGAAGCAGTTCTAAATTTCGCCGCGCTGGCACGTACTTTGGGTCCAACTCCAAGCAATGCCGGTACGAATCAATCGACTTCGTCAACTCGCCAATCACTTCTTTGCGTTTTTCGGCCGGAACCGTTTCCGGCTTTTCACCCGCGAGTTTCTGGGCGGCATCCGAAGCGATGACTCCTAGATTGAAGTGGGCACTTGTTGCGATCGATTTGTCTTGGCTCAAGCCCGCTTTCAAGTAACGATCTCGCGCCAATTCGAGGTCTCCTTTCCGATGCAGGGCACACGCTTCATCAAAGGCAGCCACGGCAGCTCGGTCGGATTTGGCCTTCTCGAGCGATTCATTCGCTGCAGCAAACGCTTTGCTCGCCTCCTCGTATTGCTCCGCAGAGTAAAGCTTGATCCCCTCGCGAACTTTGCTGGTTGAATCGTCCGCAGAAGAATTGTGCACCATCCCAAGCGTTAGAACCAAAAAGTAGCTGGCACATTCCATGTGCCGTCCGCGGCGCACCAAGCCCCCCCTGAGTTTAGAAGGAAACCACCGTCCCCTTTTCCTCGATCCCGTACCCATACCCGTACCCGTACACCGAATCGAGGCTCGAACCGAGTACCGCGGACGACCGAGCAAGAGCCCGATTAACCGGAATACATACTGCAAAAAAAACAGAGCTGTTTCCGCAATCATATTCGAACTCCTGATCCGAGATCCTGTTTCCTAGCATAGGAACTTAAGCACCAGTCGGTTACCAACGCGAACAAGGCAATTGCCAAGAAGATCTGGTAGCGTTCGCCGCGGCGCGTTCGCTTCTGACCTTCCGCGTCTTTGCCTCGTCTACCTTGCAAGTGATCCGCGTACAATTGCCCTAGATCATACGATCGGGTTCCTGCCGGAATGTAAACGCCAGATGTCTTCATCGCAATCTCTTGAAGAAGCTTGTTGTCCAACTTGCTCCACACTTGCTGTCCCTCATACTCCGTATAAGATCCCGAAGTGCCTTTTTGCGGTACTCGCGAGCCTTGATCCGCGTCACCGAGTCCTACGGTAAAGATCGTTACTTTCCGCTCCGCTGCGACAGTAGCAGCCTCAAGCGGATACGAAGCCTGATCATCGCCATCGGTAATGAGCAAAATCGATTGTTCGCGTTCTGCGTTTGTATTGTAGACCTCCAATGCCTTACGGATCGCGTCTCCAATGGCGGTCCCCCCCCTCGGTGCACTGTTCGGATCGAGTTCGTCGAGCGCACGGCGAAACGAATCGTAGTCGACAGTCAATGGGCATTTCACCACGGCTTGACCTGCAAACGCAATCAAACCAATTCGCTCCCCCTCCAGGCGATTGACCAGCGAAGCAACGTCCGCCTTAGCACGGCCAAGCCGAGTGGGTGGCACATCGTCGGCCAACATCGACCGAGACACATCAATCATCACATACAGATCGCTTCCGCGCGGGACAACCACCTCCACTTGCTCGCCAAATTGTGGTCCCGCGATCGCAACCAAACCGGTCACAATGGCAATCTCGACTAAGCTGAGTTTCAACCAGAATCGCAGATTCGATCGCGATGGTAACATCCGAACCATCATCGGTTGCATCATGTAAGCTAAACGGGCCGATGCGCGTCGCCCCTCTGAGTAGATTGCGAGCGCCAACCAACCTAAGCACAATGGCAAAATGAAATACAACGCTTGAGGATATTGCCAGTCCATCGTTTTGATCTCCACTCTATAGCGTAAGCAATCAAGCTTACGGCAGCGAACGGAATCGCGTCTCCTTCATAATGTAAACACAGAATACCACTCCCAGTCCTGCGCAAGCGAACCACCGGAACAGTTCTGTGTACTGCGAAAACTTGGCCTCTTCAAATTCACTCCGCTCCATTTGATCGATCTGAGCGTAAACCTTGGCGAGTCCATCTGCATCGGAAGCATGAAAGTACATGGCTCCAGTCGATTCACCCATTTCTCTTAACAACCCTTCATCGACTCGAAACTGCGCTCGGACCAACACGCGTCGGCCAAACTCATCCTCCTGCGGAAACGGCACCGGACCATTGCGTCCAATGCCAATCGTATACAACTTAATACCCAGTTCTTTTGCAATCGACGCTGCCTCGCGAGGTTCGATCACTCCCGCATTGTTGTCCCCGTCCGTCAATAGAACCAACACCTTGCTCTTGGCCTTCGTATCCTTCAAGCGATCGACTCCCAATGCCACGCCATCGCCGATCGCAGTCGCCAGTTCCTCATTCAAGGTGTCCTGATTGATAACTTTGCCACGTCTGTCACGGATCGCTCTAGGAACCTCCAGACTCTTGACGATTTCGACCAAGGCACCGTGATCTAAAGTCAGCGGGCACTTGCTGTCCGCGAAACCGCAAAAGGCTACCAATCCGACAAGATCGTCTCGTCGCCCCGCTAAGCCACTTTTTCGAGAGCCTGCGATGAACTCACTTACGACATGCTTCACCGCTTCAAGTCTACTGACATCCTTGTCGTTCAATTGGAAGTCTAGCGCCTCCATCGAGCCTGAGATATCTAAGACCAATTCGATCGCAATACCCTGGCCCATAATCCGCGATCCGGATTTGCCGGATTGTGGTCGAGAAAGACCTGCAATGATCAAACACAAACCCACTGCGAACAGGAACGGCAAACTTCGATTCACTCGCTGCATCCAAGTGACCGGCATTCCCTTTAAGTCCGCGATGCTTGAGTACAACGATGCGGGCCGCTTGCTTCTTCGCGAATAAAACCAAACGAGAGCCAAAACGATGGGCACGAGGGCAAACCAAGACCACGAGTAGAATCGGAAGGAGTCCATTCGATTATGTCCCCTTTCCGGCTGCGTTTGTGTCCGCGACCAACGGCTTCATATCGATGAATTCTTTCGCTCGATGGATAGACGATTCTACTTGGCTCGCATCGGGCCGTTGTGCTGCATACTTAACCATGTCGGCAGCTTCCAGGAATTCCTTAAGCCCCTTGGACTGCTCATTCGAAAAGATCTCTTTTTGCCCCATTTCTCGCAAAAACTCTTCCGTCGTCTGCTCGGGGGCGCGTAAGCTTGTAATGCCCTCAATGTAATGACGAACGATACCTGTCAGGCGCAGATAGAAATCCTTGAACATTCCTTGCGATGGTAGATCCTCTGCTAGCAACGATGCCAACTGCGAGTGCGCGATTTCTTCTGGAGTTGGTTGATACACGTCCGTGGCTTTTACCTTGGAACGGCTTCGCAAAAAGTAGGCAGCACATGACGTCACAATCAAAAGTACACCAGCAAGCCACCACCATGCGGTCAAATCACGGATAGCAATGGGGGACACCATCGGTTCAAGATTTGAGAGACTCGGGACTTGATCACCGATCTCGGACGTAATCTTGACTTCGATCGGCTCCGATTCAATCCAGACCGACTCTGTTTTTTTCTCGGAGTTCTCACGGTTGTCAGTGAACTCTATGGCGATGGAGCGGATCAAGTGTACGCCCGTAAAGACGGGCTCCAATTGGTAATAAAAGAGTCGCCGGTTCGGCTTGCTCTTTTCGGTTCCTTTTCTCGGTGTACGTTCGCTGTAATCGCGAACCAAAAAATCGCCCACCGCATCGCCAAATGCAGGAGGCCGAACCACCACATCGGCCTCTGCTCCTACCTCGATTTCCAACTCAACCAAGTCAGACAGACGAGGCTCCTTGGGCCACAATCGAATCTGAAGATCCACTGGCCCCTTTTCGCTGCGAAGTATTATCGACTCAGCGACCGGCCGCTCAACTCGGCCTTTACTGCCCCGCTCCGGCATGCAGCCAACGACCGCAAATAGGAACAGAATCAGCGCCCAGTTCGCACAATTCCGATGGATCGCATCCTTTCTTTCCGTGCAACATGAGCTCATCGCTGCTGCTCCCGCATGCGGAAGAAGCGTTGCAAACTGGTTGCGTACGACTGATCGGTTCGAATTTCCAATCGATCCACGTTGGCTTTCCGAAGCAGTTCCTTCAGCTTGGCTTGTCGGTCATTGGCGGCCTTTGCAAACAATGCCCGCACACGAGGATTGCGAGTGTCAAGCTCGATCAATTCATCCGTCTCAGCGTCTCGCAACGTCAGAAAACCAACGCTAGGAAGCTCACGCTCTCGCAGATCTTCTAAGGTGACAGCAATGCAATCGTGCCGTTGGTTGGCGACGGCCAACGCTCGAGAGCAATCCGGTCCGATAAAATCGCTGAGAACGAACACTACCGCGCGACGTCGTTGAACACGACCAATATATTCAAGAGCCTTAGCGATATTGGTTTCCGATTTGACAGGTTCGGTGGCAAGCATTTCGCGTATCAGTCGCAGAACATTGCCACGTCCCTTTCGCGGCGGAATGTACTTGACCACATCATCAGCGAAGAACAGCAAACCGACTTTGTCGTTATTCTTGAGCGATGTGAACATGAGAACCGCCGCGACCTCGACCGCCGTTTCCATTTTGCTAATCTTCTGTGATCCGAACGCCCCGGACGCAGA
>CANHVO010000398.1 GCA_947463915.1 Planctomycetaceae bacterium
CAGCCCTCGAACTCCTTCGTAGGCGCTAATGCCACAGCACCTAAAGGGACAGGTTTCGCCAGTCCAGCACCAGGCGTTCGACAGCTCGATGGTGCTCAAAACCCAAGCATGGAAATTCAAAAACGAGCACCAAACGAAGTGCAAGTTGGAGTTCCGGCAACGTTCACCGTTTTGGTGCGCAACGTTGGCAACGCTTCGGCATTTGATGTCAATGTTGTCGACGCGGTACCAAAAGGCGCTAGACTTGTTCGCACCAATCCTCAAGCTCAACAAAACGGGGCCAATGGTCTTACTTGGAAGCTTGGCGAAATGGCCGCAGGTGCCGAACAAACGATTACGATTGAACTTGTGCCAGAGACCGAAGGAGAGATTGGTTCTGTCGCAAGCGTTAACTTTGCCGCACAAGCGTCCGTACGAACCATCAGCACTCAGCCGAAGCTCGTCGTCAAACAATTGCTCGAGCCTACTGTGCTTGGCGGCGAAAGCATCAAGATCATGATCGAAGTTGCGAATCAAGGAACGGGCACGGCTCGCAATGTCCGATTAGAAGAAGACGTACCACAAAACATGCGTCACGCCTCAGGCGCTCAAGTGCTCGGGCTGCCCGTAGGCGATCTCGCACCAGGTGAGTCGCAAAAATACAGTATCGACTTGACCGCTGTGTCTGCAGGAAAAGTATCCAATCTTCTACGAGCCGTCGCCGACAACGCGACCTCCAATGAATCCGCAGCGGCCATCGAAGTCGTTTCACCCAAACTTCAAGTCGCGTTGGAAGGTCCGAAGCTCCGATACTTGGAACGACAAGCGACCTACACTGCCAGCATCACCAACACTGGAACAGCCATGGCAACCAATGTCGACTTGCTCCTGTACTTGCCCAGCGGGCTGCAATTCAATTCGGCAGAGAACCGAGGCGAGTATGTTCCGAATCAACATGCAGTCATGTGGCAGCTGGCGGAACTAGCTGCCGGTCAAACCGCTTCGACTAAGGTGACACTGCTTCCGGTTGAAGAAGGGGAATTCGTTCTGAGAACGCAATCGACAGCGGACTCGGTTCGAGCCGAACCTATTGAGAAGCCGGTTCGTGTCGAAGGGCAAAGCGAACTTGCGTTCTCAATCGAAGATGATAACGACCCAATCGAAACCGATGGCAAGACGACCTATATGATCAAGATCGTCAACACCGGCACTCGCGTTGACAACGAGGTTCAGCTTCAAATCGACCTTCCTGAGGGAGCAGTGGTTGAACAAGTCGATGCGCCAATGAACTATCAGGTCAACCAGCGTGCGATCCAATTTGCACCAATCGCACAAATGAAGTCGAAGGAGCAACAGACCATTCGTGTGGCCGTCAAGCACACTCGAGAGGGAACGCATGTTATGCGAGCCCAATTGAAGAGCAAACTGCGTCCCGGTGCCGTAATCAAGGAAGAAAGCACCCAGGTCTATCGCGACCAATAGTGCAATATCTATAGTCGCCGCATGTTCGCTTATCCCATGATTGGTAGCTGGATTCGCCAGAATTCAGTAGGTTCATGCTTGGTAGCTGGATTCGCCAGAATTCAGTAGGTTCTGAATTCTGGCGAATCCAGCTACGGTAGTTTTCATTCGGTGCTCGCCAACAACGCCGCAGGCGTACTCGGCGTCGCTGAAAGTACGCTTACGGCTGACTGCTAAACGATTTTTTGGCGAAGCTGTTCGCTAAATCACATTGCTTTTGCAAGAGATGTGAAAACCATCCTTGTTTGGGTTCAAAACCCAACTAAACTGGCGGGTTGGCGTGCCTGTTGCATGTGTTCTCCCCCCAAAATCTCATTTCGCCCAAAAATATCATGAAAAAAACTCTAGTCCTTTTTGCTTTGATTGCCTTTAGTGGAAGCGGTTCCTTCGTGTCTGCTCAAGAAGCCGAAGCGACTGCCACGGCGGTCCGCGTGCCGGCAGCATCTGTTCCGAAATCTGCGATTTTGTCGGTAACCGTCGAGCTGCAAGGTGGCCAAAAGATCACGGGAGTTCTTACGGAAATGACGGAACTTCCTTTCCGAGGCGGTTCAGTCGGCGAGGTCAAGATCCAGCTTTCGGAAGTGGCGGGCATCAAACTAGCTTCCGCTGATGATCCTTCGACATCCATCATCTTTAAAAACGGGGATTCGATTACGGGAGCGACGGATCTGAAAATAGTTTCGGTCGACACGGATTGGGGCAATGCCAAAATCAATGGTTCTAGCATCCTGTCCTTGATTCTGTTGCCAGACCTAAAGTGGACATCCGTTATGCAGGCAACGGGAAAACGCTGGAGCCTGCAAGACATTAAGGCCACTCCTGGTTCACAACCCAGTCAGCCCGGCCAGGTTCTGCCATCAGGCCTGCCGCCAAATGCACCGACACCGACGACCCCAAATCGACCTACGACGCCAAGTAGGCCTTCGAGTCAGGTTCTTCCAGGCTAGTCAACTCAGCTTGCGGATTTCAACGGGAGGGCGAGGCTCCTGCCGAGCTGGCGACGCAATGGCTCGGCGAGAGCCTCGTCCTCCCTGTCTTGCGTCGCCTCTCATTTCGTAGCGAAACTCGTCAAGAGTTTCGGTTGTGCTCAGGAATTGCCGAAAGTCTTGACGACTTTCGCTACGACTCAGGATTTGCTTCCATCCCAGGACCTGCATTCCCCCCAGCCAAATTTTCCTCATCTGCGTCGTTTTGGCCCTTCGTTTTCATGCGATTTGTGGGAAACTTTCTACGGTTGCATTCTGCCAGCTGAAACCGGTTACCTCCCGTCCCTAACGCGGAGAGCCAAAGCGATTCCTGATGTTTTTAAAGCAAATCCCCCCTCTCAATTCCCTGTTTTCCTACGTCCTAGCCATTTGGGCATTGGCCTGTTTTTCTGGCTGCACACCGCAGGAGATCAATTTTCGACCGAACGAACTGCATGTCGCAAGTCTTTCCCAGGATTCAACGGACCAGCAGGTCTCAGAATTGGCCAAAAAGGCTTCGGAGCACGTCGGGGAATTGTTCGGTACTCCGGACTTGCCGAAGTGGCCCAGCGAGATTGCCGACGTCGTCGACATGGTAAAAGTCAAGCGTTCCGCTGGACCTGTCGGACGAGACAAATCCAAAGTGGAATACGGCCTCTTTCGGAAACACTGCGTTCAATGCCATGGAACAACGGGCGACGGCCAAGGCCCAGCAGCAGCTTTACTCGCCCCTTACCCAAGGGACTTCCGACGCGGCTCGTTCAAATTCAAATCAACGCCAATGGGCAAGAAACCTACGCACGCGGATTTGGTTCGCACTTTAGAAAAAGGTCTTCCAGGCACAGGAATGCCGGCCTTTGGAACGCTCAACCACTCCGTTGAGTTCGCCGAGGACATCGACGCCCTTGCTCATTACGTTCGGTACCTATCCGTCCGCGGCGAAGTCGAACGTCGCCTCATCAGCGCGATCGTCAATCAAGAGAATGCGGCCGAACAGGTCAAAATTATCGCGTCCAAGGTAGCCGAAAGTTGGGCTTTGGCGGATTCCTTGTCGGTGAAACCACCACGCCTCATCACGGCTTGGGTTCCCGAGGATCGAACCGCAGCCATCGAGCGAGGCAAAGCCATTTTCCTCAGCGAGCTCACAGCTTGCTCCAAGTGTCACGGCAAATTGGGGGATGGCGACGGAACCTCACAGGACTACGACGAATGGACCAAGGACTGGACGATACGAGCTGGGATCGACCCAAACAAGAAAGAAGAATGGAAACCGATGAAGAGGTTTGGTGCGATCAAGCCGGTTCTCGACAGTTCCCGCAACTTGACACTCGGAGCATTTCGAGGTGGTGAAACCCGCGAAGACCTTTACCTACGCATTGTTCTTGGAATTGAGGGAAGCCCAATGCCGGCGATCGCTCGCAAGGAAAATGATAATCCTGGCGTAACCGAAGAAGGCATACGGGACTTAGTCGAATACGTCTACTCCCTATCCAATCCTGTTACGGGGGCCAATCCTGTTACGGGGGCCAATCCTGTTACGGGCGGCGCTGATCCAACAAACGAGAAGGGGGCTGAGAATGAACAATCCAACTAATCCGCGTCATGCCCTTGTTTACCTCGCAGCAATGCTCGTCACCGTACTGACTTTTCCTTTGATCTGGCTTGGTGGATTGGTTACGACCCATGACGCGGGCATGGCGGTTCCAGATTGGCCTGGCACGTTTGGCTACAACCTGTTTCTCTATCCCGTCTCAGCTTGGGTTTATGGTCCCTTTGATTTGTTTGTCGAACATGGGCATCGACTGCTCGCCTCAGTGGTAGGGCTTTTTGCAATCGTACTCTGTGTGATTGCGTACCGAAATGAATCGCGCGGCTGGCTCGTGAAAGTCTGTTATTTGTTCTTGGGAGCCATTATCGCGCAAGGGGTTCTAGGGGGTGTTCGTGTGCTTTTGGACGCACGTACGATCGCAATGATCCATGGATGTTCAGGTCCGCTGGTTTTTGCCCTCGGAAGCTTCATCGCAATGGCTTCGTCCAAACGTTGGCGGCTGGCGAGCCCAAAGACGGGCAGTAACGGTTTGGGCCGTGTCGCGGTAATGCTACTTGCGCTCTCCATCGCGCAGTTGTTTGTCGGAGCTCATTTACGACACTCGTTACCGACTTGGCGCCCACTGTTCTTTATGTCGTTGGTTCATACGCATCTTTTGATGGCGACTCTGATATTGCTGGCCGTCCTTTATGTCTCTGTTTTGGTCCGAAATTTCGCTAACTCCGCCAATCGGGAACTACGAACACCCGCCAACGCCCTCCTGGTTATCGTGACGCTACAGATACTGCTCGGTTTTGCAACGTGGGTTGCCAATTACGCCACCCCTTGGGTAGAGTTAACGCCCTGGCTTGCAAAATACACCGTTCAAGGCAAGGGGTTTTGGGAATCGATGATCGTTACAGGCCATCAAGCCACTGGCTCGCTCTTGATTGTGTGTTCACTTTGGCTAGCATGCAGATCGTATCGAAGAGTTCCTGTTGAGCAGTCAGCTGAGCAATCCGTTGCATCGTTAAATAACGAACCTGAATCCACGGCCCGAAAAGTCTTTCGGCCCGAATCCGTTAGTGTAGGCGTTGAATGAGTACATCGTTTCCGACATCCAATGCCGCGACGGTCGAAGTACCGAGTATCGTTGCTGTCCATGATCAATCTAAGTCGGTCGCTTGGTGGACCGATTACATGGCTTTGACCAAGCCTCGCATTATGCTCATGATTTTGCTGACCGTTGGCGTCGCCATGTTGGCCGCTTGTCGCATCAACGGTACTGTTGTTCCGTGGCTTGTGTGGATCAATACCCTCATCGCGACAGGAATGATCGCAGGCAGCGCGAGCACACTCAATCAATGGTTCGAACGGGATCGCGACGCAATGATGCCGCGAACCCAAAAGAGGCCTTTGCCAAGCGGTCGCTTAACCGCCTTGGAGGCAGCAGTCTTCGGCTGGCTATTGTTCGCGATCGGAAGCCTCTACCTATGGCTAGGCGCGAACGCAGAAGCCATGTGGTGCGGCGTCGCAACGTGGGTCGTTTACTGTTGGGTTTACACTCCGATGAAGACGATGTCTTGGTGGAACACGGCGGTTGGAACGCTACCCGGCGCTTTGCCCGTCATGATAGGCTGGACTGCTGCCGGAGGTTCTGTCTGGGACGCAGACGGCTGGGCTCTCACTGCGATTGTTGTCCTTTGGCAGTTTCCGCATTTTATGGCGATCGCTTGGCTCTATCGCGATCAATACGCTCAAGCTGGCTTTCGAATGTTGACCAAAGAAGAGCCAACCGGTCTCGCCGCTGGCTGGCATGCGATCATTCCTGCGTGCCTCTTGATTCCGCTTTCGATTGCGGTCCTGCATCCCGTTTCCGCCATCACTTGGGTTGTCGCTCTCTTGGGTGCAGTGGCTTGTTTAGGCCAAGCGACAGCTTCGTTGCGATTCCTAAAAGAGAGAAACAACCTGACAGCTAAAAAGCTGCTACACAGCTCCCTGCTCTATCTACCGGCAATCATGTTGCTCGTGGTGGTTCGCTGGGGAATCGAATAACGGCGGTTTGCGAACTAAGCACTTCGCCGTGTATGTTACCGGTTAATTAGTCGACGGGCGCTAGCGAAATGGCACTCACTTTGTTAGCGGAACGGCGCGAGCCGTCCGGTGAGTGGCCAGTAAATGCACCGAAACCGGAGGGCTCGCGCCCTTCCGCTACAGTACAGAAACACAATCGAAAGTGAGTGCTATTGGGCGCTAGCCCCAGTTTTCAAGATCGCTCGACCTTTGTCGAGAACCTCGGCTATCGCAGCTTGTCATTACCCATGTCTTTTCGACTTCCGCCGTGGGCGTACTGTCAAAGTAGATGAGTACACCTTCGGCTGACTGTTAAACGACTAGATCGACAATCCCCAGACCGCCACCAGCACCAAAGCCGACTATCAATGAGTTCTCAATTGCGAAAAGACCTAAAGGAAGTTCTGTCGACAGCATGGCCGCTGATGCTGTCGACCGGG
>CANHVO010000399.1 GCA_947463915.1 Planctomycetaceae bacterium
ATGAATAATCCGGGTTAAACGAACCCCGCATCTATTGTTCAAGTCTTTCTATGACACTTTGCAACTCGAACGGTCTGAACTTGATCGGCTTGCCCTCAATGTCGTCTTGGATCAAGACCACATAGCGGTCCAAGCGGTTCGCTGCATTGGAGTCGATCAATTGGTTGGAATCCGAGGCGCTCATTTGCATCAAGATTCGCAGTTCTAGGTCTCTCAACGACTGCCTTGAAACCCATCGTGTCATCGTTCCGGCCGAGTCCGCCCAAAGCCATACGTGCATTCCCAACGCTGGTCCGTCTCGCAATACGTTCGCCAAAACCGCATCTGGTTTTGGAGTACTCGATGCGTCCTCGCCGAATGCGTACTCTTCGTTTCTTCGCAACTCGCGGAATCTGGATAAGTTCACGACCGCAATCAACATCGCGGGATGTGACTCCTGGGAATTCTCGCTGCGGAAGTTGAGTTCGTTTTGCAAGAAATCCATGGTTGCATCGATGGTTCGAACATCGCCGACTCGGACGGACACTTTGCTATTTGGGAGTCGCGAGATCAATGACCGCATCGACTCGTCCTCAGCTCGCGTGCCATCGAGAACCACCACCGATGGCTTTCCATCCTTAGGGGCAACCGATGGTCGATAAGCAAAGCCTGCAATCGAACCAGCGAGCAGACTAGCCGCACTCGATTCATCTTGGCCAATCACCATCAAGTTTCGGCCAGCAGCACGGGTAAGCATCTTCGTCACCGGCGGATCGATCGAAACGCTATCACCCAAAATGAGAGGTACGGTTCCTTCATCCATTCGCAATTGGCTGATCGCAAACGCGATGCTCTTTTCGTCCCATACGGCAGGCTTGTGCCCTTCGAAGACAATTCGACGCCCAAGCGCATTGGTCGTTGGAGAATGGGGCACGGGAACCTGACGCAATTTCTGAAGGCGAGAGATCTGATCATTCTTTTCGACAAATGCGACTTGAAAGGACTGATTGCTTTCAATGCGTCCCCCCATCTCGTTGTAGATCGCTTGCCCTGAGTGCCGGAGTCGTTCCGCGGCCGTATTGTCCTCGCTCAAAATCAACATCGCGTCCGAACTATCGCATTGCAAAGCGATGCGGACTGCCATTTGAGACAACGTGGTACGTGGCAAGGAATAGGCTCCACCAAGCGTTTGAGAGGCCAAAACCAAGTGCATGCCGAAGGATCTGCCTTGACGAACAATACGATCCATCAGCATTGACGCCTGCTGCGACAGTTTATCGTCTTCGACAAAGAGTTCCTGGAATTCATCGATGACGACCAAGATACGAGGCATCGCGTGCTGCGGGAATTTTTTCGTAAGGCTAGGAATATCTTGCACCCCCCATTGTCGGAATGCTTCACCGCGTGCATGGAGAACTCGGTCCAAATACTCCAATGTGCTAACTCCAAATTCGCGTTTGCTTTCGATACCGATGATGTCCGCGTGCGAGAGTTCGACTTCCGAATAGACTTGAAACTCGACCCCTTTTTTGAAGTCCAACAGAACCAATCGCAGTTGGTCCGGCCCATACTTCATTGCCGCGCTTGTGATCATGGTATGGAGCATCGACGACTTACCTGAACCTGTCTTACCGGCAATGAGCACATGCTGCGCGGTCCCTGCCCCGAGCTTCATGGACTGGATACGCCCTGCGTCGGAAATCCCAAGCGGGATCGCCAGACCGTCGGCGCTCGAGGCTGTCTGCTGTTCCTCAAGCGGCAGAGCGATCGACTCGTATGGCACGATGCACTTTCCGACTTCGGAAGCCGCCTTCAAGTGCTGGACCATGATTTCTTGAAGCCGATCGTCCGACGGCGGAAGCTCTGGCGTGAGTAGGTAACGCGCCAGGTCTGGATGATCAATTACGACCTTCGTCATGGTGCTGACGGGCATTCCCTCTTCTGCGGACTCGGTACGATCCGGGGTCAGCTTCAGACGTAGCCCAAACTCATTGAGTTTGGACCGGTCTGCAAAGGATGGCCAAACGTAAGTGTCTGACACCTGCAAGACAACTCCAACACCGCATCGTCCTCCCGATGACATGATCGAACAAAGCGATTGCCACGAGCTGTCATCTAACCCGAAGGGGAAATTGGACCAAACAATCAGTCGGTACGGAATGGACATTGGTCCAGCGTTTTGATTGTATTCAAGAACGCTTGGGTATCGGTTTCGAAGGCTTTGCTGAATAACATCTTCGACGTGTCTGGCTGTGAGCGAAAGTTGCTCAGCAATGTGTAACGGTTGGGTCCAAACCCGATGGTTCACCATTGCAGGATCGACATCCGCAAGGGCCATCAACCAAGAAAACTGTTTCCCTAGTCCTTCTGGGTCAACAATGGTGATATTCAAATTGCCGGCGGGAACAGAGGTCACTGCTCTCAAAAGGATATTCCGGACAATGCTCGATGCCGCGTCTTTGCATTCCGCATGGGTTTCGATGGTCAACGCTCCTTGAGAGATGACATCAAAAAAAACGTTCCAGGGTTGCTTCGGCGTCTGCTCCGCTAAGGCTAGTTCCTGCACTTCTTTTTGGAACTGAGCCAGTGGTTCAATGGCACCTAGCGGCCAAGCTAGTGTGTTCCGCAATCGAGGCCAAGTGCCGTTCGCATAACACTCCGAATTCCAATCCGGCAAATCTTCCCGTGAACGCTCGTGCACGTTTCGCATTAAATCCGCTGAATACCGGCAACCATCCAACCAGCGTCGAACCGTGCGCTCCTGAGACTTTTGAAAATCGGATTCGAGACGAGCAAGTTGTTCTTTGTAGTTTCTTTCCGCTTCGGCACCCTCGTTGACATGTAGTTTTTCGAGGCTCTCGATTTTGGGTTTTCGGTCTGAATCGATGCGAACACACTTCTCTTTTCGGACCGACGCGAGTGCGATTCTCTTTTGGCCGAACGACTCCCTTAGTTTCTTCTTGCCTGCGTCGAATCCCTCGAGCAGCTCCGTCCGTTTCCTTCGATTTTCTTCATCCAGGTTTTGCTGACTTGTTGCATATTGCTTCTCAATTCGGGCAATCTCTTGCTGGCAATTGAAGTCCGCGATTCGGCGTCCCTGAGTGATTACCATATAGCCCAAGCTCTCTTGCTCGACGACACCAGGAAACATTCGTCGGATCGTGCGCGTTACCATCGGTGCGGTGATAAAATGAATGATTGCCACAAACACGACCGAACTAAAGACTCCAACTATTCCGATGAGCAAGGGCACGACGTCCATCGCCCAACAGATTGCCGCGGTGGCAATTCCCAGAAGCACACCAATACCAGAAAACCAAACCGAGCCCAATAACTTCACGACCGTATGGTTTCGCATCCGGAAGACACTGACTCCAAGGCCCTTTTTGATATCCTCAAAGCGTTTGGCAACATGAAACAAATCGGTGATAGCCTGAACGTCATTGAGGCTCTCTGGAGTATTGCTTGTGGCCAGGTTCTGTAGAGCGACATCACCAGTGCGTATTCCAATCCATTCGCGGCACTCATGCATTTCTTGTTCGAGTGCGGCTCGTTCGCGTTCCAGTTTCGCTTTGACGCTATCTCGAGCAGATTTTCTAGCCAGAGAGGCTTCTTCGCTTTTATTCTTTAGCTCTTCGGAATTTTTCTCATAGGCTGTTTTTTGCGCAGCCTTGTTTTGAATAAAGTCATTTTTCAATTTCTTGGTCTGCTGACGCTCTTGGTTGATATTGAGCAACGTCTCGCGTTCCGAAGTCGAAAACTGCTTGTGGACCAACTCATCCCATTCGGTAATCGCAGATTGCCAGGTTGCTGCATGCTGCCCAACCATTTTGCCCTTCGTGTCGAGAAAGAGACGTTGCGTTCGAACGCATTCCGTTTCCAACTTTTCTTTGTCGGCAGATCTGGAAAAGCGAAGGCTGCCCAGCCTTACGCGGAGCCCTCTCAGCATCAGAACCTGTTTTTTGAACAAACGTCCCGAAAAGACCGGGTGGACCTGTGAATCGCGTTCGACATGGACGAGGTCGTTAGTGAGATCGTTGGTGCTCATGGTATTTAGCAGTTTGTTAGAAGAGTCTGCAACCTAACCAATACTACTATACACTACCGGCCTTCAAAAATGCCTATCTCATAACACCAACGGTGAGTTCGGATCTCGCTTGGTTCTGAAACAGGCAAAAGTTGGAACCTTTGATCGGCGTCCAAAAATTCGAGTTGCCCGATCGACACTCGCATTTCGATTCGGCAGTCGCCATACTTTTCAAGGTCGAAAAAAATGGAGTTAGGCAAGGAAAAATCGAATTTCTGGACGGATACGAGAACGCGATATTGCGACCCTAGCCAAAACGCATTTTTCGAATTCTTGCAAGCGACATCGAATTTCAAGCGTTTCGAATCCATCGTTTCAACGGCGGTCGACCAGTGTCCGTTTCCCGACAAGCCAACTCCCAGCAAAACCGGAGGAGCGCCAGGCGCGAAGCACTCTTGGACCATCTGTTGCATCGGTGGGCTAGCTGGCCATGGTTCTTCTTCGGAGCCCTCGATGCTTTCTAGCAATGGCAAGTAAGAATCGCCAACCTGAATACCGATGGTATGTGAAAGTCTATCATGGAACTTCGAATATTGGACGCTTAACATCCCGGCGGATAAAGAAGTCATGTGGCAACCTTGGCTTCCTGGATCAGTTCCGCCGCTCCTTGCAAGGTCAGCATTTCTGCGGCATCTCGGCCGAGTTGTTCAGCCAAACGATAGAGCTCGGATTTATGGTCACCGCTATCCACGTGAAGTTGATGATCGACCGAGTGCTTGACTTCAATTCTCTTTTTCCCGTCGGGCGAAAAGACTCTCGCCACCATCTGAATTGAGTTATTCTGGACAATTGCATGGCATGCAAGAGGTGCCAAACAACCGGCCCGCATCGATCGGAGCAGGGTTCGTTCGGCCAACACGGCAGCGTGAGTTGGCGTATGGTCCAATTCCTGTACTGCCGCCATCGCATCCATATCATCGGATCGAGTCTCGAGCCCCAACGCGGCTTGACCTACGGCGGGAAGCATTTCGTCTGAAGTGAATTTTTGCGTAATGCGAGATTGCAGCCCTAGCCGGTGCAGTCCGGCAAAAGCCAGCAGAATCGCATCGAATTGACCTTCATCAAGCTTCTTGATTCGAGTGTCGACGTTGCCGCGAATGTCCTTGACCAGCAGATCCGGCCGCACGTTCAGAAGGGTGGCTTTTCGTCGAGGAGAGCCGGTGCCGATGCTTGCTCCCAATGGCAATTCCGCAAGTGACAGGCCTTTGGAGAGGAGGCAATCCGAGGTATCTTCACGAGGAGGAACAGCAGCTAGGGCCAGTTCAGCAATGACTTCGGTGGGCAAATCTTTCAGGCTGTGCACGGCCAAATCACAACGATTGTCCAGCAAAGCTCGCTGGATTTCCTTGGTGAAGACTCCCTGACCGCCCGATTCGCCGAGCGGTGTTGTGGAAACATCTCCCGAGGTGGTGATTTTCACCAGCTGAACCTCGTGGCCAAGCGTTCGCAGCGAATTGGAAACGTACTCCGCCTGCCATAAAGCGAGGGCACTTTGGCGTGTGCCAAGCCGAATCAACATGCTCAATCCAGTCGTTAAAATCCAGGTTCAGATCGAAGTCGTCGAAAAACGTGCAACATTCGATCTCGGCAAGGTCTGAAATCGTGATAATATAGCGTCGAAGTTCAAAACACAGTCCCACTAGGTGTGATGCTATTCCTTAATCTACTTTTCGCCCAGGCCGAACCGCCTGTGGTTTCTGAGACTGCGAAAGATATCGCCGATTCTGCGACGAAAGTCGTTCAGGCCGTGTCTACACGCGCGTGGTTAGACCTGAACACACTGATACTAGCCAGCGTCGTGCTCTCGGTGCTCGCAATCGCCTCTTGGGTCGCAAACTATTTGACTCGGCGTTCAAGCCCCTCCATCAATCCCGCTTTGGTTGAACGATTTGTGCTTCGGCTTTGGTCCTGGTGGTTGATGTTTGCAATTTTGATCGCAGGATTGTTCCTAAAAGAGGTCGGGACGATTGTACTTTTCGGGCTCGTCTCCTTTTGGGCGTTCCGGGAGTTCATCACGATGACTCCGACAAGACGGGGCGACCACCGTGCATTGTTTTGGAGCCTCGTCGTTTTTACACCACTTCAATACGTTCTGATCGGCTTATCTCCTTGGGGGATTCGATTCCGAAATGGAAACATGATCGATTTCTACGAAATCTACAGCATCATGATCCCTGTTTACGCTTCGCTGTTCATTCCCGCTCGAATTGCGATGGCCGGCGATCATAAGCGATTTCTGGAACGATCCGCACAAATCCAAGCTGGTTTGATGATCTGTGTGTATTGCCTCTCGTTTGCCCCCGCCTTGCTTTACTTGCCGCTTAAGACAGCAACGGGTGCGTCTTGGCCCGGTAGCAACGCTGGCTTGCTCTTCTTCTTTGTCCTGATCACGCAGATTTCAGATGTCTTTCAATGGGGCTGGGGACGTGTTGCAAACAA
>CANHVO010000400.1 GCA_947463915.1 Planctomycetaceae bacterium
CGTTCGGATGGCATTGGTAGATGGGGATAAACTCGGCGCCGAAACCGAGACCGACCATGGCAACATTGATCTTCTTTTGCGTCATTAGTATGGGAGGAAGGGTGGAAGGAACGGAATTGGAAGGTTTTTTGACGCGTTTAGTGTGGCAATTCCCCTTCGGATATGCCATGATAAATTGCGCAAAAAAGATGAGGTTTTTTACAGCGGCCCTTTTTTATGTCTGAGCTTACCAAGCCGAAAAAACACAGGAAGTCCGTCGCACTATTGATTGAAACTTCGAATGCCTACGCTCGCGGGTTGTTGGAGGGAATCGTGGAATACCAGCGGCAACGGGACAGTTGGTCGGTTTTTTTGCCAGAGCAAGAGCGTGGAGCCACGCCCCCAAGGTGGCTTCGCAATTGGCAAGGCGACGGGGTGATTGCCCGAATTGAGACCGCGGAAATCGAAAAGAGCATTTCCAAACTGAGCGTGCCTGTGGTTGACCTAAGTTCAGCGAGACGACTAACAGAGATCCCTTGGGTGGAAACGGACGATGAAGCCATCGCTTCGTTAGCCTTTGACCATCTGTACGAACGCGGCTTCCGCCATTTCGCATTCTGTGGTCCTAAAGGTTTCAATTGGTCAACGTGGCGCATGGAGCATTTTGTAGCCAAGTGTCAACATGCCGGGGTTCCGTGCGAGTGTTTTCTAACCGAGTCTCCTTATTCTCGGCCCGAGAGGAAGTCATCAAAACCATCCACTCTCGAGTCCTGGTTGAACAATCTACCGAAACCGACGGGACTCTTGTGCGCCTATGACATTCAAGCCCAGGTCGTATTGGACACATGCCGTAACATCGGGTTACCGGTACCGGAGCAACTCGCCGTCGTGGGCGTTGATAACGATCCGCTTCTGTGCGATCTTTCACACCCGTCACTAACGAGCGTAGCGCCCGATGCCCGCGGCGCAGGTTTCAACGCCGCACAATTGCTCGACGATTTGATGCATGGCCGCATCGAAAGCAGCAATACCCCGCTGCTCATGAAGCCACTTGGTATCTCGCAACGCCAATCCACGGACGTTACGGCTGTTTCGAACGAGGATGTCGCGAACGCCATTCGATTCATTCGCGACCACGCTTGCGACGGAATCAACGTGAAAGACGTTCTTCATCATGTCCCGCTATCAAGACGATCGCTGGAAGCTCAATTTCTGCTAGCGACGGGCAAGACGCCTCACGACATGATTGCGACGATTCGAACCGACCGCGTTCAACGGCTGCTTCAGCAAAGTGAGCTCTCTCTCGACGAGATAGCCAAGCACGCGGGGTTCGAGCACACGGAATACATGAGTGTAGTCTTCAAAAAAAGATTTGGCATTTCGCCTGGCAGATACCGAAGGCAAGCGACTTGATGGCACAAAGAAACGTAGAGTTTTCAGCGTCAATAAGCTATATTTGAGGACCGGACGATGGGTGGGTCCAAACGGATTGGCTTGAGAATACATGTGATGATATTGCAAAGGGAAATCGAAGAATGAGCACGATTGCAAAGTTAAGCGGCTCCGATTTCGACTCGATGGTCGAACGGGGTGCTTTCGATAGTCTTAGACCCTTGAAGATTGAATTGATTTACGGAGAGTTGCGATTCATGAACCCTGCCGGACCTATCCATGAAGGTGAGATCGAATATTTGAATCGTTGGTCTTTTACAAACACGGACCCCAAGACCATCTCCGTTCGGGTCCAATCGGGAATCAATTGTGGTGAAAACCGGCCAGAGCCGGATGTGGTTTGGGTACGCAAGTTAGCATCGAGACGGATTCGGCCCACGAACGAAGATGTCCTGCTTCTGATCGAGGTTTCCGACTCTAATATAAGACAAGACTTGGGTGAAAAAGCGGGCCTCTATGCGCAGCATGGTGTTCTCGAATATTGGGTCGTGGATGTCAACGCGGAGAAAGTTCATGTGATGCGCGGACCTGCCGACGGGACGTATTCGACTGTGGAAGTGTTTAGCAAGCCAGCCATGATCTCACCTAAGTGCCAGCCTTTGGCGAAACTCGACGTGACGGACCTGTTCGATTTAGATAATTAGGCTCCGGCCAAATCCATAGCCTGTATATCCTTCACTAGCTCGCCGACTTAGAATCAGTAGCGAAGGCGAGCGGCGGATTCAAATATGCCTAGCACGACGCGCAAGCTAGTGAATCAACTATCCAATTCACTAGTTTGCGTGTCGTGCTAAAACATTACCCTCGTTCCAAGGCTCTGCCTTGGAACGCACTGCCTTCGAGGCTCCGCCTCGCGTTAGCTAAGCATTTACAACTCAGGAGGCAGGAGCCTCCGGTGCATCGCGTCCCCAGGCTGAGCCAGGGGACGAGTGCCCTCGCCGTTCCGCTAGAACTGGAAGATCGTGATACCAACCGCAATCGAAACTCACCAACTGACCCGCGTTTTCGGTAATCAAACGGCGGTCGATTCGGTCGATCTCAAGGTAGCATGCGGAACCTTTTATGGCTTTCTCGGTCAAAATGGTGCAGGCAAATCGACGACCATCAAAATGCTAACCGGTCTTTTGAGTCCGACCGCGGGCACTGTTTCCGTACTCGGTTGCAATATGCTCGACCATACACAATCGCTAGAAGCCAAGAAGCAGATCGGTGTCATCCCAGAAAACTTGGCTCTATTCGACAACTTAACAGCCATTGAATATTTGATCTTCATTGGACGCATTCACGGGCTGGAGCGAGAAACCATTCGGGACCGAAGCGATGAGATGCTGCATTTGCTGTCGCTCGAAAGGGAGACGAAGAAACTCGTGCTGGAATATTCCCACGGCATGCGAAAAAAACTATCGCTAGCAGCGGCTCTTCTCCCAAACCCAAAATTGCTTTTCCTGGACGAACCCTTTGAGGGAGTTGACGCGGTCGCTTCGGTAACAATTCGCGATCTGTTGTCCAGTTTCGTTGCCAAGGGATCAACCGTTTTCCTAACGTCGCACGTTTTGGAGATTGTCGAACGACTTTGCACGCATGTTGGCATCATACAAAGCGGTAAATTGATTCATCAAAGCTCCATGGACGAACTTCATCAAAGCGGCACGCTAGAGCAATGCTTTCTACAAGCCACTGGGGCGTACAAAAATCAAGTCGCAAAACTCGAATGGCTTGAACAGAAATAGGCATCGCGAATCATGTCGCCTCCCCAACCGCCGAAAACTTTCCTTAGCGGCACATTTACACATTTTCAAACTTTTGTTTGGCTGCGATGGCGTATCCGCATCAATCAATTGCGAAGTTCGTCCGGGATTGGTAAAGCCCTTTCGGCTATTCTTCTCGTCTCGTTTGCAATGAGTTGTGTAGTACTGTTGGTTGCTGGTTCCGTAATGGGGATTGTTCTGCCTCGATTGGTGCCACGCGAGTACTATTTTTTGTTCTGGGATGCATTGATCTCGCTGTTCTGTTTTATCTGGATGATATTTGTCGCGACCGATGTTCAGCGGACTGATGCCATCACGTTTGATCGGATTCTCCATTTGCCGGTTGCTTTTTCTCAAGCGTTTGCGATCAACTATCTTAGCTCCTTGATCAATTTGCCTCTCATTTCTTTGTGTGCGTATAGTTTTGGTTTTATATTGGGCTCCAGTTTTTCCATCGGCCCGATCGCATTGCTTTTCACGGTTCCCTTTGTCGTTTTTTTGATCGCAATCACGGCGTTGACGTATCAATTGCAGGGGTGGCTGGCCGCGCTCATGGCCAATCCTAAACGCCGCCAGTTGGTCATGATTGCGATTCCTTTGTGCATCATTTTCGCGTCGCAACTTCCGTCATTTTTCGCGTTACGGTTCGCGAATGAGGACGCGAAGCGAAATCGCAGAGAGCATGAGAACAGAGTCGCTGAGACCACGAGAGCTTCGGAGCAGCCAACTGCCAATCCTCCGGTTGTCGCAACGACGGAAAAATCTGCGAGCGAAAAAGCTGACGAGCTCTCGGTCAAACCGGACATCGCAAAGGATGCGATCGACCACGATGCAAAAGAGCGAGTCGATATTGTGGATGCGGATCTGAGAAGTGGTGAAGTCGATAGTGAACAGCTGACAGCAATTCAACAAGCAGAAAAGAAAGTCGTTCGTGAGCGTGAAAGAGCCGCGGTCACGGCGCTATGGGTAGGCCGATTGCATCAGGCTAACCTGTTGTTCCCGCCTCTTTGGATTGCCGGTTGCGTCGAGTCTATTTTGGCAGGGACTTTTCACGTTTTGTGGCTCACCGGCGCTATGGCGCTGATCGCATTCATTTCATTGCGAAGAAATTACCGCCAAACACTTCGGTACTACAAGGGTGAAACCGATTCTCGTGCAGCTTCAATTTATCGTTTGAATTCAACGGCAGCCGATCCAAGAGCAAGTGGTGCGATTGAAGCGACCGCAAAGAGTGGTCGCCAGCGCTTGTTGTTGGTCGAACGCAAATTTCCAATGGTGTCTGAAGAGACTTCGGCGATAATCGCAATGACGCTCAAGTCGATGACTCGAGCTCCGGAAGTAAAGCTCTACTTACTCTTGCCACTCCTCGTTCCTTTCATTTTGTTTGGCATTTTGCAATCATGGAAATTGCCTGAGATCGACGAATTGAAAGCCGCAATTGTTATTGGTTTTTCCGCATGCTGTTTGTTTATCACATCGGGATTGCTAGGCAACGTGTTTGCTTATGACCGAGCAGGATTTCGGGCTTTCGTGCTTTCGCCCATACGACGTGACCGTATCTTGTTAGGCCGGAATTTGGCGACGTTTCCATTTCTTTTCCTTCAAACGCTACTGATGGCATTGGCCATTGGTTTGTTTTTTGGGATTTCGTTCGACAAATTCCTCTGTGCGGTCATTCTATCCGCTTCGATTTTGCCACCTTTTAGTCTGCTAACCAATGTCATGGCAATCCTAACTCCCTTCCCGCTCGCCGCAGGGAGCATTCAGCCAAAGCAATTTAATCTGGTGCCAATTTTCTGTAGTTTCGCCCTCAGCATGCTTATGCCTGTTATGACGGGTATCGTTTTGCTGCCGCTGGGACTGGAATGGATATTGGATCGATTTTTCAAAAACACCGCGTTCGTTCCAATCGCCCTTCTGCTTTCTGTCCCCTGGTTAATCGGTTTTTTGTTTTTGTACCGATGGTTGCTGCCATGGGAAGGTAAACTGTTAGCAAGCCGCGAAAAAGAGCTTCTGCGAATCGTCACATCGAAAATTGAATAGGTTGTGTCATTATGGCGAGTGAAAAGAAAGCACGACCAGAAAGCCTCGATTTTTTGTTGGCCGCAATAGCGCCGGTTTTCATCATTGGGATGATAGGCTCTCTCGTTTATTTTCTAATCATCGTTTGTTACGAAGGTCCATTCACTGCAAGACTGATGTGGATACTGGGCCTTTACACGGTTGCCGCTGTGTTGATTGCACGCATTGCGATCGAGCAAAGCCGACAGCTTGCGTTCACCTATATGTTTGCGTTAGGGGCGGCTACGTTGCTCGTGGCTCCGCGTTTTATGACGATTAGCGGCTCGCTAGCTGTTTTTAGCTTCCCGATTTTAGTGGGGCTTTTGGTGTTGGTGGCTGTGCTTGCGGACAGGATCACATTTGACTGCACCTCGATGAATGAACAGGAGCAAAGCACCGGAGTCGGACTCCTGCAGTCGCTCGGTTTGGTCGAAAGTGAGCGCAAAGCTTCCTCAACCAACGCAATCACCAAGACCGCCACCGAGTCAGAGAATGCATCGGAGCAGGAAACTGCAAAAGTCAAGAAGTCGCGTCGCCGCAAACACAATCCGGGGGTTTGGATTTTGTATTTTGCCTTGCTCGCGCTTCCCCTGTTCGGGCTTGGTCAACTGGTCATCAAAAGTCCAATTGATCGTCGTTGGGCGTTCACTTATCTTTTTGTCTATCTGCTCAGTTCGCTTTTTCTCTTGGTGTTGATATCGCTTTTGTCTTTGCGAAAGTACTTGCGGGAACGCGGTGTGCCGATGGAGACTGCGTTTGCCGTGCGTTGGTTGACAATTGGCATGGCGAGTGTCTTTGTGGTGTTGTTTCTGCTGACGATGCTACCGATTCCAGGTCACTCGCTCTTGTCGATGGACTTGCCGTTTCGCTTCACCAGCCGTGATGACTTGCAGGCGAACAAGTGGGGGTGGGGAAAAGAGGGAGTGCCTGGGGAGGGGCCAGAAATTGGCAAGGGGGCGAACGGCAACGAGCAAAAGGAAAAAGGGGAAGGCCAGGGGCAACCGAACGACCGAAACCGCAACAAGTCGAACGATGAAGAATCGAAACCGGGCGACCAGCAAAATGGAAACCAGGAAGGCCAAAGTCCCTCGCAGAGCGGCTCCCAAAAGGGCAAGGCAGAAGGAGATGGCAAACAAGGAGATGGCAAACAAGGAGACGGCAAACAAGGAGACGGCAAACAAGGAGACGGCAAACAAGGAGACGGCAAACAAGGAGACGGCAAACAAGGAG
>CANHVO010000401.1 GCA_947463915.1 Planctomycetaceae bacterium
AGGAGCGATTCCTCAGCTGCCGCTTTGCTTTTTCCTTGTGCCGGAGGTGCAGTCGAGGTTGGAGTCGCAGGAGCTCCTGCAGCTGGGGTATTTCCTTGAGCAATCACGGTCTTGCTCAGGATACTTGGCAGACACAAGCAGAATGCGATTGCAACGACAATGATCGCTCGATTGAACCTTTGGATCATGATGGATGTTTGACTTGGGTTGATATCTGCCATCATGCTCAATTGCTATTTCTTGCTGTTTTTTCTATCTTGTATCGATCGAGAAGCGATTGCACTCGATCTGCTTCCGCCGTTCGGCCGCCGGCTCGAAGGGCTTCGGCGGCTTTCGGAATCGCCTTAGTCACCAGATGGTATCGATCCCCATGCAGGGTCGCAATGCGTAGCCATTCAGGAATGGCCAAGTTCGCCTGCCCAGCTTGCTGCAGTCTTTCGGCCAAAAGCATGGTGGGGCCAGCCTGGGCGGGAAGCAAAAGCTTGTCCCGTTCAGCAAGCCAACGAGGGTATCGATCCGAAAGAACTTCGGCGGGAGGTACCGTCCGCCAGAGCTGAGCCTTTGCGTAAGCAACGATCATTGGGGACTTGGAACTTTTGGCGAGCTCCTCGAGCGTTTCGATGGCAAACGTTCGTTTTGTGCCTGTGAGAAGCCATGCGGCCCCAAGTAATTTTGCGGACTCGGACTCTTGTGTGATCCATTCTTCTGCCAACGTTTGGATTTTCTTCATGTCCAGATCCGCGAACGCCGTTTCTCCCCAAGGAAGCGGGATCGTCGAAAAGAGAAGGACCGGAGGCGGAGCCCCCTTTGCCAAAACCACAAAGAGGGTTCCTGCAATTTGTGGTTTCCCCAGCGCCGAACAAGATTCAATCATTTCGGCGAGGATAAGTCGACGTTGCCAAACAGGAAGCCCGCTTTTTTCGAATTTGTTGACAACGTCTTGTCCTTTGGTGATGACCAATTTGAATTGGCGTTCCATAAACAAGCGATGGATTTCCTCACCTGACTCATTCGTCCATGCCGGCTCGATGCGGACGATTGTGTCGCCTGGAACAGTCGTCTCCGATTTGCCGGTCGATCGAAAGAGCAAAACGCGTTTAGAATCCCAGTCCAGCAGGATGCCGCTGTCCTCAAAAAGCTCCCGAGGATCCCAGCGATTTAGCCCATTATCTCCAGGCTCAGCAATCCAAAGACGGCTTTCTTTGCCTACCTTTTCGGCGTACTGCTCGTAGGTCAGTTGAGCTTGTACGAATTGGTTGAAAAACGCTGCGACAACCGGCAGGAACAAGCATATTTGGACGAGTCGTTGCATAGATAGATACAGACAATCGAATCGTGGAGATTGGTAGGTTTACGGCAAGCGTATTCTCGACAACAATACTGACCGTCTCCGCTACAACTCAAAATAACACGTGTTCTTCATTTTCGATAGGCAGCATGGCATCGCTTCAACTGATCACTTATCCGCATCCGACCCTTCGGCATCGGTCCAAACCCATTGTTCGAGTGGACGCGCGTCTCAAGGAGATTGTCGATGAGATGTTCGAAATCATGTACGAATTTCGCGGGGTGGGACTCGCGGCTAACCAGGTAAACTTGCCGATTCGATTGTTTATCGCCAATCCCAGCGGCGACAAAGAAGAGGGGCCAGAGCTGGTTTTTATCAACCCTGTCATCAATCGAGCCAAAGGGACTGCAGAAGCAGAGGAAGGCTGTCTTTCGCTCCCAGGCGTCAATGCTCACGTTAGGCGAAACAAATCGCTGGTCGTCAACGCCTACGACCTGAATGGCAACGAGATCAATGCCGAAGTCGACGGGTTCATGGGCAGAATCGTTCAACACGAAATCGACCACCTAGACGGCGTATTGTTTATAGATCGCCTAACAGACGAAATCAGGCGACCGATCGCAGACCAAATCCAGGCATTTGAAACCTTGTTCGAGTCCAAACAGAAAACGGGGGGCATCGCCCAAAACGAGGAGTTGCAAGCCGAACTTCTAGAATGGGAACGGAAATACTGCTAAGGTCGTGGCCGCGGCTCATTCGGCAACGATGGAAACAATCCCATCCTCATTGACTCGCGAAGCCGTTGTGATCAGTTCATTGTCGATCTCGGTCACTCGTTTTAGCATTTTGCCGTCGAGTACCCAAACGCTATCGCCGTCGCTGAGTCCCTGGGATACGTCTGCTAAAGCGTCAAAGCGAGACATGCTCTTGAAGTCGTCTGCAACCAGAAACTGGGTGTTCGGCTCTCTTACACTGAGCATGCTTGTGGCCTTAATGCTACGAGCCAGAAGAAGTGACCCAAGCTCGGAACAGGAAGAGATCGAGTAAGCTCCTAGATCGACCCTGCCTGCGAGTTCCGCTTGCGAGTCAATCCTCCAGATTCGATTCGCCGAGCTCAACCTGTCTTTTCTCGCAATTTCGATTGCTGCCACCCCACCTGATTTGAGCGGCAACAAGTTACTGAATCGAATCGATTGCGTTAGTCGAAATTGGGTCAACGCTTGCAGCGTCATCGGATCAAGCTTCAAGACGAGGGGGTAACTCGATAGCCAGAACGCTTTGTCAATCTCGACTCGTACTTTGCTCCAGGCAAGCAGCTGAACACGATCGCTTGCAAGTAGGCGTGAGGCTGAGAGGAGAATGCAGCCCTTTTCTGTTTTCAGGAAGACGGTCCTCTCAAGTTGAGTTAGATCCAGAACTAATTTTCCATCGGGACTGAGTTGTTCGAGCCGCGTAAATGGTTGCTGCTCGAAGGTCGATAGGTCGATGCCTACTTGTTTGTCTGCTGGAAGACTTTGCATCCATACCTGACTAGCAATGCGACCGTCTGGTTCGAAAATCATCACATTGTGATGCGCAGCCTCTTCTGGTGCGATTCCAAAGGGCGATTCTTTGATCAAGTATTTTTGGACGTTGGCAGGGTCTGGCCTTTTCAGCTCATGAACTGGCTCTTTGACTTTTCTTTGGAGATTACTTCCATCGACTTGCTGCCATGCATGTACAGGCAAGCAATACGAAAAGAGGAAGTACGCAACCAATATGATCCTAAGGAACAGGGCAATGTTCATTGTCGGGATTTGCATGCTAGCTCCGGATGGCTGTGCGCAGTTTGGCTGAACTGGCTCTTGAGTTGGACTTGAGCTCCAATGGAGATGCTCGGACAACATCCTTGGTAATGCTGCGGTAAAGTCCGCTTTGAAAGCCTTGTTTGAACGCGTCTTTGACTCGCCGGTCTTCACCGGAATGGAAGGTCAGGATCGAAATTCGCCCCCCCTGTTTCATGTAAAAGGGCAACTGTTTCAGGAACATATCCAACGCGAAAAACTCTTCATTGACCGCGATTCGGATGGCCTGAAAGACACGACGAATGGTCAAATCGGATTGGTTTGCTGTTTGCCCTGGCATTGCAGTTCGAACGACGTGAACGAGTGCAAGTGTGGATTCGAGAGGAACTCTTGCGTGAGCGATCAGAATTGCTTTGGCGATCAGGATCGCATTGGGTTCGTCTGAGTTGTCTGTCAGCATGGTTTGCAGCTGATTCTTGTCGAGGGTCGAGAGCAATGCGGCTGCAGACAGTCCGCGTTGAGGGTTCATTCGCATATCCAGTGGCCCATCGACTTTGAAGCTGAAACCACGACCTGGATCGTCGTATTGCATCGAAGAGACGCCAAGGTCCGCCATCAAGGCATCGACACCGCCAGGGGACTCTACTGCCAGAAACTGCGATACGCCCGAGAAGTTCATTCGGCGCAGGACGATAGAATCGTCCGGAGTGCCCAGTGCTCTCAGTCGCGCTTCCGTCTTTGGAAGTTCAATCGGGTCCGAATCGACTCCAAGGAGACGACCGCCAGGCTGGACAGCCGCCAGTAATGCACAAGCGTGTCCTCCATACCCTAGTGTGCAATCGACCACCACGTCTCCTGGCAGCAAACAGAGAGCCTCTAGCACTTCCCGGACCATGATTGGGCGGTGCATCCCCGCAGGGGTCTTTCCGCTGCTCAGAATTTTTGCGATGTCGTCGGGATAGGCTTCGGGCTGATGTTCTTTGTATTTGTCGACGAAGCTTCTGGGATTGCGGCCGGAATAGCGGTGGCGGCGGGGTGGCTTGTCTGGAACCTCGCTCATCTCAATTAGCTGTCATTTTGAAGTTCAAGTTACGAGAGGGAGGATTTGGTTCTGCATAATCATGGTAGAGTGTAATCATTCCGACAGAGAGCAGGACCGGACTTCTGAGAGAAGGCAATCGAAAAAGACAGATGATTAGAGAGTACTGGCCTTGGAGTCGATGGACGATTGGGAGAATGCCGTCCCCGCTGCAGTCATGGGGACGCGAGCATTATATTCCGCTCAAGACGCAGGAATTGATTGAGTTTCTTATAGATAAGCAGCGAGAAAGGGGGTGTGATTCCCAGGCGTTAGAAAGACTCTTCCGACAGTTTGTCTCGCTCATTCATCAGCAGTTTCGCAAACATCATGAGCAGTTAGTTTTGTTGTATCACGATTTCGATCCGGATGCCGACGTGATGCCATCCCAGGTCGATGTGCCGATATTCGGTTCGAACCACGAACGCGATTTGGCTTGTCGCAAGCTCTTTTCGGAAGTGGCTGATTCGCTGGAATATGCCAATTATCGACGGCTCAAACCGCGTGAGATTCAACAAGCATTGAACGTAGCAAGCTACTGGGGAGTGCGTCTCAAGATTCGCTTTTCTTCCTTTCGGAGGCTTGAGGTTTATGGCCGTGGGGACATTATTGCAAAGCGAACAAAGCGAGATTGGTATCGGCTTTTTCAGGTCCGTGAAGTTGACGTGCCAATCTACCAACGACTCGTAGTAATCTTTCGAACGAAAGAGCTTCAGAATTTGCCGGAGCTATTGGATCCTGATTGTGTTCACGTACGGATGTTTAAGAATATTCCCAAGCTCGATGTCGACATGATGCTTCCGGGGTCGCAGATCAAGATGACTTGGATGGATACTGGGAAGATCGGAGTACCGACGCTTTGGGGCCTGATGATGTTGGCTTCGAAGATAGCCAAGAGTATTGGGCTTCTGGCGTTTCTTGGGGCCGTAAAGTTCTTTGGTTCCTTCGTTTTTGTGATTGCAATTGTCATTGCGTCGCTTTTTTATGGAGTCAAGTCAATCTTTTCCTACACGACAGCCAAGCGACGTTATCAGCTGAATGTTGCAAGGAACCTTTACTATCAAAACTTGGACAATAACTTGGGGGCACTCCTGCGGCTTGTGGAGGAATCGGAACAGCAGGAATCTTGTGAAGCCATCTTGGCTTACTTTGTGCTGAACTACTCAACCGCGGAAAAAATGTCGTCGGAACAAGTAGATCGCGAGGCGGAGAGTATTCTCAAAGCCATAACCGGCATCGAAATCGACTTTGATGTTGAGGATGCATTGCGCGATCTGGCAGGCATGGGCGTCGTGCGCATGACGACCGATGGCTGGGTAGCTATCGGAGTTGAAGAAGCAGTTGAACGCACTGCGATTAGACGCGGTTATCATGAGTAACTCGAATTGATTTAATATCGAAACTCCTTAGCAGTGCAGCTTTGGTAGATTTGGTTAAGTCGCGAAAAAATTTTCCGAAAAATGTCGCATTCGAGCAGCGGATTGCGTTAATAGGGTAGGGGAATTTGTTTGCTCGCTTCTGAGAAACCAAAATGTCCCCAGCGAGGCAAAAAATGCAAATTTGGGAATGCAAGAGTTTCGATTCGTTCAGTTCCTCCAACTCGGCAACGTCTGAGTGGGCAGCAGTTCCATTTGCTTCAAGCGGTAACGCGTATGCTGAAATCCTAAACGTGGAGGTTCAGGCTGGTGGTCGCGGGCTTCAGGTTCTGAAGATCGCCCCAGAGAGCCCTCTCCGACGATTACGTCCGCTGGGTAGTTTCGCTATGCAAGGCTTGGTTGAATGTGGCGACAGAATTGTCGCGATTGATGGCATTGCGATTTCAAGTGTAATGGACCTAGAAAAACTGGTTGCAGCTGGCCGTAGCTGTGAGATTACGATCTTTGATCATCGAACCCGGTTGACAGTATCCTGGCAGATTCACGTCCGAGAAATGCTTGAAGCCGCATAGGTTTTGGTCATTTCGTTTAACCCTAACTTCTATACGCTCGTTCCAGCCTCACGTGCTGCTAGGGCTTGGGGTTAAACATCTGCCAGGAAAGTCAACTTGCTTTGCGTTTTGCCGCAAGGCAAAGTTCCTATCACAACCCGAAGCGTAAGCGAGGGGCAAGGAATCCCTCGCTCACGCTTCGGGTTAGGACTAAATCAACAGCCCGCTCGTCCCGACGGAGGCAACAATTGGCTGCTAGATGCTTGATCATTTAGTCCACGCTCTACGCCGAGTTTACTCGGTGGAAGCAACGTCGGGATGCGAGAAACGCTGCTTCGCCGGGCCTAAAACGCGTAA
>CANHVO010000402.1 GCA_947463915.1 Planctomycetaceae bacterium
AAGGGTCTGCTCACGAAGATGGTCCCAGCCTTTGTCGAACTGGCCCTTGTACTTGGCGATCCACTCCTTGGGCGCATGGTGCGGGGCATGAGTAGCGCCGGTAGAGAAGTACATCATGAAGGGCTTGTCAGGTGTCAGGGACTGCTCTGCGCGCATCCATGCAATGGCATGGTCTGTCATGTCGGTGGTGAAGTGGTAGTTCGGATCTCCGACGGGCTTTCGCATTGGGGTGGTACCGTGCGTGATCATGGGATCCCATTGGTTGGTCTCGCCGCCGATGAAGCCATAAAACTCGTCAAAGCCGCTGCGAGTAGGCCAGCGGTCGAAGGGTCCGCTCACACTACCCTCCCAGGGTGGCGTTTCGTGGTACTTGCCATAGGCAGCAGTGGCAAAGCCGTTCTGACGCAGCACCTCGGCCATGGGGGTGATGCTGTCGGGGCGGATGCCAGTGTTGCCCGGAAAGGCCGTCGCCACCTCCATGATCGCGCCGGCGTTGTTGCTGTGGTGGTTGTACCCTGTGAGGAGGGCCGTGCGGGTTGGGCTGCACAGGGCGGTGGTGTGCATGCGATTGTATTTCAATCCGTTGGCGGCAAGGCGGTCCAAGGTGGGCATAGCGCAAGGCCCGCCGAAGGCGCTGCTATGGCCGAAACCGATATCATCGATCAGTACCACAATCACGTTGGGCGCTCCCGCGGGGGCTTTGACCTCGAATCGCTTCGGGGCCTTCGCGTCGCGTGCATCAAGCGTGGTGATGGCCGCCGACTTCGGCTGCGGAATGGGGAGAACGGTTCGGTCTATGTCCTGAGCTATTGCAGTGCCGGTCACGAGCAGACTGCACAGGGTGACGAGGAGTTTGGTTTTCACTTTAGAGGCCTTCATTCTAAATATAGGAAGTTAACCAGCTTTTCCACGGGTTCCACTTCGATTTGATTTTTACCCATTGTAGTTCCAACACATTAGTTGCGTCCACATACAAATCCAAATCAGCCCCACATCGGTGAATTCGAACGGTCAACTAAACCGAAGCATGTGTACTCCGCCCAGCCCCCTCTACTGAGGCCGTCTCACTTTTGAATCCAGCAAAACACTTGGGGGAAACTGGAAGGGCGAGGGTCCTGTCGAGCCATTTACGCATCAAGTTCCACAGCATTACAAGCAGGCTGTTGAAACAACACTCCTCGAAATGCATTTCGTTTAACAGTCAACCGAAGGCGTACTGTCAACGCTGCAGAGTAAGACTTCGGCTGACTGTTAAACGACTAAATCAGCAAGTCCCAAGCTCGGCAGGAGCCTTGCTATCCCGTTGAAATTGCAAACAGTCCAAAGAGAAAATGAGACGGCCGCGTCTCCTCTCAGAGATGAGAGGATGAGAGAAAAAACACGTCGAGCAAACTTAAGCATCGCGTCCCACAATCACCAAGCACATATCGTCTTCTTGTTCGCAGCCGACGATGTGCTTGGTAACTTGGTTGATGATTTCGGACCCCGCTTTTTCAATATTGCCGGCGCAGGCTGCTACTTGCTGTCGTACTCGGTCGATCGAAAACTGAGTCCCTTGGGCATTGGGAGCTTCGAATATTCCATCGGTGTACATCGTCATCGACTCACCCGGCTTGATCTCTAACTCGAACGCATCGAACGGAATATCGGACATGATGCCGAGGGGTGGTCCCCCCACATCAGCGCCAGGCTCCTCGATCAATTTGTTTGACTTGAGCATGATCGGTGGCATATGCCCAGCGATGACGATCGTAGCTTTATGGGCAACGTAGTCCAAGACGATTACGGCCATTGTGATGAACTTCTCGACACCCAAAGCAGTGATGCGATCGTTGAGTGTCGCAAGGGCAAGCCGCGGGTCGTCGATGGTGGCGAAAGCGAATCGCCATTCTGCCGATAGCTTGGCCATGAACATGGCGGCTGCAACACCGTGCCCCACAACGTCTGCGATCACGATCGCAATTCGGTTGTTTTCAAGTTCGATGTAGTCGAAGTAATCACCACCTATTTGCTGGGCCGGATTGTAGTACTGAAAAAACGAATAGCCCGGAATCTTGGGAGCTTCTTTAGGGAGGAACGCTAACTGAACTTGACTAGCCAATTCCAAGTCTTGTTCGACCAAGCGTTGCTGAACCATTTGCTCATGCAATTGAGCATTTTCGATCGCGATCCCAGCTTGATTGGCGACCCCGGCCAAAATTTCGAGGTCCTTGCCTTCGAAGCCTCCCTTTTGCTGGACGGTATCGATCTGAATAGCACCGATTGGCTCCCCTTCGCTATTGAGCAGCGGCGCAACGATCATCGACCGAATGCGAAAATCTGCGACGCTCTGGCTGAGCTCAAACCGGGCATCACTACCCGCATCAAGAGAAATGATGGCCTCTTTTGTTTGCATAACTTCGCGCAGAATGGTTCTTGAGACGCGTACCATTTCTTCTTGATCCGGCCGCCGGGTTTTGACCCATTTCGGTTTAAGCTGCCCTTCGTCGTCGTTGAGGACAATGAACCCGCGATCCGCTTGAATAAAGATAGTGAACAAGGTATCGAGCACCTTCGGCAACACATCGTCGAGCGTTACGGCTCGGCCCAGGTTCTTCATGATTTCCAAAATCGCCGATAACTTGGCCTCTGGCGATGCACTTAGCTGCAGACCATATTGGCTGCCTCGTACATCCAGCTTGGCCGTAACAGAACGGGACGCGGACGAGTTCTCTCCGTCATCGACGATCAAAATTCCCAAAGCTGAGTTTTCTGAGGCAGGGCTGGCAGTCAACGCAGACGATTCGACCTCTTCGTGGTAATTCAGTTCGATATCACAGATCCGAATCGTGTCTCCCTCCAAGAGTTTGGTCGACTCGTTGATCAGTCGACCATTCACAAATGTCCCGTTGCGGCTCTTGAGATCTTCTAGAACGAAGCTCGCGCCGCTCTTGGAAATTTTGGCATGCTGGCGAGAGACCGATCCGCTCTCAAGAACGATATCGCATTCGGGATGCCGCCCCATGACGTACTGGCTGTTTTCCAGAGGGTAACGACGACCCATGGCAGGGCCGGTAATTGCGTCCAGATATGGCATAGTTCAAATCGACGAGTTCTACGAAGGTGTCATTCTGACCCGCAAGTGTACCCTGCAGGTTCGTTCTGCTTTTTCCCATATGATAGCCGGTCCAAGGAATCTTCGGTATTTGAGACCGCGGAAATTGCCTGCACATTTTTAGGCTAAACGATTTTGGCGAGAGGCGGCCTGCGTTATCACAACCCGAAGCGTAAGGGCTTGTTGATTTAATTCTTTTTCAAATGCATTGCGTTTAACAGTCAGCCGAAGGCGTACTGTCAAAGCCGCCAAGTACGCCTTCGGCTGACTGTTCAACGACTAAATCAACAAGCCCGTGAGCGAGGAGCAAGGAATCCCTCGCTCACGCGTCGGGTTAACATTCCATCAACAAGCACTCCGTTTCGGTTTATGATTGGTAGATTTCACTCTGCCGCTCGCCTTGGCCCTGATTTTTGATACAAAAAAACCGAGGAGAGGAATCGCTTTCGCGACACCTCTCCTCGGCAGCCTCTTCTCCCCTCAACCCCACACACACTACCAAAAAAGCTGAGAGGAGAATCTTCTTAGATTTTAACTACTAAGCTTTTCCGCGTGCGACAGTTCGCTTGATACTGGACGTATCGGAATCCTTTGCCTTCGCTGGAGCTTCGTCCAACTTCGCTTCTTCCGCTGCCGCTGGGGCAGGTTTTAGATCAGTTGAAATTGCCGTTTTTGCTTCCAGTTCGACGGAACGAATGAACTCAAGAGCATTGATGTACTGATCCGATGTCATGGTGCCGATGTTCTCCCGCAATAGGCCTGTCATGGCGGTACACAATTGCAAAACATCTCGGTGCGATTTGCTTCCATCTCCCGAATTGGAAGAGTCGCGACCAGAAAAGACTAAGTCGATCTGGTCTTTGACGGGAGCAAATTGTTCTTGCCTGAGGATGTGTGGCCAAGTCAGTTTCCCACGTTCTAGGTCGAACTCCTGGGCAGACAGTCGCTTTGGCGCGTAATACTCGATGAACTTCTTGCGTGCTTCTCCGACAAAAGCTTTCGGACCATACTTTTGATTGTATTCTTCTCTGATTTCGCGTCGCTCGTAATACGCTTTGGTTACTGCGACACTATTCTCGATCGCTCGCTTGTACGCTTCTGCGTAATTGACAGCAGCCAAGCTATCCAAATAAATCGTCTGTCCAACGGAGCTGATGACCGCGGATTGGCCTCGCAATGAGCCCTCGACGAGTGTGCTAGAGTGATTGGTGTACGTCCAATTTGAAATGGGTTGTGCGATTGCAGTTCCCTGAGCTTGAGCAGATTCTGATGCCCCAGCAGCCATCAAAACGCCCAAAGCAATCCGTGTCCAATTTTTTCGAATGCGTGTTTTCATCATTTTGCTCCACTATTTAATTTGTTTTGTAGATAGAACTAACGAAAAGCAACTGCCGTGCCAAAAGATTTCAAAATCGTCCCTCAGAACAGCTCGATTCTGACCTAGACTGCGATTCTCTTGCTTTGCCCGTTAATTTGCCTGAAAACGAAGGAGCTAGATTCGAAGTTGTTGCTTATGGCGAGCGAGTTGCCCTGATAGAATTGCACACGTTCTATCCACGCTGTCTCATTTTGCGATTGTTGTTCATGGATTCGCTACAAGTCGACGAAACACTGACTCTCTTGCCGGTCGTACACGGGAATGCTTCGTACGCGGTCGCCGTCCGCCGTTTTCTATTGGACCATTCCTTTGATTGCATTGCTATTCCACTGCCACACTCATTCCGATCCGCGGTGATCTCAGGCGTCGAACAACTTCCGACGCCAAACGCAGTGGTTCAAGTCGCTTCGTCGGCATCGCATGCGGATGATGGGGACAGGGACGATGAGGATAAGGCAGAGGATTCTATCGCACATTCGGCAACCTACGTTCCGATCGACCCTTGCCAAGCTGTGATCGCGGCCATCCGATTTGGAATCTCGGACCGAACACCGCTGCATTTTATCGACCAAGAATGCGAGTACTTCGACCCTGACTGCTCCGTTTTCCCAGATGCGTTCGCGCTCCGAGAGACTTCGATAGAGAGATTCTGTGCCGCGACGCTACCGGCTATTCCTCCACCTCAAAGTCCGCAGCGGATCGCCAGACTCACGTTCATGGCAAGCCGCTTGAAGGAACTTAAACGAAGGTATTCCAACATGGTTTGTCTCTGCGACTTGCAAGACTGGCCGTGGCTGCGAGAAGCGATCACTGAAGCTGAGTCGCAGGAGGAAGACAATGGCTCGCCGCAATTTTTGCAAGAGGATGTGGCGCCAGCCGAGAACTATTCCGTCGACCCGCGAACGCTCCTTTTTTTTCTAGGTGAAATTCCGTTCATCACCGGCTTGTATGAAAACGCACGCAAGTCCTTGGATGACGACACTTCGCTGGTCGTTGATGGCATTAAGGAAATGATGATCTCATCGCGTCAGAGCTATCTGGCCGACATGGGCAATCGTGCCCGCAAGATTCCACCTTTGCTTTTGTCGCAATGCCTGAAATACATTCGCAATCAAACGTTGCTAGAACGTCGATTTACTCCTAGTTTTTATACCATCGCGCGTTCTTCGCAACAGGTGATGGGAGACCAGTACACAATTCATTTGGTCGAGGCGGCAAAGAACTACCCCTTTGATGATCCTTTGCCATGGCCGACGTTGAGAATGGGCATCGGCAAAGCGATACTGCCGGGCTTCGGACAGGTATCGATGACTAGCCGATTGCCTGGTCCGCCAACTCAGTGGTATTCGCTGGAATTGAATCGACGAGCGCAGATGATGGATCAAAAAAAGTGGGGGATGAAATGGAATCCCTACCAACAGTGCTCATGGCCCGAAGAAGACACTCGCATCGAGAGCTTTCGCAACCGAGTTCTCGAGCGAGCTCAAGGGATGATTGGAGCCGACCTCGCTCGTACCGAAAAGTTCACAACGAGCATGATGGATGGAATTGACCTCCGTGAAACGCTTCGTCATTGGTACGACGGTTCGCTTTTTGTCAAAGTCCAACCGCCGACTATTGGTCATCTCGACGCGACCGTGATGCTTTTCGATAACGAACCCGATCCTCGCGAATATGCCTGGAGAGCAACGTGGTTTGCTGAGCACAAAGATGAGTCGACACTGGCGTTTTTTGCGACGCCATTCCAAAAAGAAATGCTAGGGCCGGGGGTTGCTGTCTCAACGTATGGGGGCGCCATGTTTCTGTACCCACCGAGGGAAATTGAAGACATCTGGGAAGAAGAGCTTTTGGACTTTGCTGATACCATCGAACAGCGTTTGGTTGCGGCCGCCTGTCTTCATTCCAAATCTCGACACATTGCGTTGTTGAGTTGGTCGGCTCC
>CANHVO010000403.1 GCA_947463915.1 Planctomycetaceae bacterium
CAGTCTCCACAAGCTCCCAGCCGATTCTGTTCATCCCACAGCGATCTGTCGGTTAGAGACTCCGTCGGTCGAGAGTAAAGCCAGCGATGCGATTTGACAACTCGTATCGGTGGCATGGCGACGCCAGTGACACGCTCCGCTTCTTTCGTTAGGACTTGGTTGGCATCTTCCTGCGAGAGTTCGAGATGGTTTTTTGCCCAAGCGACTGTGGAATGCATTACCCAAGCGTCTATCTCATTCGACCGCCCTGGCTTGCTGGAGTTGCGAGCTATCCAACCCAGATTGCCGTCATTGATAAAGGCACCATCGAAGGGCACGTCCCACCGATTTTCAAAGGCAACCATCACAGCCCAGCATGGGACCATTTCCACTTTGGCAAGTTCCGTTCGCCAATCGCAATTCGATGGCACAAGTTTCTCGGCTTGTACAGGCGGGCAATTCCAAAGAACGATATCGAATTCACCAAGCGGCTTTCCTGTTCGTGAAGTCAATTGGTAACCGTTTGGTTCGCGGACAATTGTAGCAATCTCTGTATCCAATTCGACGGACAAGTCGCTTGCAAGATGTTTCCCTAGCGATTCCATGTTGGGAGTACCAACATACCGGTCCATCGGCGCAACATCGCGAAAGGAGCCTGGTGCATCGATAGAAACAATGCGACCAGTCCAGAGTGCTATGTGGTTATCTTGACACCAGGACTCAAGCCAAGGCTTCAAAATCGGGTCGCGAATGGTGAAGTACTGAGCGCCATGATCAAAGGCCAGGGTACTCTCGACGATTCGGGTCGTGGACCTGCCGCCAACGCGATGCGATTTATCAAAACACGTGATTGGAATCCCATGATCCAGTAGAACTCGACTGCACATCAGACCAGCAAGCCCGCACCCGATCATCGCAATTCGAGGCAATGGCTTGGCTACGTCGCGATCGACTCGCTTCTCGTAGGCCGCAAGATTAGTCCTTGATTCATGGATCGCGACGGGGCGTGTTCGAACGCTGCCAAAGATGGGCTGCTCCGGAAAGAAAGGGCGATCAAATTGCCCGAGGCACCACAAAATTCCGCCGTAGGAAGCAGGGTCGCGGCCGTCCAGTGCGTAGCGATGATTGAGGTCGATGAGCCTCGCGAGCGATTGCTGGTAGTCTTTCGACCATTCAAGAATCGCCTTCCCCCAGGTCATGCGGACGTTGTTATGCAGTTCGCCATGCTTGATCAAACTTCGCTGGGCGGCATCCCAAAGACGCGAGCCCGACTTTGCCCGAGAAAGAGTCTCCCAGGAAAGGCAGCTCCGTATGTCCTGGCTATGCTTCTTCAAAGTATCAATGGCCCACGCTGGGATGCTGGCGTCGGTCTCCAGGTCCTTTCGATAGTAACAAAAGGAGTAAGCCAACTCCCGCCAAATCAACAATTCATCCAGGTACTTTTCAGCGCCGTCGGCGGACGCTTCTCTTGCAATGCGAAATGGTGAGACCATTCCATAGTGCAGGTAGGCAGACATTCGGCTGACACCATCGACTTCAATTTGGTTTCGCAACTTGGGATAACTGCGAAGTCCCTTTTTTCGAAATGCTTGCCAGCGAGCATACCCCGCATTCGATCCGCCTCGCGTGTCCGCAACGGGACCGATGGTGTGATCGATCTCACATTGCGAGACCAAATTTGCGATGTTCTCGTCGCTTAGCTTAAGCGACTCAAAAGGAAGCTTAGCCGGAATGGGTCTTGCCATACAAGCTGGCCATTCACGATCGACTCGCTCCCGATATAGTTTCGCAGTTGCATCGCGAAATGCGTAGGCACGATCATAGGCTCGACCGACGAGTCGCGTGGGCACAATGCATGCGGTATCGACCAGGATCATCGGAGCGATGTTGGCTTGTGCAAACCGTTCCGTCCATTCTCGTGTCGCCTCGAGCGGGAAGTCCTCCGTCACGACCAGTGCTGACGCTTTGAAAAGGCTTGCCAAGCGAGGACGTCTGTCGCCCGCCCGCTCCAAATGAAAAACGTAAGAGATGCCCAGTTTCGCATAGTTGGATTCCAGCTCCCTCGCCCCTTCCATGATGAAGTTATGGTGTCGATCGGAAGCGAAACGATATTGCTCGGATAGCCCTTGGTAGACCAGCAAGGGCAAACCGAGTTGTTCCGCCATAACCATTGCGACATCGAGGGCCGGGTTCTCGTCCACGCGGAGAGCATGGTGCGTCCAATAGAGAACGAACTGACCAACATGCCCCGGGCGGCCTTTGGCTTTCAGCCAAGACCGCTCAGCCAAATGCGGCGGAAGCGTTTCTAGAAGCGAAGTTAGTTTGTTTTCGAGTTGATTCATTGATCAAGCATAGTGTTTGGTCAAGTTCGGTGCGGCGAATGCTCGAAAACCAATAGTTTATTTTCACCTTACTTTCACTCCGGGTTTCAGATTGCTCCGTAAAACTCCGGCTTGTGCAGGCAACTGGCAAACGATGTTTCCGCAAGGATCGATGATAACGACGATCAGCACGTGGCCGATACGACGTCGCAAATCGATCTGACCGATGATCCATGCCATTGCAACAACGATTCCACGGATAGAAACTGGAGCTTCCGTTCTCCTCCTCGTTCATTTCCAAACTCCCTCAAAAACCAGCTGAAGTCGCCGTCGAGCCTCCTGAGGAAGAGAGGTACAAATCTCGCCAAAAATACGTTCGTTCAGCTTTTTTTCATTCGATTGAAATTCCTTCGTTACCGCAGTTGCGATTTCACGAATTGCTGCAATATCAGAGGGCGTTGTTATCTCTAGGTAGGTTAAGAAGTCATCGCGTTCAAAGGGAGTGCAAAAATTGGCATTGAATTCACTCATCGCAAACCTGCGGTAAATAGACAGCAGTTGCGAATTGTTAAGAATACGCTCCATGTCAGCAATGGATTCCTGCAGGGACTTAGCAAAGTTATTGTCCTGCTGTGGTTTTGGCCCAAAGGCGTTCTCGTTGAATTTCCGACTCGCTTCAAGAAGTTGTTCCGCTTGCCGCGGTGTTATTGAATGCCTTGCTTGTAGGTCCACATTTGTCGATAGTGAACGCACTGACATGATTGATCTAAACTCATCAATATAAGGTATTGACTTGAGTTCAATGTCGTTTCGGAGTTCAATTTCGGGCGTATAGGAGTTCCCAGCGTATTGCGTGAACAACTCTTTCGAATTGCTAGGTAAGACCCTAATTATTTCCATCGCTGCCTCGTCAAGCAACACTGCTCGTTCCGCATCGAACTTTGATTTCGCACGTTTCAGCGAAATGCGGAGTTGCTTTACGTCATCCGCGGAAAGCCCTAAAAACACAATCATCTCTTGAGACTGAAAAATTTCATGGGCCCTCTTGTGTCTTTGCTGAAGCTCAATTCGTCTCAGTTGGTCAATTTGGAAATCATTCAGAATCAATCGCAGCTTTCCGACGATAACGCTGTCTAAACTCGACAGCAGCTCAACGTTTAAAATCGGAGATGCCTGTCCTTGAATCAGTTGCCTTTCTTCCTCCTTCTCCACAAGCTCATCAATTCGTGCTTGTTTCCGCATTTCAAGTATTGCGTTTACTTGATCTTTGGAAACCCCCAACCGTTTTTGCATCGATGAATCGGTAGCAAGTTTAGATGAAAGGTCCCAATAGTTCAGTGAGGGCAAAAAATTCGCAACCTCACCGATCTGCGATGTTAATAAAATAAACAAAAAACGAATTGCTGACATTTCATTTTCCTCGAAATAATAGTTTACTGCCCAACTGTTATAATCTTAATAGCCACTCCGATTTCGATGGAAGAAGGTCGTTTTGCAGGCGTAGCCATACTCCCTCGCCCCATCCAATATGAAGGTATGATGTCGATCGGAGGCGGAACGATATTGCTCGGATAGCCCTTGGTCGACCAACAAGGGCAATCCAATTTGTTCCGCCAAAAGCATGGCCACATCCAGGGCAGGGTTTTCGTCCACTCGGAGAGAATGGTGAGTCCAATAGAGAACAAACTGACCGACATGACCTGGTCGACCATTGGCTTTCAGCCAAGACCGCTCGGCTAAATGCTGCGGAAGCGTTTCTAGAAGCGGAGTAAATTGGTTTTCGAGTTGATTCATCGAGCAAGCATAATGTTTGGTCAAGTCGAATACGCCTGAGAACTTATGATTTCTAACTCCCCTTCTCCTCCTGAGGCTCCTCAGGAGGAGAAGTGGCCGGGGATGAGGAGGCTGCCGATACTTTATAGTCGCAGTCCAGATTGTGTTTCTGAGCGACGACGAACACGCTTCGCGATGCGACTAAAGTGGTTGTGGATGAGATTGGTTAGTTGACCGAGCTGCATCGGATTTCTCAGTGGGTGGAAGCGAAACTTGCTAAATAATCCAACTGACTCGTCAAGCAGTGCGCACCTCCTCGTCCCCCAACCCCTTCTCCTCCCGGGGAGGAGAAGGGGAGTTGGGAAATCAGGAATGCCCACGTCATTTTTAGGGATTTGCCTAGTTCCTCGCTTTGGGATACGACCCTAGGAAATCGAGTCGCAAGGCGGTCTTGGCTAACGCATTCAGAGCCGCTCGAACGTTCGCTTGCGATTCGTGCCCCTCGAGCTCGACGAAAAAAAAGTACTCGTTGGCTTTACCTGGCACAGGAAACGACTCGATCCAGGTCAGATTGAGTCCATTGTCGCGAAACATGACCATGACATCCGCCAAGGCGCCGGGTTGATGAGGCACTTGGAACATGAGTGAAGTCTTGTCGTCCCCGGTCGCGGCAACCTTTTCGTCTCCAATGATCGCGAACCGAGTGACGTTATCTTTGTTGTCTTCGATGCATTCCGCGATGATGTCCAGGCCGTGATGCATTCCTGCTTCCCGCGATGCGACAGCCGCCGCATTCGGGGTGTTCGATGCAATCTTGGCCGCAACGGCTGTGCTGGCAACCTCGACCCAACGCGCTTCCGGTAGATGACTGGTTAGCCATGCGCGACATTGCGAAAGCGCTTGTGGCTTGCTGTAGACTTCACGAATGTCTTTGCGATCGCATTTGGCCAATAGATTGTGGTGAATGGGCAGCAAGACTTCACCGCAGATGCGTATCGGTTTCCGAATGAACATCGTCAACGTATCGACGATCCGTCCATCGGTGGAGTTTTCAATTGGCACAACGCCGTAGGTTGAGTGAGAGCTCGCGATTTCTTCGAACACGGCTCCGATCGTATTAACAGGGATCAAGCTGTCGATGGCTCCGAAAAATTTGGCCGCGGCCGAATACGAATAGGAAAACTCGGGCCCCAGGTAAGCGATCGACGTTCGACGGACGGCGGTTTGAAAAGTAATGCCGGCCACAAAACGTTGTAGACGCTGAGCAAAATCCTCTTGGTCAGCACTTGGATTTGCTGCTTGAACTCCCCGCAAAGTCCCGAAACTCGCGGCTTCGGCACCGGATTGTCTCTGTATTTCCGCCAACACATCGCATCGCGATTTTGCCAGGGCCAGGATTTGGGCGTCAATTTCCGAGAGTCTTTCCATCAATTCATTTCGTCCTGATTTTTGGATCGGGTGGGCGGGGATTCTTCTGTCAAATTGGCGTTCTGTCGCGCGACGATCGGGCGATGCTTGATCTGCACAAAACACGACTTCAGTCGCAAGTCCTTTTCGCGAAAGGGTTTGCGGCGCAAAATCGATCTTTTTTAATGTTGTTGGCACACCAGTTGCATTCTGAGGACGCTCGGTCGGCGAAGACCTACAAAATCCTTGAAAATGCAATATTAGAACACCCTTCACATCCTAACCCAGAGGAATCATTCATGGCATCCGGCGAAAAAATTATTGGCATCGACTTAGGAACGACCAACTCGGTCGTAGCTGTGATGGAAGGAACCGAAGTCAAAGTCATTCCAAATGCAGAAGGGAATCGTTTAACTCCTAGCGTTGTTGCATTTACCGACAAAAGCGAAGCCATTGTAGGCGAGCCAGCTCGTCGCCAAGCGGTCACCAATCCGCGAAAAACCATTTTCTCGGTCAAGCGCTTCATGGGACGGCGCCACAACGAAGTCGAATCCGAAGAAAAGATGGTCCCCTATCAAGTTGTAGGCGGTGCCAACGAATACGTCAAAGTTCAAATCGGCGACCAGCAATTTACGCCGCAAGAAATCTCGGCCAAGGTGCTTCGAAAGCTCAAGGAAGCCGCTGAGTCTTATCTCGGTCACCGAGTTAGCAAGGCCGTGATCACCGTTCCCGCTTACTTCAACGATGCCCAACGACAAGCGACCAAGGATGCTGGCCAGATCGCTGGACTCGAAGTTGCTCGTATCATCAATGAGCCCACCGCAGCTGCTCTGGCGTACGGTTTGGATAAGACCAAAGACCAAAAGATCATCGTGTTTGACTTGGGTGGTGGTACGTTCGACGTATCCGTTCTCGAA
>CANHVO010000404.1 GCA_947463915.1 Planctomycetaceae bacterium
GAAACCCCAAGCACCGCAGTTACGAACTATCGCCGTTACACGCAACGCTGTTTCGCATTCTGCTCAATGTAAATTGGGCTTTTCTGTAGCGAAAGTCGTCAAGACTTTCGGCTGCATTGCATAAACCACCGAAACTCTTGACGAGTTTCGCTACAAAATGCGAAACAGCGTTGCGTTACACGGCTATAGGCTTCCACAATAAACCAGATTGCGTCCTTGCCCATCGGGGCGTCCGAAGAGTGCGCAAGCCGTCAGAAGGCGGTACACCAACTTGTTTCAACGGGCGTACCAAACGATCAACCGTTCTAGCTCGTTGTTGTTTGCGAGCAAGTGGAGCCTCAGACGCTGTAGCTGGCCGGTTAGCGGCGCGAAGCCTTGTCCGCGATCCAGAGCAACCACGATTTGAATCATGTCTTCGGTGGTCGGCTCACGACCGATCGATGCCCATCGCAACAACCACAATCCAATAGGGAAAGTTGCCACAAGTCCCCGAATGCTATCCACGACCGACCAACCACGTCGATCCGCAAGAGCGTAGATGTACGAAGCCGACGACGCTTCGATGAGCCGGGCAAGTGGGTAATCAATGGAGGGGGCAAGCTGTCCCAGCGGTTCTTCCAAATCATTCCATTTGGCCAGGGGAAACGCCGGTCGAACGTCCGGCAATCGGCCTCGGCCCAACACCAATCGAAACCAAGTTCGCCCCAACTCAACTCGATGCGACCAGCTTGGTACTGCGCGGAATTGAGGATGTAGCCTCGCATACTCAATTCCGATCGATCGAAATAGCAACTTAGCATAAGCCCCTGGAGGTTGACGATCGCTAAAAAACGGCTTCGATTCTTCTGGAACGATCTCAGCCAACGTGCTAATCAGATCCCCCAACTTCTTGTCGTCCATCCGCTTTGTTTTGGCTTTGCTCAGCAGACTTGCAAACTGAAGCGTGTGCACCAAACGACGCACCGGTGGGAACCGTTGATCCAACAGCAACTCCGATGCCGTCTCGAGTGCCAGGGCGACCGTCTTCCATTCCCGATCTTCGCCGGTCTTGAGACTCGGTGGATCGACCCGCTTGGTTGTGAGTCGCCCTTCGCGAACAAACTGCTGCATGAACGGAAGATGTTCTTTGAGCGGTGAGCCTTTGTCGGCCGCTGAGGAAGGACATGCTCTGCGAATGGTCAGCGCAGCATTGCCATCGCGTGGAATGAGCTGCAGTGGAAAAACTCTGCATATCGTCGGCTTGGCTTCGTATCCTAAGTCGGAGTGAATACGACAGAGACCGTTGTCCTTGAGGAAGACACAACTGCCGTCGATTCGCTGCGCCAGACGAAACCGTTTCTTGGATGATGGATAGCGGACCATCACCGGCGTGTCGCGATAGTCCGGATGCTCGTTCCATTTCTGACTTTCGAGACGGGCCACATCCGCATCGTTCAGTGGTACTAAACTACCTCGACAACAGATGCCACATTGATGGCAATCCCACTTTTCTGCGGTTGGCAAGATCACAATCGGCAATGACATCAGAGCTCTCTCTTACCAACTTTGGGCTATTTCGCTGTACGATTTTAGTCGTTCGGCTGCCTTATCCCATTCGCCGCCGTACCTTGGTTCGTACTGAACGATGTCGCTCATCGACCGCATCCAGCGCCGCCCTTCCGCAATCGAAGAAAATCGACCGAGCGAAACCATTTGAGAAATGATGTTGCCGAGTGCTGTCGCTTCGATGGGACCTGCAATGACAGGTCGTTGACACGCATCAGCAGTCATCTGGCATAGCAAAGCGTTTTGAACACCGCCGCCGACAATATGGATCGTTTCCAATCGATATCCTAGAAGTTCTTCCAGTCCTCCCAGGCAGACACGATAACGAAGAGCCAAACTCTCAAGCGCAGCTCTCGCAATGGCACCGTCATCTTCCGGTGGAGCTTGCTGGGTATGCTTCAAGAAATCAAGGATGGTTTCGAGCATGTTGGTTGGCGCTACGAACTTCGGATGCTCCAAGTCGATGAGGCTCTGAAGCGGTTTGGCTCTCGCAGCCATAGCCGCCAGTTTGCTCCATTCGTAATGCGTACCCATTCTTTGCCAAGCGGCACGGCACTGCTGGAAAGGCCAAAGCCCCGCAATGTTCTTGAGCAATCGCACACTGCCATTCGCGCCACCTTCATTGGTGTAATTCAGCTGACGGCAAGCGTCTGAGAGGATCGGTTCGGCCAGTTCAACTCCCATGAGGGACCATGTGCCACTGCTGATGTAACACCAGTTTGGTTTGGCACTCGCAAATCCCTCTGCAGGGACAGCGATCACGGCAGAGCCTGTGTCGTGCGTCGCAGGAGCAATCACTTGAACCTTCTCGTTCAATCCCGTTCTCGAACGAACATTGGGACGCAATGCGCCCAGCTGAGTTCCAGGCTGCACCGGTGTCTTAAAAATCTTTTTAGGGATATTCAACGCATCGAGTATCTTAGTCGACCATTGGCCATTGGTCGCATGAAGCAATTGTGTGGTGCTCGCATTGGTGTACTCATTGACCATTTGGCCGGTGAGTAGCCAATTGATAAAGTCGGGGATCATCAAAAAGTGTTCGGCAACATCGAGCAACGGCGAGTTTTCGGCCCGCATCGAATAGAGCTGATAAAGCGTATTGATCTCCATGAACTGGACACCGGTTTGCTCGAAAATATCCGCCTGTGATATCGAATCAAACACACGTTTCATCATGCCGGTAGATCTTGGGTCTCGGTAGCAAAAACCGGGGCCAACCAAGTCGAGGTTGCGATCGAGAAGCACATAATCTACCCCCCAAGTATCAACTCCGATGCTCGCAATGCGATCGCCGTATTGTTTGGCAGCAAGTGTGAGACCATGTTCGATTTGCTGCCAGAGGCCATGCAAACTCCAGTGCAATCTGTTTCCAATATTGACAGGCGAGTTTTCAAAACGGTGAACATCGGTCAACTGGATACGATCGGATTTGAGTTCGGCTGCGATCACTCGCCCGCTGGAAGCTCCTAAGTCAACTGCGATCACTACACCCTGGTCAGTCATATCCGCCACTATTCAATCTCGCGACTAAGAATTACGTGCTCTGGTAAGTCCGAAATTCTACTCATCGATTGATAGTCTCGTCAGGGACCAACCAAAAATTGGCTACGAGCTATTGAGCCGGTGGGCGCTAGCCCCGGTTACCTCAAGTGCTCGACATTCGTCGAGAACCGTGGTGCTCGTGCTCTAGTGAGCCAACGCTTCTTTTTGGCAGAAAAATTGGGTGGCAAAAAGATTAAACGCATTTATCGGGAAATTTCCCTCGACTTGTTTTGCCAAGTTGCTTTCGACTCGCTTCAACAACTTATTCCTGCCGATCGAATTCCAGACCTAGGGAGCTCGTTTGCGAAGCTTTCGTTGCAGAGAACGTCGATGAATGCCAAGCCTGCGCGCCGCCTCAGAGATATTGTTGCTGCAGTCCGCGAGTATGCGATGAATGTGTTCCCATTCCGCTTGGGCGAGTGTGGGGACAGGAATCAATTCGTCGCTGTCGACAATCTCCACTTCGGACCCGCCGCGTTTAAAGGCGTTCAAAATATCGTCGGCATCGGCGGGTTTGGGGAGGAAATTAACAGCCCCCAACCGAATCGCGTCGATGGCTGTCGCGATACTTCCAAACCCAGAGAGAATCAGCACTTGCACATCAGGCCGAATCGCCCGTAAATCCGAAATAACGGTCAATCCCGTTCGGCCCGGCATTCGCAGATCGACAACGGCCAAGTCGGTAGGGTCCGTCTTGAAGATTTCGACCGCCTCATCGCAGTTTCCTGCAACCATTACGCGAAACCCACGTTCCTGAAACGCCTCAGCCAGCCTGTCACGCAACACGAAGCTGTCATCGACCAGAAGAATGCTTCGGTATTCGTGTTCCAAAGCACTCGGAATTTCCGCTCCAGGGATTGTTTCGGTTGTCATTTGTGTCGATCCCGATTGGGCGAACGAAGATTTAGCCCAGAGCTGCCATGCATTTTTCGAGTAGTTTCTTGGTTGCGATGATCCCGTCGTCTTCGCTCAGCTTTGAACCTTCGTATTCTATCCCAACCCAACCGTGGTAGTTGGCATCCATCACGATCTTCATCATTTTCGGGAAATCGATCTTGGTCTCATTGCCTTGTTCATCAAAATCGTAGCTTTTTGCGCTAACGGCCTTGGCTAGCGGCATTAGGTCGGTGACACCTTGATAACGGTCGTACTCATAAAAGTTTCCGAAGTCGGGTAGTGTGCCGCAATTTGCCATGCCCGTCATGCGAATGGTCTCAGCAAGCCACTTGCCGTTGGAGCTCAAGCCGCCATGATTCTCAACAATGACGTTGATCTCCATCGGCTTGGCATATTCTGACAATCGGCGAAGACCATCTGCTGCTAGTTTCTTGCCTTCTTCGTATTCGGCGTTGGTCTGCGCGTTCACTCGGATGGAGTGGCATCCAAGGAATTTTGCTGCTTCTACCCATTTGTAATGATTCTCGACCGCTTTGTTTCGCTTTTGTTCGTCGACATCACCAAGTCCACCTTCGCCATCCACCATGATGAGAACATTGGTAACCCCGAGGTCACTCGTTCGCGTCTTCATTTCCTTCAGATAGGTCTCATCTTTGGCTTTGTCTTTGAAGAACTGATTGACGTATTCGACCGCTTCGATTCCAAACTTCTCTTTAGCAACTTTGGCGAAATCCAAGTTGTCTAGCTTCTTCGACTGGAGCGATTTGTGGAGGGACCACTGTGCCAGCGAAATTTTGAATGGCTTTGCCTTTTCTGCCTGAGCAAAAAGGCTACTCTTGGGAAGCGCTAATGCAGCTCCAAGTCCAACGGATGCGGTGGTCAGAAAATCGCGTCGAGAGAATTGATTCAGCATGGATTGGTTAAAATTCTATTTCAAAAACGACGAAGGGTACACTGTAATGAGCGACGAACGCTAACTCGATATTGTATTTTGGCCTTGGATTGCGGGCAAGCAACGAAATTGCAACTTACCTGGCACGGATTTCCACGCTGGCCCTATCGCTTCCAAATTCCTCGAAAAAGTCAAGCATTGCACGTTCCGAGCTGCTTATTCCCAAGCTAGTGGCTCTTAGGCTATAATTGTGCGTCCTTCCTAACCCAATTCGACCAACCCCTGGTCGTTTAAAACACTCGGCAAACAAGGCAAAACCTATGCGATTGGCATTTCAGAGATTCCTTCCGGTCCAAACTCTTGCGTTCTGCGGAATGGGGGCATTTTGCGGTTTTAGCGCGAATCTAGCCGGTGCGGACGATTACGATCCGACCGCCGTCGCCAAAGCTGCGATCGCCAAAATGAAGGTTGGCGCCAAAGATTGGCCTCAATGGGGCGGATCGCCTGAGCGAAACAATGTGCCCGAAACCGGACCTATGCCAATCAAATTCAACACCAAAACCGGTGAGAACATTCGTTGGTCCATGCCCCTAGGGTCCGAGACCTATGGCAACCCTGTCATTGCCAACGGAAAAGTCTACGTCGGTACGAATAATGGGAATGGATACATCAAACGTTATCCCAATACGGTTGACCTCGGCGTTCTGCTTTGCTTCGACGAAAAAGATGGCAAGATGCTTTGGCAACACAGCAGCGAAAAACTCCCAACGGGCCGCGTTCACGATTGGCCAAATCAAGGTATTTGCTGTGCTCCCATGATCGAGGGAGATCGACTTTGGTACGTGACGAGCCGAGGCGAAGTCGCCTGCCTCGACGTAGAAGGATTTGCGGACAATGAAAACGATGGCCCTTTTACCAAGGAACCAAACGAGAACAAAGACGAAGCGGATGTGATCTGGAAACTCGACATGATGGCTGTTCTTGGGGTATCCCAACACAATATGTGCAGTTGCTCCGTTACTGCCGTCGGCGACTATCTCTTTGTTAACACTTCGAACGGAGTCGATGACGCTCACATTACTGTCCCCTCAGAAAAGGCTCCCAGCTTCATTTGTTTGAACAAGAACACCGGCGAGGTTTACTGGACGGATAATTCGCCCGGCGCAAACGTTCTCCATGGCCAATGGTCCTCGCCCTCTTATGCCGTTCTCGGCGGACAAGAGCAAGTGATCTTCGGTGGGGGCGATGGCTGGCTCTACAGCTTTGACCCAAAGGGCAAGGAAGGAACGGCGAAAGCATCGAAATTGCTTTGGAAGTTCGATTGCAACCCTAAGGACTCCAAGTACAGCTTGAACGGCGCAACCAAGAACCACATCATTGCAACCCCAGTCGTGTATGACGGGTTAATCTATGTGGCCGTCGGTGAAGACCCAGAGCACGGCGAGGGACAAGGCCACCTTTGGTGCATCGACCCAACCAAACGTGGCGATGTCAGCCCAACACTCGTTTTCAACTCGA
>CANHVO010000405.1 GCA_947463915.1 Planctomycetaceae bacterium
AAAAACGCCGGGCGTCGATCTCTCGTCGTCCGGCGTTAACTTTTTGGCGTTTCTTCCGTAGAAAAAACTAAGGCTCCCCGTGCGCAACCCTCTTCGTAACAATACTCTCTTTTCAGATTCGCCATAAACACTTTACCTGCAAAGACTTACGCGAGTTCGAGACCTGTTCGGTCTCGCTCAAACGATCGAAACCAGTTCGGTACTTTTTCGCGACTTCAGCCTCGCGTTGAGCTGAAAAGTTTGATTTGAATAACCAAATACGGAAAGTTGCAGCCACGCGGGGGGGGCGAGACACGAGTGAACCTGCAGGAGTTCAACTCGCAAAGCGTCTGAAAGTCATTTCTGAAGTCGGAGTATTGCTTTCCTGAAGTATCGGTGAGCGAGGCGATTGAAGCATCTTTAGACGGAAACGCATCATGGTCAGCTTCCGTTCTTGTCACTGCGACTTGCACGAAAGACGTCTCGCACACTGTTGAATCTCGGCTTGAGGTTATTTCGCCGTTCGCGCTCTCTGTCACGAACGCGAAACGCGATCGGAAACGCACCTCAAACGGGAGAGCCTATGGGCCTAAACATAAAGAGAGAGCAAAACAGACTCGAACAAATGTCGATCGTCGAACTCCGAGAACGCTTTCACGGATTGTCGTCGCGCAGGGTCTCGATCAAATGCAAACGCTGGTACATCAAGCGAATTCTCTGGTGCATGCAGGCAGCAGCCGAAGGGGATATCTCTGCAGAATCGAGAATTCTCGCCATACAGATTGCAGCCGATAGGCCGTTGCGAAGATCGATTCTCAAGCTTCGGGAAAAGGTTGATGACTGTGACGCCTCGATATATAGAACCGTAAGCACGGTACTCAAGCCCCCAGTCGATCGACGAATCCCTGAGCCTGGGGCTTCTCTGGTCAAGACGTACAAAGGACAGACGATACGAGTGGTTGTGCGTAACTCTGGTTTCGAGTTCAACGGCGAGCAATACAAATCACTCACTGCGATTGCAAGAGTCGTCACAGGGCAACGACGTATCAACGGATTCCAGTTCTTCAATCTGGGAAAGAGAGGTGCTGAGCAATGAGACTGCCAGTAAATACTCCGCCGATCCGTTGTGCCATCTATACTCGCAAATCAACGGACGAAGGCCTCGAATCCGACTTCAATTCGCTGGACGCGCAGCGCGAAGCTGCGGAGGCATACATCGCCAGCCAGACCGAGGCCAATTGGAAGGCAATCACGAAACGCTATGACGATGGTGGATACACCGGAGGCAACTTAGATCGGCCGGCGCTGAAGTCGCTCATGGCAGACATTGAGTCAGGTGAGGTCGACTGCGTTGTTGTGTACAAAGTTGATCGGATAAGCCGCTCCCTTATGGACTTTGCGAAGCTCCTCGAGCTTTTCGAGCGAAAGAAGGTCGCATTTGTTAGTGTGACCCAGCAGTTCAACACATCGAATCCGATGGGCAGGCTTGTGCTGAACATCCTCTTCTCATTTGCACAGTTTGAACGCGAACTGATCTCGGAACGCACCCGCGACAAGATGTCGGCATCGCGGCGCAAGGGAAAGTGGTGCGGCGGTCTCGCTCCGCTCGGCTACGACATCGCACCTGAAGGACGACGAATCGTTGTCAATCCAGATGAGTCCAAGCGGGTTCAAATGATCTTTGAACTCTACCTGGATATTGGAACAATTCGCCAAACGGTCGCCGAGCTTGAGCGTCGTGATTGGACCAACAAACGAAGCACCACGCGAAGTGGTAAAGAGCGAGGTGGGCGAAAGTTTGACAAAAGCTCGTTATTCAAGTTGCTAACCAACATCGTCTACATCGGCAAGACTCGACACAAAGGCGAGGCATTTGATGGTGAGCATCCAGCAATCATCACGAAGGAGCTATGGGATCAAGTACAGAAGAAACTGAAGCAGAACGGGTTGTCTGGTGGCGTCATGAACCGAAATAAACACGGCGCTCTACTGAGGGGCATTTTGCGCTGTGTAGGCTGCGACGCCGCGATGTCGCCTAACCATACCACCAAAGGTAAGAAGCGGTATCGATACTACATTTGTACATCGGCACAAAAGAAGGGCTGGAGTACCTGTGAATCGAAATCGATCCCGGCACAGCAGGTCGAAAATTTCGTCGTAGAGCAGATTCGATCGGCTCAGTATCCACCGGAACTTCTTACCAAATCGCTCCAATCGCTCTCGGGCAAAAATGAACACCGGCTTGCGATGCTGGAAGAGGAACTTCGATTACTCGGCCGCGACACAGATCGATGGAATAGTGAGCTATATAGGCTGACTCCCGAGCTGCAATCATCACGACACGATTCACAGGCTGTTGCAAGATTGGCAGATCTTCAGGATCGAATTCGTCTGAACGAACGAAGAGCCACAGCCATCACTGAAGAAATTGATGCTCAAAACATCCAGTTACGAAAGAGTGTGGATAGTGAGGGACAGGGGTCGCCAACAACGACATTATGGGAATCAATGACGGCCCGAGATCAACTACGGCTAATCCAGGCCGTGATAAAGCGAATCGATTACGATGGAGCGAGTGGACGCGTGACGATTATCTTCAATCCAGTTGACTTAACATCTAGCAGCGAGGCCACTACCAAGGACTTGTCAGAGCTATGAGTGAAGAAGAACGCTTAGAGTTGCCGGTTCACTTCGCGAGACGGGGCGGCCGCAACGTCCTGGTTCAAGGTGAGCGGCCCGCTGAGCCAGCGATTGTGACTGGTAAACTGGCTCGTGTCACTTGTTTGATGGCTATAGCTATTCACTTCGATCAGCTTATTTCTGAGGGTGCGATCGCAGACTTCTCAGAAATCGCACGCTTAGAGAACGTGTCGAGAGCTCGGGTGACGCAGATACTGAATCTGCGGTTGCTGGCACCCAATATTCAAGAGGCAATCTTGCGACTTCCCCGAACTACTTCTGGTCACGATCGATTTAACTTTCGGGAGATACAATCAATCGCGCTTGAATCGGATTGGAAGGTACAGCGGCGCATGTGGAGACAACTGGTCCTGGAAAAGCAACGTTAAGACGCGATCCAAGCATTCGGAGAATCACTGACCGACCGCTCTGAATCTGCTACCCCTCTTCGAGAGTCCCTAGCGATTCCAACGGTAAGTCCATTTCTTCTCGTCCATGTTGTAGCCTAGCCCTTCAAGAACGCGGTCTAGTTCACTGAGAAGGACTCCTGGTCTATAGGGATACAATGTTGACAAGTATTCTTTGGACTGTGCGTAGAGATGATCCGTAGATTCGATACCTGTTCCGTCCAGAGCTTTGCTGGCGACACTTGTAAGATCAAGTTCTGCAATTGCGGCGTTTGTTGGACCGAGCGGCTGGATCGGATGCTCCCGTGATTTGGTCAAGGGGCAAAGATTATCTGCATACCAGCGTGCCCACCCGAGCCATCGGTCAAGATTCTCTGGGGCTGAAGGACTTGCATCCGCTTCAGTGAGTCTCTCGTCTACTGCAGCAAGGTACCGGCGGATTCGCTGAGCGGTCTCCCAGTTTTCAACAAATTTCATGAGTTCGGCGCGGCGAGCATTCTCATCCTCAATCTGTTGTTTTTGTTTCAATCGCCGATCATCGGCCTTCTTTTTCTGTCGCTGTTCGCATTCTCTGTCCAAACGACTCTGTTTTATCTCAGCAAGATACTTTGGTATCGCGTCAAGAAAACTCCCAATGAGGGTTTCAAGTTTCTGAACTTTTCCATCACTCCATCGTCGACGCAATAGGTCAAAGTGTTCGCAGTGCACTTCGACAGTTAAAACGCCTGTTGGCACGTGATCCCATTCCCGCCAGTAATGATCCTTCTTCGGCTTCTCAACCCGCTTGTACGTTTCGGTGATGGAAAAAGCAATTTCGTCGTCTTCATCGCTGCTCTTTAAACACCCATTCAAACTGACTTCGAAACCTCGAGTTTCCCAGTGCTTCAGTAGGGTGTCGGTGATCCTGAGCGCTCGTTGAAATTGAGGTTTACTCACCGAAATCCAGCTTTGAACTACCCGTTCATTCGAATTACCGGAGCTTCCCGAATTCGAAGGCTCTTTAGCAGTTGAAGCGTTAGAGCTTTTCAGGCGTTTTACAAACAGGTGCGGATTTGTAAGTTGATCCGGAACCGAAATCTGAACTTTGCTACAGTCCTTAGCCTGAATAGTTGCCTCTTTTTCTGCAGCAACTGGCGACTGAACGATCGATGTCGGTTTGTCGAATTGCTTTCGAAAAGCATCAAGTTCGATTAGATCGTCGACATCAAGCGTTGGAAGTATTGGACGTTCTGGAGCAGTTCCCCAATTCAATTGTGCCCAGTAGCCATTAGGCGGCCGAGGAACACTGTATTGCTCACAAAGCAGAACGATCTCTTTACGGGATATGCCCCATTGCTGAGATAGCTGCGTCATGGGTTTCTGCCAAAGAGCTTCGAACAGTTCAGCTCTCGAGATTGAAGAAATCGTTTGCATGATGGCCTCGTCCAAAATTACCTTGCGGAACATTTTAGCAATTTTGAATGTTCGACTGGCTCACAACTTTTGTATTTTGGTTGCAACCTCTTTCATCTCATTTAAGTCATTCCCGACTCGATTGGCGGAAACGTTACCTCGGTTCCTTGGAAAATGCACATGGGTACATGCCGATTCGCTATGGGCATTTCGATACCGTAAGCTTGAAATTAAGCAGGAGAATCGGCATAGCCGGCAGTCTGACCGCACGTAGGCGTGATTATCTGACGTTGAGCTCTTGCGCAGTCATTACGATCGGCAGTATTGCTAAATCCGATCAGATTTTGTGTCATGCGTTGTGACCAGCAAGCGGCTCGAATTTGGACCTAGCCGGAGGAGTAGTTTCGGCAGATTGAGGTAGGAAGTGTGCGTCGCTGCGAACTGTTGCGCTCGGTTATTGCAACCAATCTCGTCGCTCTGGCAGGGAAGAAGAACCGGTTCGGGATCGATTTGGATTAGGAGGCTGGGATATACGGCAAGCAAGTTGGCGATCGTGTCTGAATATAAACAATTTGAAGCTTTCCAAACTGCGTGCGGATTCTGTCCAAAGCGAGCGATCAAGTTGCACGCACGCTGAACGCAACCATCGGACTTACAGACGTCGATAATTGACAATGGCGGACTAGATTTTTTCGCATCTTGCTGAAGTTCCTTGGCACATGAAGCATCCAAATAGAGTTGCGTGGAAGTACCACCTCAAATTGAGAATCAGAGACAAATAAAGGGAAAGCCATGAAAGTTGCTGCATCGTTAGTTTTGTTGTTGGTCGTTGGAATTGGTCTCGCTTTGGGTGCCAATTACGCTAGCACTTCAGGTCCGGCGACGGCCTCCAAAGTCTGTGCTTGTGAAAGCTGCTGCCCAGATGGCGGCAGTTGCTGTGAATCAGGGGTTTGTTCGTGTGAGAAATGCGCATGCGATTGCTGCTCTGAAAACGCGAAAGACTGTGGCGCGAATTGCTGCACAGAAAAGGCTGAAGCCAAGGTTGCTGCATCTGAAATGCCTACATGCAGCAAGGGATGCTGCAAGAAGTAAAGAATTCGGTGAACATAACCTGGAGAATGAAACCATTTCGGACATCGGGATTGACTGGAAACCAACCAAGAAATAGGCTTACTAGCTAGGAGAGCGATATTGGTTTCGAGATTTCTAACCCTGCTGATGTGTTTCCAAGTGCTGATTTGCCCAGCGCTTTGTATGGCGAAGTGCGCTCATCCGGTGAGCGCAGTTGGCGGGTTGGGCGGTAGTCAAGGCACGGAGAAGACGTGCAAATGCTGTCCGCACGAGAAATCCGAAAGCGATCAAACACAGGATCCTACGCGACCAAAACAACCTTCTGACTCGTCCGATTGCCCTGACTGCTTCTGCTCAGGTTCGTTGGTGATCGTGAAAGATTCTGTCGCCGAAATTGACTTTGAGCATGTCGGAATCGTATTTGTCGATTTCGCAATTACCGAACTGGCTCAATCCAGTATCGATGCCCCAGTTTGCTCTTTCGATTCGTCTCGGTCTCTCTATGGCCGCGATTTGCTGCGCAGATATTGCGTTCTTCTCATCTGATAAAACTGCGCCTTAGGTATCCAATAGCCAAATTCGCCCCGACGAGTCTGGTTCTTGGCCGCCTTCTTTCGTGGTCCAGATCAACGCTTGAATGCAGGCCCAATCCCTGCATACGTTGGCCTAGTCTAGTTCTTATCTAAACACCCAACCCACAACACCTTCCACATGCTGCTCCCCTGGGATTACGGAGTTCGAAACCTTGCGCGTCGTCCTATCCGGACGTTGTTGACGTTCATGGCATTGTTCATCGTTGTCCTACTTATTTTGGTCGTGATCGGCTTTATTC
>CANHVO010000406.1 GCA_947463915.1 Planctomycetaceae bacterium
AGGAATTATGTGCCGATTATTTGAAGAGGGATCCGAAGCATTGGATACCCAATATGGAAGCAGGGCGATGGCATGCTGTTTTGGCTGAGAGGTATTCGAAATCGGACCAAACGAAGGACTTAGCACTTTCTGCAAAACGGCTCGCCTTCCAGTATTTTTGCAAGGCGGCGGAGTTTTATCCCAATTCGGCGCAGGCACGTTTGCAAGCAGCGGTTGGCGCTGCCTGGTGTGGGGAAACCGCGGAGGCGCAGTTCCAGCTCGAAAAAGCGGCCGAAATCGATCGAGAAACGCCGCACGCAGACCGAAAACTCTCGGGAGTTGTTGTCTTTTTTCCGAAAGAGCTAGACACTTCCAATAGCCCTGTCGCGAAGGACGCTTGGGTGTCTGCGAGCGACGGCGACGCGAAGGGCGAACCTATTCTGCGTTGGTTGCGTATTAACGTCCCGTAGCTTTTGGAACGAAATATTGTCTAGCACAACCCGTAGTGCTTGGTACGATAAGTTTTCTTCATGTCCCCTGGTTCTTTGTTTTCGGCCCGCTTGAGTTCAAAAATGCGAACGTTTTTACTGCTTTTGGTTTGTATCGGAATTGGCTATGGAATCGCAACGACGCAATTCCACAGTCGCACAAGTGGCATTCAAAACGTGTTGGGTTACGAAGCCGATATGGAGACAGCAATCCGGAAAGCGAAGTCGCTGGAAGCGAAGCCCGGGAAAATTGAGGTTATTGGCGGAACGGAACTCGATTTCGGAACGATGCGACTAGGTACGAAACGTTCACATAGCTTTGTTTTCCGCAATGTAGGCGAAGCACCCGTGGACGTCGTCTACAAATCCTCTTCCTGCAAATGCACCGTTGGAAAGCTAGATTCGAAAACGCTAAATCCAGGGGAGCAAACGCAAGTGGACCTGGAATGGTTGGCTGAAGGTGTCTTTAACGACTTCTCGCAAACCGCAACCATCGGGACCAACGCACCTGATCAGGAGGAAATCAAACTTACGATCAAAGGGAAAATCGGCCAAGCATACGTGTTTGACCCATCGCCTATGGACTTTCGCGATTTCCTCGCCAGCGAAGAACACGAAATGAAGGGGCGCCTCTATAGCTTCGAAGAAGGCATGGTCCAAGTAACCTCAGTTAGTTGGTCGGATGAGAAAGCCGCTTCCAAGATCGTGTGCGAAATGGAAGAACCCAAAAAACTGCAGGCTGGTGAAATTGCAGAGTATTCCGACGCTCAGTCCTACGTGAACTTTAAGATCAAATTAAAGAAAGGAGTTCCGTCAGGCCAGCTTTCGGGAAACATGGTATTCAACAAAAAATCCGATAAGCCTGATTCCACAGAACAGCAGGTCAATCTTCCGATCCAAGGACGCTCTGTGTCACCCATTCGAGTTATCGCTGGAAACGACTTCAATGAAGAACGAAACATATTCGACATGGGTACCGCTAAGTCCAGCGTCGGACTAAAGAAGAGTTTTGTGCTAGCAATCAAGGATGAGCAGGCGAGTGAAATAAAGATTGCGTTAGAGTCGCTACCAGCAACTTTGGAAGGAAAGCTCAAGGTCACCATTGCTGAGCTGAAATCAACGCAAAAACAGAAAATGTTCTCAGTTACACTCGAGGTTGCTCCCGGAACCGCTCCTATTGAGTTCGCTGGAGCCTTCAGCAAAGATTTTGCCAAGATAGTTTTGGAAACCAATATGGAAAGCGCCCCTAGGTTTCCGATGTACATCAAGTTCCGCATTTCGGAATAATCGAATCAGTCCGCTTGCATTGCAGGGAGCATGGAACGGTGGCACATTCAAAAGTTGGTACGGATAAACGGAGAGCTTTCAAAGTTTTGCTCGCATTGACTGTTGGCGTCACCGCTTCGCTTGTCCTCCCCAACTTGCACGGCGATCCACCGCAGGGTGGCCAAAAATCGGAACAGAAAGACGCCAAAGTCCAGATTCGATTCCCTGGGAAAAATGTTTCCGATAAAGATTCCGGGAAATCAAAAACAAACGAAGGCAAAAACCCCCTTGATATCGCAAAACAAAGCAACGCAACCGTTGCTCCTGTTCAAGGTGGCAAGCCTCCGATCACCGTTGCTACCAGCGAGGAAAAAAATCAAAAAATTGCGGAGGATTGGAAGGATCCTCTTTTTGTTTTTTTCGTAACTGGGAGCCAGACGGGGTACATTGAGCCATGCGGTTGTACCGGCCTTGAGAATCAAAAAGGTGGGCTCAGTAGACGAGATACGTTATTGACCTCAATTCGAGATCGAGGTTGGGAAGTGATTCCAATCGATGGTGGTGGGCAAGTCTTTCAAGTTGGCAGCCCAGACCCAAGAAGAGGACATCAAGCCGACATAAAGTTTGCTTGGACCGCCAATGCGTTCAACATGCTTGGATATCAAGCCGTTGGCTTTGGCGAGGATGATCTGCTGCTCAATACGGGCGACTTGATGTATGCCATGATTGACAAGCCTGGACTGTTCGTTTCAGCCAACGTCAGCATAGCGAAGGATTTCGACCTAGCATTCAAAACACTTTCCGTGAACGGGAAAAAGATCGGCATCACGACCGTTCTTGGCGATGAAAACGCAAAGAAAGCAATAGACAACAAAGACGTCACAATAGCCAAAGCCATTCCAGCCTTGAAAGAAGTTGCGGGCCAATTGCGTGCGGAAAAATGCGACTACATGGTACTTGTTTCGCACGCTTCGCTGGAAGAATCCCGAGTCATCGCAAAAGCGGTTCCCGGATTTTCGTTGATCATCACTTCAGGTGGTTTTGGTGAACCCACTTTTCAGCCCGAACAGATACCGGGGACCAATAGCCTGATGGTTCAGGTTGGAACGAAGGGAATGTACACAGGACTGTTTGGCGTCTTTAATGACCCAAAAAAACCGTTCCGCTACCAGCGTGTTGCCCTCAGCTCGCAATTCGAAGACTCACCCCGAGTCACCGAGCTTTTTGGAAAGTATCAAGACGAGCTCAAAGCGGTAACATTTGATAGGCTCGGGAAGCGTCCTATTTTGCATCCATCGACCCGAGAGTTTGTGGGTTCGGAGAAATGTGGTGAATGCCACACATCGGCTTTCGAAGTCTGGAAAAACACCCCTCACGCTCACGCAACCGATTCCATCGTCCAACCTCCTCAAAGGTCGATGGCGCGGCACTTTGATCCGGAATGCGTAGCATGCCACGTAACAGGTTGGAACCCGGGCAATTTTGCACCGTACAGAACGGGCTATGAATCGTTGGAAACAACGCCTCATCTGGTTGCAAATGGATGCGAAAACTGCCACGGACCGGGCTCTAAGCATGTGGCGGCCGAACTTGGCGATTTGGAAGCAGACGACGAATTCCTGAAGAAGCTTCGGGAGGAAATGAGGCTTCCGTTGGATAAGGCTAGTGACAAGTGCGCGACTTGCCACGACCTTGATAATAGCCCCGACTTCCACAAGGCCGATGCTTTCCCTGGTTTTTGGGAAAAAGTAAAGCACTATGGGAAAGACTAGCTCCCTACCTGGGACTTGGTTTACCAACTAGAATTGGCGCATCAAAGCAACGCGATTTCACACGCTTGTCCTGACCATCCCGAATGTCTGCTCCGATTCAAAAGTATGCGATCACCCATCGAACGCACTATGAGTATTCCTCACCAAGCTCGCTGTGCCACAACCAAATGCATCTGCGACCGCGGGACCTACCCTATCAATGCGTTCACCAATCGCATATCGACGTTTCGCCTACACCAGATGCACGGTATCAGTGGGTCGATAGTTTCGGCAATCGAGCCGAGTTCTTTAGCATTGAGCAACTCCACCCACACTTAACGGTAACATCCAAATCCATCGTCGAAAGGAGCGTTCCGGAATACTCACTGGAACAGTCCCCAACCTGGTCGCAAGTTGTTCAGGCCGCTACCCAACCCGTTGAAGACGATGACCGCAAGGCCAGCGAATTTCTCTTCGATTCGCGTCACTGTCAACGCGGTAAAGCTTTTATTGACTTTGCACGTGAAATTGCAATTGATCATCGTAGTTTCGTAGAGTGCGTCCAGATACTGACGGCAAAGATCTACCGTCAGATGGAGTATTCGCCTGACGCGACTCAGGTTTCCACAAAGCCGGTAGAAGCTTTAGCTCGTCGGCAAGGAGTTTGTCAAGACTTTGCGCAGATCGCTATTTGTTGCCTTCGATCGCTCGGAGTTCCCGCTCGTTATGTTAGTGGCTATCTCCTGACGCACCCGGCTCCAGGCAAGGAAAAACTAATCGGTGCCGATGCGTCACATGCTTGGATGAGCGCCTATGCGGGGCCATTAGGCTGGATTGATTTTGACCCAACCAACAACCTGATCCCGGGCATAGAACACATCACAGTCGCTTGGGGCAGAGACTACGCCGACGTTGCTCCCATTCATGGCGTCTTTATCGGTGGCGGGTACACGCAACTTGCCGTCTCCGTAGACGTTCAACCACTATCTTTTCCCTCTCCATGACGAAAACCAGCGTTCAAGTTGCAAAGCAGCCGAATCTGCCACTTACTCGCGATGCAATTGCAATTTGGCTTGCTGGCGTCAACGCTGTGCGTTCGGAGTCGGTTGTCGCGGACCAAACGCATTGGGACGGGCGTTGGCTTACGATTGCAGATCAAGTCTTTGATTTGAAGAAATCGGATCAGCTTGTGATCGTTGGAGCTGGAAAAGCAACCGAAGGAATGCTTGCAGGCTTACTGGCAGCCTTGATGTCTTCTCGAAAAAAGCTTCCCAAGATCACCGGTTGGATCAATGTTCCCCAAGGAGCTGATTCCGCCATCAGAATGCATGGGGCTGCGATGGACGTCGCGCGCGCATTTCCCGAAAATCACGGTGTAACGATTTGCCAAGCGCGTCCACAAGGTTGCAATGAACCTACGCCTACTGCGGTCTATGGGACGCGACAAATCTTAAATCATGTTCGGCAAACTGGCCGCAATGATTGTGTCGTTGCTCTCATCAGTGGTGGAGGATCGGCGTTGCTATGCTCGCCCATCGATGGCCTAAGCCTCGAAGAGAAGGTCGAGCTCACACGGGCCCTATCGTCCTCCGGTGCGAATATCGAGCAACTCAATTCGGTTCGCAGATGCTTGAGCAACGTCAAGGGCGGCGGGCTTGCCCGCGCATGCAAGGCGAAACATCTTGTGACGTGCATTGTTTCCGATGTCTTAGGTGATCCGCTGGACTTGATTGCCTCAGGCCCAACCATCCTCAGGCCATCGCCAGACCCTGCTCAAGCGATCGCCATTTTGGAAAAACTCTTACCTTCTGCATTTCCGAATATTCGCGAGATTTTAAGCAAGTCAATGCGCCAAAAAGCGGCAATCCAATCGCAAGAGAATCCGGATATTGAATTAACTTCGATTGTATTGGCAAACAATGCAACTGCCGTAGACGCTGCGGGCCAAAAAGCGGTCGAGCTTGGCTACCGATATTGGATGAAGTCGGAGCGTCAATGCGAAGGAGAGGCAACGCTACTCGGTCATCGTTTTGCCCAACAAATGCAAGCGACACTCGAGCAGCCGCAGATCGATTGCATCATTTCTGGTGGCGAACCAACTGTCGTTTTGCCCCCCGCGGAATCGCGAGGTCTTGGCGGCCGCAATCAGCAATTGGCCTTAGCTTTTCTAGATTGGTATGATGCGAGTGGCGGATGGCCATTAAACGCCGATATGGCGTTTGTCTCCGGTGGAACAGATGGCGAAGATGGCCCGACCAACGCTGCCGGCGCATATGTCGATAGGGGAGTTTTTTCAAAGATGAAGTCACAGCAGTTAACTCCACATGATTATTTGCGACGCTGTGACTCCAATCGTTTTTTCGAGGCTACTAACGGACTGTTGTTGACAGGCGCGACGGGAACCAATGTCTGCGATCTTAGAGTAGGGTTGGTTCAGACAGCCGTAAATCGAAGCTAATTCTTCCAGAACGCTGGCAAAGTGTACTGCACAGCTCCGGCAATGCCCAAGTTCGCGAGGGCCGCGACTGGTGGGCTTGCCCCGCCAAGTCGCAAATGCTTGGCGTGCTACTCGGCGTTAGGGAGCGGTGATCCTTAGCACACCAAGCATGTTGCGAACATTGGGCTCTAGGCCCAAGTTCGCTGTGTTGCGTAAAGACCAGGTTCGTAATGCCAAAGTTCGCGAGGGCCGCGACTGGTGGGCTTGCCCCGCCAAGTCGCAAATGCTTGGCGTGCTACTCGGCGCGAGGGAGCGGTGATCCTTAGCACACCAAGCATGTTGCGAACATTGGGCTCAAGGCCCAAGTTCGCTGTGTTGC
>CANHVO010000407.1 GCA_947463915.1 Planctomycetaceae bacterium
CGCTTCTTCCAACGGCAACTCGGCGTAGTCGGCGGCCAATTGATACCACCAGCCGGCCTCTATGGTTTAGAGTAAAACGAGTGAGTGTCGAACGATTGTCTCAATCGTTTACATGTGGCTTTTGCATGTTATTTCTCGCCGTTTCCAGTCGTATGGCGATGCTCGTACTAGATAGCAAAGAACGATTCGATTACGAGAACGAGCACCATTTCATTGAGCGCGATCACGGTGGAACGCAGGAAAATGTGAGTCATGGCAAGACTAACCATGTGCAGCTAATTTGTACATTCCCGCCAAAGACTCGTGCCGACTGGCTTATACTACTACTTTTACCCATTCCCATCGCGCTCGGAGCTTTTCAATGTCCTTCCTCCTACTCTTGTGGATGCCCATTTTGGTATCCAGTGTTGTCGTCTTCATACTCAGCGCGATCGCTTGGACCGTTTCACCACACCATCGTGGCGACTATAAAGCCGCTGGATGCGAAGATGAGTTGCAGAAATTCCTGCGTGAAGCCAAACTCAAGCCGGGAAGGTACATGTTTCCGTTTGCCAAAGGGGATCCCAACAAGGATCCGGTTCTCAAAAAGAAAATGGAAGATGGACCAGTTGGCACCTTGACGATTTTTAACGGAATCGACATGCGAAGTAATTTGATTTGGACCTATGTCTTTTTCCTGGTGACCTCAACCTTGATCGCCTACTTGGCTTGGTTTGCCATGGAAGGCCATCCAGACCAATCCTCCTTTCGCGTCTTTCGCCTAGTTGGCACGGCGAGCATCCTGATCTATTCGTGCTCCGCGATACCAAACGACATTTGGTTCAAACGCCCAATCGTGACGAACTTGTTCGATGGAGTTGTCTTTGGCCTCGCCACTGGATTGATCTTCGCAGCTATGTGGCGATAAGTGGACCTAACGGGAGAGCGAGGCTCCTGCCGAGCTTTCGACGCACGTTTCGGCAGGAGCCTCACCCTCCCCAGTAACAAGTTGCTTGGGTAGCCTTGACCAAACATGTTTATGCGAACGGCAACATAAACAACCGTAGCACGACGCGCAAGCTAGTGAATCTGCTATCCAATTCACTAGCTTGCGCGTCGTGCTATGCGATTGAACCAGAACTCAGATGGAGAATCGTGTTGAAAAAGCAGTTTTATCTGCCTCTGTTCTGCTTGCTCGCAACTCTGGTGCCTTTGCTCTTCGCGCTGCGCTGGGTCGCGGCGAAGTTTCCGATATCGTCCTACGCAACCTCAACCGAAGTGCATTACCTAGAGCCTGGCAAATTAGCATTATTCTGCGAGCATTACTCCGAACGTCATCATTACCAGTTCGTCCGTATCTTCGTTCTGGACTTCGAAAAGGAGACGCTAAACGAACTTCGATGTCCACCAAAAGCAGGAGTCATGTGGAGTAGCTTGGTGGGAGTTGATATCCATGGAAAGGTCGTCTGTCGCGTTAATTCTAAGCCTGACGAGTATTACAGTTGCAGTCCACAAACCGGCGAATCTCTCGAAATCACCAAAACCAATAACTGCGAATTCATCGGAAGTCGATACCTGTGCACGCCAGGAAATGACTCGGGAGACGCAAGCTTCACTTGGCAAGACCTGGCAGAGCAAGGATATCCCGCACATAAGCTGACTCTTAACTCAGCCGCGCACCGACTTGTGGCGATTCCATTGTCGAATGCGTTTTACTACATCCCTTATGACTCATCCGCTCCGCAAGACGAGATGACTTCAGAAGAGCAAGAAACGGAATCCGAATCGACTGCAATCGACACGTCAAACACGATTCCTGCCCCAGTTGATCCTGCGGAAACTCTTGTTTTGATGCAAATGTCGGACGTTGGACCGATCGAGATTGCAAGATGGCTTGTGGTTGGTGGTAGCGGCTACGTCACTTACCAAGTTGGAGATGGTTGCATTGGATGCGTCAGTCTAGATCGGAAAACCATCAATATTCATGATGCGAAAACCGGGGCTATCCGATTGCAGATCCCGGTCCCGCCGACCGCTTTGGGTAGCGGAAATCGCCCCGATTCTTGGAGCATGTACGATTCTCTCATTAGCCTCCGCGATGGCTTGGGAGCTACCCTGGTTTACAACACGACGACGGGCGATCCTTTGGACGTGAGTGCATCTTGGGACGGAAGGCTATTAGGACATCAAGGCGACGAGTACGTGACTTGGGACCTTAAGAATTTTCCTGAAGACTACCCTGGTAACTTTGAAATCCGTAAAACACAAAATGGCGAATTGCTTCACAAATGGCCGGTCCCCGCCATGGAAGCCAGTTTGAACTTCTCTCCTAATGGGCAAGAAATCATTTTCGTGTCAATGGAAGGGAGAGTAATTGTTATTGAAAAAGACAGTGGCAAAATCGTTCGAACGATACAGCCTCGCTTTTGGATTCCGTACATTTCCCTTTTCGTTTGCTTGGCTACTTTAGCATGGCTAATCTGCTGGATACTTTGCTCGATTCGAGTTGGTGCGACCTATTGGCTGGATGAATGCGTGGTGCTAGGCATCGCTTCGCTGTTACTTTACTGGCGAATCATGTTGTCTGGATGTTACGAGGATTACGATAGGCTCGCATGGCAGTGCGCTGCAACCATGTTGATGGCATTTGGCACATTTGTCATTCATCGGACTGTGGATTCACCAGAAAGTTTCGGTTTTCATTCGTTGCCAATCGTCGTATTCCTTTCAATTCTTTTCATCGGCATGCATTCGATCCTAGACAAAGGCTGGTATTTCAATTCGATAATTACCCAAACCCTCATTCTTGGCTGTGTACTATTGCTTGGTCTCATTATCACAAATTGGTTTTTTCCATCGAATCAAAACAGCCTTGCAATCGATGAACGGCCACGTAGTTACCGACTGACGTTACGGCAATTGTTGTTGCTGACCGCTTATTGTGCGCTCGCAATGGCCGCACTACGGTGGATGGACCTTAGAATTTGTTTCGACATAGCAAAGAGAGAGGGAGTTGGTACCGTCATCTACGGTTTCGTTTCGTTGGTTGTGTATTATTTCACTTACCGCAAAGGGCTGATTTGGCTAAAGTCCTTTCTAGCGGCCGCAATAGCACTAGCGATTTTCCTTGGCTGGGTATTTCCCGAGCTTTGGTTGGCGCCGGACCTATTGCACGTTGTCGCACGTTGGGCGGCGTCTGTTGCCCAAATCACGTTGGCAACTATCTTAGTGGCGTTACCCATTTTGATGCGTCGAAAGGTTTTGCCGCGTCAGTCCCATTCGAAGAACGAGGAACTTCAATGCGTTTAGTTCTTGCTCTATTTGCAGTTTCCGCTGCAACCTTTGCTCTGGTGAAGCCTACGCAAGCAGACGATGTTTGGCGGATTTTTGATACCGGAACCCAAGCCAGCCTTCGAGGTTTGGCGCCGGTCAACAAGGAAGTCGCTTGGGCATGCGGCAGCAAATCAACGCTGGTGCAAACCGTCGACGGTGGCAAGAGTTGGAAGCAGCATTCGATTCCGAATTTACCCCAAGTCGAGATCCGATCGATCCATGCTTGGGATGCCGATCGAGCCATCGTTGCAACTGCCGGTCAGCCTGCTCTAATTTTGAAAACAGTAGATCGAGGCGTTACTTGGAAAACGACATACGAGAACAAGTCTCCCGAAGCGTTTATTGACGGGATGAAGTTTTCGAGCGATCGCATCGGTTTCGCATTCAGTGACCCGATCGACGGTGGTCTTTTGATTCTTAAAACGGAAGATGCTGGCGAGTCCTGGAAAGCGATTGATCCCTCGGTCATTCCCAAAGTGGATTCGGGTGAAGCTGGCTTTGCCGCGAGCAATTCAAGCCTTCATGCTTTCGGAAAGGAGCTCGCGTGGATTGGTCTCGGTGGCGGCAGCGAGGGGCCAAGCCGTATCTTTCGAACGCAAAATGGCGGCGCAAATTGGTCACCACAAATGGTTCCAATGATTGCGAGAGGCAAGTCGTCCGGGATCTTTTCCGTCGCGTTTGAAAGCGATAAGAAAGGGATCGCGGTCGGTGGAGACTACGAGAAGACAACAGTCGACACGCAAAACATCGCGATAACGAGCGACGGTGGCGTGAGTTGGCAGCCGATCACAGGCAAGCGACCGCGAGGCTTTCGTTCCTGTGTCATTGCGAGCCCTGCGAATGAGGCCGGAGAACTTCCGAGTTTTTGGTTAACCTGCGGCCCCAGTGGCTGTGAATGGAGCCTATCGGGCGAAGACTGGTCCCCCATGTCAGATGTCGGCTTCCATGTTGTAAACATAGCTCCAGACGGTTCGATTTGGGCCTGCGGTTCCGAAGGAAGAACCGCACAAATCGCCGATGTTGCAGGAACGATTGGCCGAAAAGAGTAGTAGGCACATACCATGTGCCGGTCACTAGGAATCCTAGTCAATTGCATCACGCGTCGCTTTAGCGGAGTCGAGCCAGTTACTAGGATTGGAAAGCATACTTTGACAGGAAAATTAATGATAGGAAAAAGTCGTCAACAATAGTGCCTGTTGATTTTTCTGTCATCAATTTTTCTGTCCAAACTGTCCGACGCCCCGCCAGATTCGCATGGAGAGTCCATTCACTCCAGCGGACGGCACGGCGGAGCGTGCCTGCTACTTTTGTCGACTGCGTCGAAATCACTCAACGAACTGCGATTCCTTTTTCGAATTCTTTCGTTCTTTTCGGCTCCCCCCAAACCATGTATTGACCGTGGAATTATTTTGCGTCTGCCTTCAGTTGAGCAAATCTCTCCCGCATTTGCTCAAGTACCGATGTGTTCTTTGCATCCGCCACGACGTCGTTCTCTTCTAAAGGATCAGCTTTCAGGTCGAATAGTTGCTCCTGGTTGAAATCAGGCCAGAACATGTATTTCCAGTCTTTGCGAACCAGCGCTTCCGAGGAAGGAATGAAATCCGTGTTTCGAATCGTGGCGTGTTCGTAAAAGTAATCGCCGCGCCATTGGACAGGTTTATCACTCGTGTAAAGGGTGGCGATATCCCGACCTTGCATTTTGGACGGGGCTGCAATGTTGGTCGCTGCTAGAATGGTCGGGGCGAGATCCGCATTCAGGGTCAACTCATCGTTTGTTTCGCCTGCTCGCGCTTTAGGCATGCGAGGGTCGTGAACGATCAATGGCACGCGGATACTCTCCTGATGCGGATACCATTTGTCGGCAAGTCCATGCTCGGCATGGAAGTAACCGTTGTCCGTAGTAAAGATGACGAGCGTGTTCTCGTAGAGGCCTTGAGCCTTGAGTTCCTCGATGACTTTACCGCACGTCGCATCCACTTCGGAAGCGAGTCGATAGTAGTTTTTCATGTATTCCTGATAGCCTTCGGGTGTATCGAATCGCCAATGCCAACGGTTTCGACCTTCATTTTTTTCGTTTGCAAGAAACGGCGGAAGTCGCTTGAAGTGCTCGTCGGAAGCCGTCTTCGGGACTGGTACATGGACATCTTGATAGAGCGACAAGCTTTTCTGTTGTGGCAGATACTGCTTTGGGTTGCCGTCTTCGGCATGCGTTGCAAAAAATGCCAATGTTAAGCAGAACGGTTTGTCCGCTGGCCGTGACCGAAGGAACTCCATCGCGTCCCTTTCGTTTTTCTCGGTTACATGAATCTCGGTTCCATCTTTTTGTTTCATCCAATGCGTTCCAGAATAGGATCTACCAAAATCGAATTTTTCGCTGGGGAACTTTCCATTGTGCCACTTGCCAACATGCCCCACATAGTAGCCGTTGGCCCGGAGCAGTCCTGGATAAGTCTCAGACCAAGGGGTTGCGAAGGCATCAAACGCTTTGTTTCCGTGCCGCGACATCCATTGGCCGGTCAACAGCGTTGCCCGACTGACTCCGCATATCGATGTGGTAACGCAGTTGTGTGTAAAGCGAACGCCTTCCTTTGCCATTTGGTCTAGGTTTGGCGTTTTCACCACCGGGTTGCCGGCACAACCAAGGGTGTCGTGCCGCCAGTCGTCCGCAAACAGAACGACGACATTCATGGGTTTGGATTCCGCTCCTAAGGCATCGCAAGCAAAAACGAAAAGGAATGAGAAAAGAAGCGATTGAAGTTTCATGCTGCGATGCGTTTGATGGGTGCCTGAAAGTACGGACGGAGCGTGTTCGTAAAATTGTACTTGATTCACAAACCTCCCGTGCATCGGCCTCAGCGAACTTGGGCCTTGAGCCCAACGTTCGCAAAGTGCTTGGTGCGCTAAAACGCGATCAGCGCGCGCTTGGCCGGTTAGCACACCAAG
>CANHVO010000408.1 GCA_947463915.1 Planctomycetaceae bacterium
ATCGTCTACGTCGCTACCAAGACAGCGGAGCCGGACTTCTACGGGGGAAAACGGAAAGGGGCGAATCTGTTCGCGAACTGCTTGCTCGCACTAAACGCAGCGACAGGAGAACGCTTATGGCATTTCCAAATCGTGCATCACGATCTCCTGGACAAAGACTTGCCCTGTCCGCCGGTTCTTCTGACGGTCAACCACGGCGGGAAGAAAATAGATGTTGTCGCTCAAGGTACCAAACACGGACTGCTCTTCGTGTTCGACCGGGTTACTGGTGAACCGCTCTGGCCGATTGAAGAACTGCCTGTTCCACAAACCGATTTGATTGGTGAGCAGACTTGGCCGACTCAGCCATTTCCAACCAAACCACCGCCACTGATGCGGCAGAGCTACACATTAGACGATGTTTCGAACCTTTCTCCTGAGACCCAGCAGTTGGCTCGAGATCGAATCTTGGCAGCGCCTAACTTCGGGCCTTTTCCAGCACCAAGTCTACGTGAGACGGTCATGTTTCCAGGTTTTGATGGCGGCATGGAATGGGGCGGCGGCGCGGCTGATCCGGACGGGATCTACTACGTCAACGTCAATGAAATACCTTGGTTGTTGCAAATGATCGAGACCCGACATGCGGATGGCTCCAAGCTGATACCTGGCGAGCGCGATTACATGGTCTATTGCGGCGTTTGTCATGGACTGGAACTGAAGGGCAATCTCGAGCTGAAGTTTCCGCCTCTTCTTGACATTGAAAAGAGAAAAACTCGCGCTGAGATTGAGCAGATAACTCGCAAGGGTGGTGGACGCATGCCTTCTTATTCCGACATGCCAGAGGCAAAGCGATCCGCAGTTATCGACTATGTCCTCAGCAAAGGCTTGCCAAAGACGGCTCCCAAAGAGGAGACCGCGCCCCGCAAGGCTGAGGCGGTAGCCGCTGACGACGATGGACCGGGCTATGCTTTTGGCGGATTCCGTCGCTGGCTGGACAGTGAAGGATATCCGGCGATAAAGCCGCCATGGGGCACTTTGAATGCAGTGGATCTCAACACAGGAGAGATCAAGTGGAAAGTCGTGCTCGGTGAATATCCTGAACTTACAGCCCGAGGCATCCCACCAACCGGTACAGAAAACTATGGCGGCCCCTTGGTGACTGCCGGTGGCTTGATCTTCATTGGAGCGACAGCGGATGAAACATTTCGCGTGTTCGACAAAGAGACCGGCCAGATTCTTTGGAAAACAAAACTGCCGTTTGGCGGCAACGCAAGCCCAAGCACGTACATTGCCAAAGGACGGCAGTATGTGGTTATTTCTGCAGGCGGCGGCAAAACGGGTCGCCCACGAGGCGGAACACTGGTGGCATTTGCGTTGAAGGATTGATCGCGAAAAGCGGCGACACTGAGCTCTGTCTCAATACTCGAAAACGACCATCGAGTGAACGGCGATCGGCGGCACCTGCACTTCTTGAAAATCCCCTGCTTCAACTTTGCTGAGTTCAAGTCCTTCTGGCTCCAAGTGCACTCGCTTTATCTTCGTGTCATTAAACCTTAAGCGTATGCCACCAACCGGAACCGTCTCTTCCCGTAACGGCACGTCAACTTCAGGCAAGCCATGGCCATTGGTGCTGTCCAAGCCATTAAACAAATGAACCACCAATCGCTCGCCGTCGCTATCGCGCTGACGATAGAAAGTGCTTTGAATGCACATCGGCGCGATAACTTCGATTGGAGGTTGTGACCTCGCTGCCCACTTCATCGCTTGGGCAAATAGAATACGTTGGTACGGATAGCCATAACTAAAATTGGCTGCGTCAAAACCTGCTGCCATGTAGACGACTCGGCCATTGCCCTGTTCCCCCATGACCACAGCGGGAACCGGTGGCTTTCCCTCGGGGAACATAAACATGGCGCGCTGCATCGGCGGTCGGGCGTCGCTCATCAACACCATCGGCCCCTTGAAACTTGCTTGTACTCCGTTGGTAACCAACTTCAAACGTGGATCCGAAATCAATTCGCTGGTCTGCAAGTCGCCTGCCCCCCAACGCATCTCCGCAGCCCCCTGTCTGTTCGCCCAATACTTGTCATCGACCACGATTGCAAAGTTCGCATCCAGTTCGGTTCGCTGCGTGGGAGCTTGCGGTCTACCTAGAAAGTCGACTCCAAAAAGGTCGGCCAAAGCGAAATTCGATCTCGGATGTCCAAGCTCATCACACAGAGACGTTTCGCACGTAGCCACGAGGCCGCCGCCGTTATGGACAAACTGGCGAATCGCTACGACCTGCGCATTCGAAAGCGCTGCCGCATTTGGGAGCACAAGAACTCGATACTTCTCAAGCCGATCCAAGCTTAGATCTTGGTCCGTGATCAATGTCAAAGGCAAATGCTCCTCGAGTCCAACGCGAAACACACCCAAGGCGTGCGAAAGAAATCGGTCCATGACTTGTCCGCCCGCATAAAACTGGCGAGTCTGCTCACTCACCAGCAATGCTGCCCAAGGTTCAGACGACGTGCGAGTCGTCCACTTTTTTCGCCGACCAATTTCGCGAATCGTATCATCTCCTGCTTCTTTTCCAGCACCATTGGGCAGAGCGAGCGGCGTGATGGAACCGTTCGTCATGGCCTGCATGCACCGAACAAACAACTCATGACGAGGAAACCCCGAGCCACTGTATGGGTTGCCATGCGAGATGATGTATGGCTCGCTCGCGCCTGTGCGGCCACCAGTGACTGCTCGTACGTAGGCTGCGCCAAAGGATGGTACCACACTCGAACCCAAATTCACTTCGTCCAACCACCATTCTTGAACAGGCGAGTCGAACAGTAAATTCATCCGCGCTGACATGACGCGCGGGCTTGTCAAGAAATGGCCATAACGTCCTGCATTGGTTGTCCAAGTGTAAACGGCAGCCTGAGGATTGACTTGCCGCAACCTCGCATGCAACTTGCGGTACCAATTTTCAAGCTTGGTATCGGCCCAAAGCAGGTAGATCTTGTAGTCGTCGCTCGTCATGTCGATTTTCGCCGGAAACGTACGCCCCGTTTCTCTTTGGTAGAGTTCCATGTCATACGGGGTAAATTGGATCATCGGGTGATAGTTTCCATCAAATGAGATCCCATCGACTTGGTAATCAGAGAAAATTTCGGCAAGATTCTCGATCAGATAGTCACCGTAGGGAGTGTTGAGACTCATGCTTCGCAACCCAACCGTCCCGGGCTTCGTCAGGTCCAAAAGAGGATCGATCGGCTTTTCATCGACCATCAATTTATTGCGCCATTCCGGATGTTGCCTTACAAACTCAACGGGAGCGTACGGGGATACGCCGATGACGACTCTCATCTTGTGCCCCCGTATACGTGCAAACGCCGAACGCATCAATGCGCTCTCTTTGGCGTCACCTCCAAGACCTCCATCGCGCTTCAATGGAAAATAGGGCTCGGGACCGCCAGTGTGAATCACGGTGACTCCGAGTCCAGCGAGTTCGTCGATATAGGGAAAGGTTGCAGGGTTGGCAAAATCGCCAACAAACGCTTTCTGCTGCCCCTCATAAACCCAATCGGCGGGCTCGATACCTTGAAAGTCACGATCTTGGATATACCAACTGAGCGAATCAAGCGTTACCGGCTCTTGAGTTGCCTGAAAGGGACAAAGAGCTAGAGCTACAGCTTCGCTGCTCAACAGCAACGAAAGAAGCAGGAAGTGGCAAAGAGTGTATATCATCGGAAAAGTTCGATTCAAAAAATTTCTTACTCTGGAAGAGCTTCAGGCATGACAGCTTGAGCTGTTCGATCACCGATGATGAAATGCCCGAGCATTTTATCGGAATCTATTTCGCCAATAGACCATATTGCGCCAGGGCGTGCTTGCTGAGTCTTTGTTTCTCCAACGCCGATCGATCCGTAGGATTTCGGCCTACCTTCCGGTGTTATCCAAAACAGATCAATGCGGGTGCGGAACTAGTTGCAATCTTTTTATTCATGGCACTTGAGATCATGGTTCGACCGAACGAGCGCCGCTAAGCGATGATCTCGCGGACGACGCGTCCGTGGACGTCGGTCAATCGGAAATCACGACCGGCATGCCGGAAAGTTAGTCTCTCGTGATCGATCCCGAGAAGGTGTAGCATCGTGGCGTGAAGGTCGTGGGTATGAACGGCGTTCTCAGATGTCAGAATGCCATACTCATCCGACTGCCCATGGACGATCCCTCCTTTGACGCCGCCACCGGCCATCCACGAGGAGAAGCACAGGTTGTGGTGCTCACGACCTGCGTGGTCGGCTTGCTGATGGAATGGAGTGCGACCGAATTCGGTTGTCCAAACCACGAGCGTCCGCTCCAGCATGCCTCTTTGTTTGAGGTCGGTTAGCAGACCAGCTATCGGCTTGTCGATCGCTTTCGCAAGCCGGATGTGATCGCCCATGTCACCATGGGAGTCCCAATTGCTGCTCGATCCAACGTCGATCAGCTCGAGGAACCGCACGCCGCGTTCCGCAAGCCTACGGGCGACCAAGCATTGCCAACCGAAGCCACTCGTTGCTCCTCGCTCAAGCCCGTACAGTTGGAGCGTGGCTTCCGTTTCTTGCGATAGATCAAAAGCCTCGGGCGCTTCTCGTTGCATTCCAAAGGCGGTCTCAAAAGATCTGATCCGTGCATCGAGGGATTGGTCGGCGGCTCGCTGCGCCAAATGGGCCTGGTTCAATCGTTTTTGCAAAGCGAGTTCCATTTGCTGAAAATCGGAATTTGGATTTCGCGGTCGAATATTGGGCAGCGGCTCAATACCCGGTACGACGTGCGTTCCTTGATGACATGCAGGCAAAAAATCGCTGCTCCAAGTTTGGGCGCCAGCGTAGGGTGCGGCTGGAGCTAGAACTACGAACGATGGCAGATTCTGATTGACCGTTCCGAGTCCGTAGCTCACCCAGGAGCCTGCGCTCGGTCGAGCAAACTGCGCCGAGCCGGTGTGGGCCGCCAACGTCGCTTTGTCGTGGCCATCACTCTCGCAGTGCATCGCATTGAGCACACACACATCGTCCATGACCGAACCCACATTCGGGAACAGTTCACTAACCCAGCTTCCGCATTGACCATACTGCTTGAAAGCAAACCGTGGCTTGATCAAGAACCGATTGAACTCTCCCGATTTATTGAGCCATCGCGAAGCCGTGATGGACTTGCCATGATCGGCGATTAGCTGCGGTCGATGATTGAAGGTGTCGATATGCGAAGTGCCACCGGTCGAGAACAAGAAGATGACACGGTCGGCCTTCGGTAGGTGATGGCCGTTCCTGGCTGCAAGCGGATTGTCGGCAGCTTGAAGTTCGCTTACGAGGCCCGCCAACGCAAGGGCACCAAATCCGCCCGATGCGCGACTCAGAAATTCTCGCCGTGTTGGTTCTGTTGTATTCATGATTTGAAGATCCATTCAAACGTTGCAAACGGTCGGGCCGTCGGCCCTTTGTGTTATCTTAAAATCGGTACCCAGGCCGTTGGCCTGGTATGCCCCACTTCCTATGACTCGCTCCCCTCTCCCCGAAACGGGGCGAGGGGGGACGCTGATAATCTTTCTTCCTTAATCCACATAAAGAAACCCATTGCTTGTCAACAAAACTCTCGCAAGTGCCGACCATGCCGCGATGTCCTTATCAACTGCCGTATCACCTGCGATTTTCTCTCCATATGCCGACACGAACGCGATGACATCACCAACGACGGCATCGTCTGGAATGCGGCCATGTGTCGTTTCAAATGCCCATCGCATTTTGGCCTGGTCATCACCTGCCACGGATACCACGCGACGAGCAAACCCCTCGGAAACCTCTTGGACAAACGGGGAATTCATCAGATAAAGGGCTTGCGTGGGAGTGGTTGTCGGTTGCCGAGTTGCAATGCTCTGATTGGGATCCGCTGCATCGAACAATGCCAGGTACGGATGCCGTCTGTTTCGCTGGACCATCAAATACACGCTGCGATGGTTTGAATCGTAGACAGCATAGAATGGGTTGTGGATCGTGTATCCCCATGTGTCGACCGATGGAAACGGATGGGACTGAGGCACGTTTCGATCTAAGCGGCCACTGACCGCAAGCATCGCGTCGCGGATCGATTCTGCATCCAACGAACGCCGTGAATATCGCCAATGCCAGCGATTGCCTGGGTCCACTGACAGGTTCGCGTCGTTGTCGACACTGGCCAATTGATACGTTCGTGAATTCATAATCAATCGATGCAGCGACTTCACAGACCAACCCGATG
>CANHVO010000409.1 GCA_947463915.1 Planctomycetaceae bacterium
CCGCCGAGCGATTGAGACAATCGCTCTACACTGTGCGACGACTCCGGAGATGTGCGATCAGGCCGAGCGAATCTAGAACACCAAAGCTGCGGACGGTGGGGCAAGCCCCAGCCGTCCTGAAATGCTTCACAGCGTTGCTGCTTTGGGCCGCGGGCGGAAATCGCATCATTTGCGTTTAATTTTAAGCAGTTTTGCACATATCCAATATTTTGCATTGGAAAATTCCCCCACAAAGCTTGACTCCATCCCGTCACTAGTGTACCATCTATCTAGTTCACTAGTTCTGCAACCGCAGAAGGAGTCAAAAATGTTTTTTTCCATCGACGCAAACAACGGGGTGGCGATCTACGAACAGATTGTCCGCCAAGTGAAATTCGCCATTGCTGAGGAGTCGTTGCGACCGGGACAGTTGTTGCCCAGCGTACGGTCCTTGAGTGTGCAATTGGCGCTGAATCCGAACACGATCGCTCGTGCTTATCAGGAGCTTCAAAGCGACGGCGTTCTTGAATCTCTTCGCGGTCGCGGTTTGGCGGTTTGCCAGGGTGCGACCAAGACGTGTCGCGAAGAGAGACGCACCATTATCGCCGACCGCTTGCATGGAGTGCTCTCCGAAGCTCTTCATGGCGGATTGACTGCAGCTGAGATCGAGGACATTGTCCGGAAGCAGCTTAAGAAATTGACGCCGACCATCAATACGGTAGCGTCCGAAATTCCTTCTCAACCAACGGCTTAGCCTGCGAGTCAGCTCTCGCAATCGAGGTACCCTCTATGAACGACTGTGTTGTAATCGAAGGCTTGGAAATGCATTTCCGTGGCTGCGACGCGTTGCGTGGTATCGATCTGAAGATTCCGAAAGGGTCGGTGTTTGCATTGCTGGGCGAGAACGGCGCCGGCAAGACGACGTTGATTCGGATCTTGACTGGATTCCAAGTGCCGAGCAAAGGGAAGGTCAGTGTACTGGGACTGGACCCCGTTCGCGATTCGCTTGAGATCCGTCGTCGCATTGGATACGTGTCCGACGCACCGGCACTTTATGATTGGATGCGAGTCGATGAAATCGGCTGGTTCGCTTCGTCCTTTTACACCAAAGGGTTTTTGGAGCGATATCGAGAATCCATCGCACGCTACGAACTCCCCTCGGATCGCAAGATCAAGCACTTGAGCAAAGGGCAACGCGCGAAGGTCGCGCTGTCGTTGGCGGTCGCACATGATCCTGAATTGTTGATTTTGGACGAACCAACATCGGGTCTAGATCCGTTGGTGCGACGCGAGTTTATGGAAAGCATGGTCGAACGAGCTGCGACGGGCCAGACCGTGTTGCTCTCAAGCCACCAAATTGCCGAAGTGGAGCGTGTCGCAGATTACATTGCCATCGTGCATCAAGGTAAAGTGCGGCTGACTGCTCTGCTTTCCGATTTGCGCGACCAAGTGTTTGAAGTGACGGTGGGAGTTGCCGATCCGTTAGCTGCATTGCCCGAGATTCGCGGTTCCGCAGAGGTCTTGAGCGAGCAACGAATGGGCCGCCAGTTGCGATGGGTCGTTCGAGGCTTTGATCCAACACACGAACGCGCAATCTTGGCATGGCCAGGCGTTCAGAGTGTTCGATCACGCCCGGCTACGTTGGAGGAGCTGTTTGTTGCGTGCACGCGAGGAATTGCTCCCGAAACGATAGAAAGCGTCGACCTACCCAAGCAACCGCCCACCGGCAACAACACCGTCGCCGATCGGCAAGCATCCTAGTCATCGATTCACTGAAAGAACAACGAGGGAATCATGAGCACTAGCACCGTACCATTGGGGATAAGCCCAGACTCCAAGCATGAGGAGACTCTCTTGACTTGGAAGCGACTGCTTTGGAAAGAGTGGAAGCAGATTCAGCCACTTTTGATTGCTTTGGTCGGCATTGCAGCCTTGCTTCATCTACTAGGGGCTTTGACTATCGCAATCGATCGGCAGTATTTCCATGCGGTCGTATTTGTCCTTATTCCTGGACTGTTAGCAGTGGGTGTTGGCCCGATGCTGGTTAGTCAGGAAAAGGAGTTGCGAACGATATCATGGATGGGGGCGTTGCCCGTTCGCCGTCAAACCATCGTTGTCTCCAAGTTAGCCGTGGGAGGCATCGCACTGCTTCTGTGTTGGCTGGTGAGTTCGATCATTGTGCTTGTTGTCAGCCCTCAGATTTTTTATGATTCCCAAATGCTGGATACCTATTCCGCGTTGTGGCCAATCAACACGGTCTTCCTGTTGGCAATCAGCTTTTCGCTCGCTTGGATTTGTCCGACGGCCATGTCAACGCTCATTACGATTCTTCCTCTGGCTGCAGTTCCGACGATTTTGGCCACGTTGGAGGTCGATTTTTTCCCCTTGGGTGGATTGTTGGATAACACATCCAAAATGCCTTCCTTGCTCTGTTCGATTCTGAACTACCTATTCATTGCTGCCGTTGTTGCCGGGATCGCCTATCGCTACGGTCGATCCTCCTTTGTGGCAAATGGAGTTAAAAACTCGTGGATCGAGTGGTGGAGTCGTTTGGACTTTCGTTACCATTCAAGCGCGCGGTCCATTTGGGAACCGCAGGGTATTGTCCCGAGCTTGCTATGGCAAATTGCGACCCAAAATCGGATGCTGATTGTGGCTGCGGTCTCGACTGTTTTGATTCCTTGCTTTGGTTGGCTCATTGATAGTCCCCAGGCCCAACCTGTTGACTGGATATATATCAATGTCGGGTTGATAGGCGGTCTGATTTTGAGTTGGCTTGGTACGTCCGTCTTTGGTAGCGACGGCACCAAGTTGCGTATTCGATTTCTAGCGGACCGCGGGGTGTCGCCGGGTATGGTTTGGTGGACACGACAAATACTACCGTTCGGAATCATGCTTGTTGGGTTGGCTTGCTGGGCCGGAATTGCGATGGTTCTTGCATCGACCGAAGCTCCACTCCAATACCCTCGTAGATTTCCAACGGTTCCGTGGCTATCGGTTGTGTTGTGTGCCGTTGCAATTTATGCGTCCACTCAGTGGGCAACGCAATGGCTGAAAAGCTCGCTCGTCGTCTTCTGTATTGCGCCTGCCATCGGGGTCGGTGGTGTTTGTCTAGGCTCCTTCGCACTTATTGGATTAGGGGCGCCCACGTGGTCGATGGTCATTTCGATCGCAATCGCGTTCATTGCGACTCGGGTGATGATGCGTGCTTGGATGGATGGTCAGCTAGGCTGGCGGTACTATTCGTCGCAAGGGGCGTTCTTGTTCGCGGCGTTGCTCATCCCAACCATACCATTCTTGATCACCATCATGTCCTATCCGGGTATGCCAGCGTCTGTGCAGCGAGCTCTTTCGATTGAGGCCCAAGGGTACGCAAAGAAATCGGCTATTAACTCGTCTCCCATCGAACTCGTTCTCGCCGAAAACCCCTGGCTGAAATCCGAGCCAGACCCTGAGTTCGAGATCGATGAGCACGGTCTGATGGTCGAAAAACAAGTTGCCCCTGCAGAAAAGACTGCAACACTACCGATACAAGACTCTGTCAATGAAACACTCGGTTTCCTTGAATCCCAATTGGCCAGTTACGGTGGTTCGATCAAGGCGTCCCTTTATGCGGTCCTATTTGTGCAGCGTGAAGCCATGCTCACCTCATTACGCCTGGATAGTGGGGAGGCGAATGAGCAAGCGACCACAAAGCGTTACCAACGTGCGATAGGACTGATGCATTCCATCTCCGAACGGCTTCGCATGGAGCCTCGGATCCTCGAGCAAGAATGTGCGGATAGAATTGAGGCTTGGTTGGTCCAGGAACTGACGAAGCCAAAGCGCCGAGAAGCCCTTGGTCCTGAGCTTTACTCCAAAGTGGTTCGTTCCTTGGCAAACAACGAGTTGCGAGATCAGGCACGACGTCGAGCGGTCGTGGTGAGTTGGGAACGATTTTCTCAACAAACCGTACCAGGAGATCTTGGCGGGATCGGGGTTCCAAACGCATCCGTGCCATCGATTGCCGTCGCGTCGCTTGTGCGTCAGCGACATGCCTCGATTCTTGTCCAGCAATTGCTACAACAACTTGAGGTTCGGGACAAATCCAAACTAAACGAAAGCTACGACGCACTCGTAAGAGCATGGCGTCCTTCTATCGCAAAGGTTGCGACCGAATCGCTGGACACATCCTTCTGGGCCATGGGGGTTCCTGGGAAATTGTGGCACCAAGATTGGGAGATTCGAGCTCAAACGCTGGTATCGGAGTTGTAATCGTTAGGCGAGCGGCGGGGTTAAACATACCTAGCACGACGCGCAAGCTAGTGATTTGGATGTTTGATTCACTAGCTTGCGCGTCGTGCTAATGTAGGATCAAAAAGTAAAATCACTAGCTTGCGCGTCGTGCTAAAGTAGTACTAAGAAGTAGATTCGGTTACAGGGTAAGCATAGGACTAAATGATGAATGCTTTGACACACAAGCCTAGATGGTACGCGAGCAACCTTCGCTGGTACGTTTTGATCGCCGTTGTGCCGGTAATGTTAGGGCTCATTGCGACCGCTTATTGGGGGACTCAAGAGTGGCTCGCCTCAAAAGCAAACCAAACGCAGATCGCGAGCTGGGCGAGAGAGGGAATCCCCTACAATAATGTTTCGCTGAAAGAGTGGTACACGAAACGCACCTACACCGCGGGGACAGAGGATTGGTTTACGGTGCTCGATCTATGCACTTGGGGAACCGGAACCAAATCAGCAGAGAAGCTTCCCTACCTTGGTGCGGATGGCAAGGAATTGCCAGAACTCATTCCTGGATGCCCATGGCCGGAAGAAGCCCTCGTTGGAGACTATCTTAAGGAAATGGAGCCAGCCATTCGGTTGATCGAAAAGGCTTGTCAGCACCCGACCCCTGTGAGGTTCCCCATTGGCTTTGACGGATTTGGAACGTTACTGGAATACCAGCAGAACTCGCGATCAGTGCTGCGGTTGCTCAATCTTGACTTCGACTATGCGTATCATCAGCGGGATACCAAGCGGGCAATGAGGGATTTAAAGCTAATGCAAGCGACCGCCAAGGCGTTTGACTCTCGCGAAACGATTGTTTCAGAACTGGTGAACGTGGCGTTGCGAGGAATGAGGCTTGCCTGCATTCGCAGGTCATTGACCGAGAGCATTTGGAACGATGATGATTTGGCGCTCTTGCGATCCTCGCTTTCCAGTGAGGAATCTTTTGGCGAGCGATGGAAAGACATGATGCATGGCGAACGTGCGTTTGGGCTTGCGGGGATTGCGAGTCTTCGAGCGACAGGTGGTCTCAATGAGCCAGGTTTCGAGCTTAACAACGCGTTGCACCCACTCACTCCCAGCGTCGAAAAAACGTTGATCGAGTTCTATACCAAGGCAGGCAATTTACCGAATACGGATCTAAAAGGTTTAAGGTCATGGGCCTCAGCTTTTTCCGAAGAATCAGGGCGAGCCAGTAAGGGGTCGGCTGGTGTTTGGCTATCCATGGTCTTGCCTGCGATCGAAGCGATGGTATCCGCAGAGATTTCGGAGGAAGACTATGTGCGCTGGACACGGACAGCCATTGGGATCCGACAGTACAAAAACAAAAAAGAAAAGTGGCCAACGCGACTTAGAGACTTGGAGGAGATCGGGTTGACGATAGAGGACTATTCGAACGCCAACGAAGAGGTGTTCGGATACGAAGTCGATGGCGAAACAGTTTACATTTGGACCTCGGAACTTACGGGACAATCCGCAAGAACTAGAATTAGGGCAGTAAGACCCACCGTAGCTTCGGAGTATGCAAACGGTGCCCAGTCCGGCGTAGACTCGCTATATTATGTTTTGAAATTGCAATAGTGTCGAACAATTGTCTCAATTGTTCACGCCCTGCGTCTCTATCCCTAATAACATCCTTCGGCACATCTTCTCGAACCGGGCGTGCGGTTGCGTTGGACCAAGAACGCATGAACTCACTTCAAAGCAGTTGGGACAACTGCTTCACTCTAGTGTGTCTAAACTCTAAATCACTTTACATCCTTGGCTTTCAAATTCCGTTTTGCCCATTCGTCTACTGCTCCAACCAGCATCTCAGCCGCTGGTTCACCACTTGGTACTTGGCTTAGGTTGTGTTCGACTCCTAGTAGCTTTTTGAATTCTCCTTTTCCCTGCTGTTTTCGATTCGCGATGGAAGCGAGAAATTCGTGGTCTTCGGCAGAAGTAACGATGTCGCCATCTCCCCAAATGGAAAAC
>CANHVO010000410.1 GCA_947463915.1 Planctomycetaceae bacterium
AAGGCGTAGATAAACTAGCGAATGCGGTAGCCGTGACCATGGGTCCGACTGGTCGCAACGTCATCATCGACAAGAGCTTTGGTGGCCCAACCGTCACGAAAGACGGCGTTACAGTTGCCAAGGAAATTGAACTCGAAGACCGTTTCGAAAACATGGGCGCTAAGCTCGTTGTCGAAGTGGCTCAAAAGACGAGCGATTTGGCTGGTGACGGTACGACAACCGCAACCGTTCTCGCACGAGCGATCTTCAAAGAAGGGCTCCGCAACGTTGCCGCTGGAAGCAACCCATCCGCAATTCGACGCGGTATCGATAAAGCTGTCGAAGCAGCCGTAGCAAAGTTGCAAGAAATGGCTAAGCCTGTTAGCAACCGACAAGAAGTCGCGGCAGTCGGAGCTATCTCCGCCAATAACGACATGTCGATCGGTAACTTGTTGGCCGAGGCCCTCGAGCGAGTTGGCAAAGACGGCGTTATCACTGTCGAAGAAGGCAAGACTGCCGATACAACTGTCGAATATGTCGACGGTATGCAATTCGACAAGGGATTCGTATCTCCATATTTCATCAATACGCCAGCCACAATGAGCTGCACGTATGATAACGCATTGGTTCTCTTGTACGACAAGAAGATCAGCAACATCCGCGACTTGGTGCCGTTGCTCGAGAAGATCAGCGCTGCAGCCCAGCCGTTCTTGATCATTTGCGAAGACGTGGACGCCGAGGCGCTGACACTCTTGGTGGTGAACAAGCTGCGTGGAACGCTGAATGTCTGTGCGGTGAAGGCTCCTGGTTTCGGCGATCGACGCAAAGCTATGCTCGGCGACATCGCTGTGCTCACTGGCGGAACGTTCATCAGCGAAGACCTCGGGATTCAACTCGAGAAGGTATCGTTGGAGCACCTCGGTCGCGTCAAGAAGGTTGTTGTTGACAAGAACAACACGACCCTCGTCGAAGGCGGTGGAGATCGCAAAGCGGTTGACCAACGCGTTGCTCAAATCCGTGCTCAAATCGAGCAAACGGACAGCGAATACGACAAGGAGAAGTTCCAAGAACGACTCGCTAAGCTCGCTGGCGGTGTTGCAGTAATCAGCGTTGGCTCCGAAACCGAAGCCGACATGAAGCAAAAGAAGGCTCGCGTGGAAGATGCTTTGCATGCTACCCGCGCTGCTGTCGAAGAAGGTATTCTGCCTGGCGGTGGGGTTGCCCTCTTGCGATGCCGTGAAACAGTAACAGCTCTAGCAAAGGGACTTTCCGGCGACGAAAAGACTGGCGCTGAGATCATCTTGCGAGCTTTGGAAGCACCGCTTCGCCAAATCGCTGATAACGCAGGCATCGACGGCAGCGTCGTCGCTGACGAAGTTGCACAGAAGCCTCTGAATATGGGCTACGATGCGAACAAGGGCGTGTATGTCGACATGCTCAAGTCAGGCATCATCGACCCAGTGAAGGTGGTTCGAACGGCATTGGCAAACGCAGCTAGCATCTCCGGTTTGCTGCTAACGACCGATTCCCTCGTGACGACCTACGATAAAGACGATAAGAAGAAGCGAAAGGTCGAAGGCTCGATCAACTAAATGGTTGATTGGACTGCTTATTCGATCGCTTGAAGTTCAGGGGTCACTTGCGATAGTGTTCAACACTCCGCGAGTGCCCCTTTTTTTCTGACCGAATCCTATTCTGGAGCTGATTCCGCTCCAACACTTTAATAACGAGCTCGACCTTGGCAACCAAACGATGTTACTACGAGGTTCTTTGCGTTCAGCAGTCTGCTTCGCAAGACGAAATCGCCAAAGCCTACCGAAAGCTCGCTCTGAAGTATCACCCTGATTCCAACCAAGGGGATACCGATGCGATTCATAAGTTCAAGGAGGCTGCCGAAGCCTATGAAGTACTAAGCGACCAGCAAAAGCGAAGTCGGTACGATCAGCACGGACACGCTGGTGTGGACGGTGGAGGTGGCGGTGGGTTCCGAGACGTCGGTGACATCTTCGAAGCTTTTGGCGATGTCTTTGGCGGAACGATCTTCGAGGACTTTTTCGGAGGTGGGGGCGGCGGTCGATCGCGAGGTCGAGTTCGACGCGGTGCGGATTTGCGTTGCGATGTGACGCTTGATCTCGAAGAAGCTGCGAGCGGGGTCGCTAAGACTGTTTCGTTAACACGCCACGCTGCATGCGAAACCTGTTCGGGCTCCGGTGCAGCTGTTGGTTCGCAACCGGAAACGTGTCGTAAATGCCAAGGCCGCGGTCAAGTTGTCCAGGCCTCTGGTATCCTACGTGTCCAGACCACTTGTCCGATTTGCAGAGGCAGTGGTAAGACCATCAGCAAGCCTTGCAAAACCTGCGATGGCCAAGGGCTCAAGCCTCATGAGGTCAAGCTTGAGGTCAAGATCCCAGCGGGGGTCGATGACGGAATGCGAGTTCGATTGCCTGGCGAGGGGCAGCCAAGTCCGGACGGCGGTCCGCGAGGCGACGCCTATTGCTTTATTCACTTAAAGCAGCATTCGATCTTCCATCGTGACGGTCATAACTTAGTCTTCCAATTGCCGATCGCATTCAGCCAAGCGGCCCTTGGGGCGACCGTTACCGTTCCGACGCTTGATGGAAAAAAGGCCCTTGATCTTTCAGCGGGAACTCAAAGCGGCACGGTATTTCGATTGCGTGGCTTGGGGATGCCTGACCCACATACGGGCGCGCGCGGCGACTTGCTCGTAGAGACGATTATCGAAGTGCCAAAGAAACTAAACAAACGACAGCAAGAACTCCTGCGGGAGCTTGCGGAGTTGGACGAAAAAGAAATTACGCCCGAGCGCAAGGGATTCATGGATCGTATCGTCGCATACTTCCAAGGGGATGCAACGGAAGCTGCGGCGAAAGCAAAAAACTAAGTTCGATAACCCTACTACCCTTCAATAGTAACCAAGATGTCATCAGAACCAACAAACGAAGTTGACCCAAACTCCAACGCAGGCAAGAGTGCCAGCGACTCCATTTTTGAATCGATGGAAGATGATTCGCTCAACGCAGAGTCGCCAGAGCAAATCGTCGATCTTTTGGAACAGCAAGTTGCTGAATTCCGCGATCGCGAGCTAAAGGCGCAAGCGGAATTGGAAAATTTCAGAAAGAGACTTCTCCGGGACACCGAACAGCAGATCAAGTATGCTTTGGTGCCGTTCGTGAAGGACTTGCTCGAAGTGGTGGACAACCTCAATCGAGCAACCGATGCGGCAACGGCCAGCGGCAGCACCGACAGTTTGGTCGCGGGGGTCAAATTGGTGCAGAGCCAACTGAATACTGTTTTGGGCAAGCACGAATGCAGACCGATCGTTTCGGTCGGTCAGACTTTCAACCCCTATCACCATCAAGCCATTTCACAAATGCCGAGTGCAGAATACGCTGCTGGCATTGTGATGCACGAAACTTCAGTCGGTTATATCCTTCACGACCGAGTGATTCGCCCAAGCATGGTGATTGTCTCGACAGGTCCAGCAACTTAATCCGGAGAACAGGGAATTCGCGATGCCAACCTACGACTACGAATGCGAAGCGTGTGATCATAAGTTTGAATTGTTTCAATCGATCATGGCCGAAGTTGAGAAGAAGTGCCCCAAGTGCAAGAAGATGAAGCTGCGACGACTGATCGGCACGGGGGCGGCCGTTGTCTTCAAAGGTTCAGGGTTTTACCAAACGGACTATCGAAGCGATTCGTATAAAAAGTCTGCCGCATCGGACAAGAGCAGCTCTGAGTCCAAGTCGGATAGCAGTTCGGGATCTAAGTCTTCCGAATCCAAATCGGAAAGCAGTTCTTCGGAATCAAAGTCCTCGGACGCCTCCGCACCGAAAGCGGCAGAGCCAAAGGCAACGCCAAGCAAAGAAGCCAAACCTAAAGGCAAACGAAAAGAGTAGCTCAAGTGGGTCGCACCTGCCGGGTGCGACCTGTGAAACTAAGCGAAGCCGGCGGATTTGCGCCTTAACCCCGTCTAGGCAGCGCTTTGACGCATTATGTAGCGAAACTCGTCAAGAGTTTCGGTCGTTTAGACGATGCAGCCGAAAGTCTTGACGACTTTCGCTACACAAAAACCTGCTTTTGGCAGCGGAAAATGCTTCACAGCGTTGCCTAAGAGGGGCGAGGGGAGCTAAATCAAAAAGATTTGTGGCCAAGTCCCTCGCTTACGCGTCGGGTTTTTATTTCACTCGATAGCAAAGCAGGATTGAAACATGGCGAGACAACAAGTTAAGAAGTTCAGGAAAAGCGCACCGGGCAAACATCAACTCAATTGGCTCTGGGGGCGGGAGTCTGTGTTTGAGACCTTGACCGCTGGGCGATGGCGTGTTTACGAACTCTATGTGACAGCAGAAGTTTTCGAGCAGAACGCTGACTTATTCAAGGACAAACAAAAAGAAGGAGTCGAACTGGAGGTTGTCTCGAACGCAAAGCTGGAGGAGTTAGCCCAAACGTCCGATCACCAAGGGATTGTGGCCAGGGTATCCAAGTACCCGTACCAGACGTTGGATATCCTCGAACAAACGCAGCTCGCCGAAGCTGAAACGCTCGAATCAAATACAATGCAGCCGATCCTTGTGATCATCGATCGCATTCAGGATGCGTTTAACTTCGCTTCCGTATTGCGATGTTGCCAAAGCGCCGGAGTCCAAGCCGTCATCACGGGCGAATTCTGTCAGGCACAAATCACGACCCAAATCGCACGGGCTTCTTTGGGAGCTGTGAATCACTTCCCGATCATTCAATCGCCTGACTTGGTAGCTGCGGCGACCAAAGTGAAAGAGCTTGGTTTCAAGTTAATCGCCGTGTCTCAAACGAGCCAGGTCGTATGTGATGCTTCATTGAAAACGCCAGTCGCTTTGGTGATCGGCGGCGACATGCATGCGATCGATCCCGATTTGTTGCTGCTTTGCGATGAGCAAGTTAGCATTCCAATGCTTGGGCAAAAGACGTCGCTCAATTCGGCGGTCTCAGCCGGTATCCTGCTATATGAGATACGTCGTCAACAACGGTAGGACGGAGTCACATGTTCCAGCAGACGCACCCACCGTTTTTTGCCCGGCTCGTTTCGGCTGCTTTGTCTTTTTTTGCGTTGGGAACGCTCGCTGATTTCAATGCATTGTCCTTGCTGGGCCAAGAAGCGGGAACGCTGCTTGAGTCGAAAGAAATTGCGGTTTTGAAAGACCGTGAGATCAACGAGAGCAGTGGACTGATTCTGTCACAGCGAAATGCAGACTGCTTTTGGACGCACAATGACTCGGGCGATTCGCCCCGACTGTTTTTGATTCATCGCGATGGCCGAACGATTGCGAGGGTTAAAATCGAGCGGGCAACTGCTATCGACTGGGAGGACATCACGATTGCGACCATCAACGGTTCTCCCATGCTGATTGTCGGAGATATCGGTGGCAATGCTCTGAAACGCGAGCACGTGACTCTTTATGTTATCTCCGAGCCGCAATTTCCATTCGACGCGAAAAGGCCGCTTACACCAATCGAGTCTTCGGTTTCTGTTGAGGCAACCATTGAGGTTACTTTTGGTGGAGGTGTAACGAATTATGAAGGACTGGCGGTTGACGCAAACGCAACGTCGATCGTGATATTCGAAAAGGCGTTACTCGGTGCGCGTGTCTACAGCATACCGCTTCCGTCGTTGTCAAAAAAGAAGGTCAATGTCCAGGCGACCGAGATTGGGCAAACGAGCGTTCCCTATGCATGTGCGTGTGACATTTCCAAGGATAGTCGTTCAATGGTTGTGACGACGTACTTGGTTGGATTTCTCTTCACCAGGCGAACCAAAGCCAACGGATTATTGGAAGAATGGTCAGAGACGTTTCAGCGAGAGCCCACTTCGTTTCCTCTGCCAAAACTGCGTCAAACCGAAGCGGTCTGTTTTTCAGCGGACGGAAAGTCCATTTTCTTGACAAGCGAACATACGCCTACTCCTCTCGTTGAGCTCAAGATTCCGGTCTCAAAATAGGGCAATCTGAAGTCACCAAGCGGCAGTCCCCCGCCCCGCCGACAAATTCCAAAATCAAATACCAGTGCCGTGGAACGGCGTCACCTCACCGTGGCGCCGTTTCACGCAACGCTGTTTCGCATTTTGTAGCGAAACTCGTCAAGAGTTTCGGTGGTTTACGCAATGCAGCCGAAAGTCTTGACGACTTTCGCTACAGAAAAGCCCAATT
>CANHVO010000411.1 GCA_947463915.1 Planctomycetaceae bacterium
CAACGTCGGTAGCAATATCGCTTCCGACGCAGTCGAAGTTCGAGTATCAGGCTTACCTGCAGGAGCAAAGCTTTCCGCCGGTCGTGACGTCGGACAAGGCGAATGGGTCCTCAAGGCAAACGAATTGCCGAACATCGCGCTGACCACCAACAGCATGGTCTCAGGCAACTTCGATCTCAAGGTCACAACAAGCGTTGAGAGCTCTGTTCCGCTTTATACCGAGAATTTTGAGACCGGTGCCAAGGGATGGAACATCAACACCACCGAAGGTTCCGGTTCACTGTCCCAATCGCTTGGTAGATTTGGTGGCACCAACGGCCAGCAAGGGGTATTCAAGACATTCGCAGTTCCCGCGGGTGTTAAGGAAGTCGTCGTCGAATTCGATATGCTCGAGCTCGATTCCTGGGACGGCGAAAAGTTTCAAGTCTTCGGAAACGACAAGCTAGTCACGAGCGATACCTACCAAGGCGCCGGACGAGGTATCGATCAAGGAAGCCGATTCGCCGTCTCCGACACCAAGAATATCGGCAACCAAGGTTACGGTGGCTGGGAAGATCAGAAGCATAGCTACCGAATCGTTCTGCCGGTCGAAAACGGCATGGTCAAGCTTGGCTTCGGTTCCACTCTCAATCAAGGAATCGCGGATGAAGCTTTCGCGATCGATAACTTAGTCATTCAAGCCAACAACTCCGTCACCACTATGATCGACGTAGACATCGATCCTGCTGTCAGTCTGAAAGCTGAAGTGCAAGGTGAGCTTGCAGATGGCCCCGTCGGAATCAAGCTGGAAGCGGTTGGCGGCGACGTCGGCACGCTCAAATCCGTTCGCATTGAAAACGTACCTGCGAGCATGTCCTTGTCGGCCGGTACCAAGCTTGCAGATGGTTCATGGCAATTAACTGCAGAACAAGCCAATAACCTACAAGCCAACGGCGAGCTTCAAGGCTCCACAAATTTGACGATCAAGTCCACGTTCGAGACCAAGGGAACCATCTATTCCGAGGACTTTGAAAAGGGAGCATCGGGTTGGAGCAGCAACGCTGTTACCAACGGCGGCGGAACGCTCACGAACTTCTTGGGTCGATTCAATGAAATTGCTGGAAATGATCGGGGCAGCCAGAGTGTCTTCAAGACCTTCGATGCACCTCCAGGAGTGACCGAAGTCCAAGTGCAATTCGACTTCCTCGAGCTCGATTCTTGGGACGGAGAACAGTTCCGAGTCTTTGCCAATGACCAACAGGTGTCCGCTCAGCAATTCTTTACCGAGCACAGCACCTACCAACGGGACGTGAACAAGGCGAATTCGGTCGCAGTGGATGACGGCACACAAAACCAAGGACTCAGCGGTTGGGCAGATCAACGCCATCGTTACACAGTCACCGTACCAGTAGTCAACGGGCAATTCAAAGTTGGCTTCGGCTCGACCCTGGATCAAGGTCCTGGCGATGAGGCCTGGGGCGTCGATAACGTCAAGGTTACCGCATCTCGAACCATCGAAACAACAACGGCTGTTACCGTTCAAAGCCGACAAGTGCTTGGAACCGCAGGCAGCGACACTTTCGTTGCAGGAGCCAAGGCTGAATCGTTTATTGGCAAAGATGGCATCGACACAGTTGACTACTCCAAGTCCGCTCAAGGCGTGACGGTCAAGCTCGATGATACCGACCAACATGGACCTTATGCCAATCAAAAATCGGGCGGCCTAACAGGAGACGCTGCTGGTGACACATACAAGAGTGTCGAGAACGTCATCGGCTCCTCTAAAGATGACTACATCTACGGTGCAGCTGCTGGTTCCAATGCAAAACTAGGTGACGGGAACGATGTGTTCGACAACAGTCAACTTGAGTCGCGAGTTGGTGTCGACGTCGTCGACGGTGGGGCTGGGAATGACACTATCTGGACAGGTCGCGGCGACGACACATTGATCGGAGGCAGCGGCAACGACACCCTATCGGGCGAAGAAGGTAACGACACACTCAACGGTGGCAGCGGTAACGATGTCATTAATGGCGGTGCAGGTAACGACGTAGCTGTCTTCTCAGGTAACCGAGTTGACTACGATGTCATTCGTAATGCCGACGGAACGACGACCGTCATCGACCGAAGCACGGCGGATGGCGTCGATCGAGTTATCAACGTCGAATCGTTGCGATTCGCTGACCAAACATTAGTGGACGATCAAGGCAACTGGACATTGCAAGGAACCTCGGGCAATGACAGTCTTGTCGGAACACGAGCTGCAGACACCATCGATGGCGGTGCTGGCAATGACAGCGTCAAGGGTGGTGCTGGCAACGACATGTTGAGTGGCGGAGGCGGCACGGACACGATCAGCGGCGGTGACGGAGATGACACGATCGCATCAAGCTGGGCTGGTGTCGAACAAGTTTTGCAAAGCAATCCGAACATTCGATTCAGCGAAGATACTGGCAAGTTCTATCAGTTTGTTCCCGCGGGAGCGACCTATGCAGAAGCCCGCGATATCGCTGCTAGCATGAAGGTCAACGGCGTGCCAGGCCATTTGGTCACGATCACGTCTCAAGCTGAAAATGACTTTGTCTATGGATTAACCAATGGCACATGGGCATGGCTAGGGGGCTCCGACGCGGGCAGCGAAGGGAATTGGAAGTGGGAAGAAGGGCAGGAATCTGGCCAGCAATTCTCGCAAGGACAAAAGTCAGTGAATGGGTCATTCCAAAACTGGAGCAACGGCGAACCGAATAACGTCGGTGCTGCCGGTGAAAACAACGCAACCATGTGGGGCGGAGGAAAATGGAATGATCTCAATGGGAACACCAAGATCGGCTTCGTGGTCGAGTGGGGCGTCAAAGATGTTAGCGACTCTGCAGGCGACAAACTGAGCGGTGACGCCGGCAACGACAAGATCACAGGCTCGCGATTCAATGACACCATCGACGGTGGCTCAGGCGATGACCGCATCAATGCTGGCGCAGGCGACGATGTGATCTATGGCGATACCAATCCAGATAGCATCCCTACTGGCTCACTCGTTAAAACTGGCGACAACTTGATCGTCAACGGTAGCTTCGAGACAAACCTTACCTCCAATCGATCTTGGAATGTTTTCAGCGAAGCCGATGGATGGAAGACCACAAGTGGAGCCGGAATTGAAATCCAAGAAGGGGTAGCAGGAACTGCAGCGGATGGATCAAGTTTGGTAGAGCTTGATAGCTATAACAACACGGCGATCCAACAGACGGTCGCCACCGAAGCCGGCCAAAAGTATGAACTCTCGGTTCAATACTCACCAAGACCAGGCGTACCAGCAGCAAGCAATGGTGTTGAAGTTTGGTGGAACGGAAACAAGATCGACACAATCGTGGGCGAAGGTGTCGGACTACGTGACACGCAATGGAGAACCCTAAACTATCAAGTCGATGGAAACGGCGCTCAGGGGGCACTTGAGTTGCGTGCGATCGGAACCAGCGATAGTTTGGGCGGCTATGTCGACAATATCCAAATGTTCAAACTGGTCACCCCTGCAAGCCTACAAACCGGCAATGACACCATCGATGCCGGTGCCGGCAATGACCGAATTAGTGCGCAAGCAGGCAATGACACTGTCAACGCAGGTTCAGGCGATGACACCATCGATGACGGTGCGGGTAACGACATTGTTAATGCCGGTACCGGCAACGACACCATCATGGGTAGCGCCGGTGCCGACAAGATCGACGGCGGCGATGGAGTGGATACGTTGAGCTTCGCTAGCTCCAAAGAAGCAGTTAACGTCAACTTGGCGACGGGAGTCGGCTCACAAGGCGACGCAGCTGGCGACACCTACAAGAACATCGAAAACGTTACAGGTACATCCGGCAACGACACGATCGTTGGCAACAGCAATGCAAACGTGATCGACGGTGGCGACGGCGACGATACGATTATCGGGTCAACCCAAATCGAACCCATGCGAGTCGAGGCGGTTCTCGCTCAAGATAACTCGTTGACGTTCAATGCCGAAACAGGCAAGTTCTACAAAGTGGTCACGTCCGGAGCTTCGTTCAACGACGCGACGCTTGCAGCTCAGAATACCATGGTGAACGGAGTTCCTGGCCGGCTTGTAAGCATCCGATCCGCTGCTGAAAATGCATTCGTCGACAAGATTACAGGCAATGGCTCCGTCTGGATCGGAGGCTCGGACGCTGGCAAAGAGGGCGAATGGAAATGGTCTAACGGCGATAAATTCTCCCAGGTAGAGAAGTCGGCCGATGGCCAATTCACCAATTGGAACGCAGGTGAACCTAATGAATGGGGTGCGGACGGCGAAGACGCTTTGCAAATGTATGATGGTGGCAAGTGGAACGACCTGAACGCCGCGGCTAGCCTCGCCTATGTCATCGAGTGGGATGCACCCGCAGTAGTTACAGGCGCTGGCGACACTCTCATCGGTGGTGCTGGTAACGACCGAATCACCGGTAGCACTGCGAACGATACGATTCGCGGCGGCGAAGGCAACGACGTCATCGTCGGTGGTGCAGGCGCTGACGTCATAGACGGTGGTGCGGGTATCGATACGATCGACTTCTCAAAATCAGCTGAAGGGGTAACACTCAAGCTGGACGATGTTGACTTTGGCGGTCCATTGGCAAACCAAAAAGCAGGTGGAGTTAGCGGTGATGCAGCTGGCGACACGTACACAAACGTTGAGAATGTCGTCGGAACAGCAAAAGATGACTATGTATTCGGTGCCGCAGCTGGCTCGGACGTAAAACTCGGGGATGGCAATGACGTCTTTGATAATAACCAATCGCGAGTCGGTGTCGACGTCATCGATGGCGGAAGAGGCAATGATACCATTTGGACTGGTCGCGGTGATGACACTCTAATCGGCGGCGAAGGCAATGACGTCCTAAGCGGTGAAGAAGACAACGATACGCTCGTCGGTGGCCAGGGAAGTGATACCCTCTATGGCGGATCAGGCAACGATAAGCTCGACGGCGGAACCGATAACGACGCCTTGGTCGGCGGTTCGGGCAATGACTTCATCGATGGCGGTGAAGGCTTTGACCGCGCCCACTTCGGTGGCAATGCAACCGACTACGAAGTTACTCGCAATGCCGACGGTTCCATCACTGTCAAGGACTTGCGACCTGGTGCTCCAGACGGAACCGACCGTGTTGTCAACACAGAGACACTTGCGTTCGCAGATTCGTGGCTCCCTATCGATACCGTAGCAAAGACTGTCGAACCGGTTCAGCTCGCTTCAGCCACCGCTGAACCAAACCAATTGACCGTTCGATTGGGTGGCGAAATGGGCAACAACGCTGGCCAACGAGCCGAACCACCACGCTACGAAGTCTGGGCCAACGGCCAGAAAATCTCCACCGGTGTCGTCGATTGGGCGACCATCGATCGCATTGCTGCTCAGGGCGCTGGCGGCTTCCATGAACTGAAGCTCGACGTGGCACCTGGCCAACAATTGAGCAATGTTTCGGTTCGATTCACCAACGATGCCTACGAAGGCAAAGCCGAGACCGATCGCAACATGTACGTTGACGCCATCGAAGTCAACGGCAAGCGATTCGAAGCCGAAGGCCCAAGTGCCAAGTACCATCGTGGTGGCGACGAAATCCGCGGCCAAGAAGGCATGTATTGGTCCGGTACGATGAGCTTCAACACCAGCGAAGCTCCACGTCCAACCGATGCACACATCGCTGAAAACGTCCCAGGCGCAGTCGTCGGCAAGATCTCCGCAATCGACAGCAACACCAAGGTAACGGTTAGCGATGATCGCTTCGAAGTGAAAGACGGCAACCTCAAATTGAAGGATGGCGTATCGCTGAACTTCGAACAAGCGTCCGAGATCGACCTCAAGATTACGGGCACCAACGGCACCGAATCGTGGACACGCGATGTCCAGATTGAAGTCGACAACGTCAATGAAGCCAACACCGCCGTGAACGACTCGTTCAAAGTAACGGAAGACGGAACATTGAACTTGAACGCTAACCAGTTGCTCGGAAACGATACCGACATTGACGGCGACAAGCTCCGAATCGTCGGTGTTTCGGGAGCTGAACACGGTACCGTGAAGTTGCTCGATAACGGCCAGATCGAATTCAAGGCCGACGCGAACTACTCCGGACCAGCTAAGTTCAGCTACACTGTGACCGACG
>CANHVO010000412.1 GCA_947463915.1 Planctomycetaceae bacterium
CGCTTTGCGGGCACTTTAGGCTAAATTTCGCCATGCGGGCCGCGAAGCGAATTGCGGTTTGGATTTGAATTCGTTTGTTGCTGGCAGCGCCGAAACGATTGAGGACAATCGTTTTACACTTTTGCGCAGAATAAAGCGATTGTCTCAATCGCTTGGCGGGCACTTTAGGCTCAATTTTGCCAAGCATGCTGCGAAGCGATTTGTGGTTTGGATCTGAATTCGATTGTTGCTGGCAGTGCCGAAACGATTGAGGACAATCGTTTTACACTTTTGCGCAGAGTAAAGCGATTGTCTCAATCGCTTGGCAGGCACTTTAGGCTCAATTTTGCCAAGCGGCCGCGAAGCGAATTGAGGTCTGAATCTGAATTCGATTGTTGCTGGCAGCGCCGAAACGATTGAGGACAATCGTTTTACACTCTACGCAGGCAGATTGGTTTCGTCGTGCCAGCGGTTTAGTTGTTCGTTACCAACCCGAGTGCAAAAATCGCCGAACGTCTCGTTTCCTTGTCGCTCTGCTTTGAATGCCACAAAGAGCGGTTTGAGCGTTGTAACGATGTTCTCGAAGGGAACGAGATCCTTGAAAATGAAAGCTAGTCTCGTTCCAAGGCGAGTGCCTCCCACGAACATCGTATACTTCCCTTTGGCTTTGCCGACCAAGCCGATATCGGCGTTATAGGGTCTTGCACAGCCGTTTGGACAGCCGGTCATGCGAAGCGTAAACAACTCCTTTTCCAAGCCCATGTCCGCAAGCACTTTTTCCAAGTCATCGATCAGACCGGGCAAGGCGCGTTCGCTTTCCGTGATAGCCAACCCGCAGGTCGGCATCGCAACGCAAGCAATCGACCAGCGTCGCACATTCGAGATCTCTTCGGTTAAAGGCAAGCCGCGCTTCTTGATGAGCGACTCAAGCTTGCTCTTGTCCTTTTCTTCGATGTTGCAGAAAAGAATGCTTTGGTGTGCAGTCAGTCGAATCTCGGGATTCAACTCTTTGCAGATATCTCGGAGCGCGGCCTTCCATGCGCGGTCTTCGTTGTCATACAAGCGTCCGTTTTCGACGTTAAATCCGTAGAACCATTTACCGTCCCCTTGCTGATCCCAGCCCATATGGTCATTGTGTTCGCGAACGTCATCTGGAGTGCAATCAGCCAGCTTGGAGCCATAGTACTCTTCGACTTTCGCACGGAACCATTCGATTCCTTCGTCATGAATCAAGTACTTGAGACGAGCTCGCTTGCGGTCGCCTCGGTTACCGAAGTCGCGTTGTACTTTGACGACCGCTTCACCGACACCGATCGCTTGTTCTGGAGTGACAAACGCCATGCGCGTTGCAAGTCTTGGGAAAGTCTTCTTAGCGCTAGGGGTCACACCAAGCCCACCGCCGACCACAACGTTATATCCGATGACTTTGCCATCGCGGATCACGGCGATGTAGCCCAAGCAATTTGTGTAGACGTCGACGCAGTTGTCGTCGGGCAGAGCGATGGCGGTTTTGAATTTGCGAGGCAAATACGTTTTGCCGTAGATGGGTTCATAGACTTCGTCGCTACCACCCTCAAGAGTTTCTTCGCCGGTTTCTGGATCTTTGAGCCAAAGTTCGTAGTACGCTTTGGTGCTCGGTGCCAAGTGCATTGCTAAATCATAGGCGAGCTTTTGAATCACAGGGCGAATGTTGTCTTTGAAAGGTGCTGGGCACGCCATCACGTTCCGATTGACGTCACCGCAAGCGGAAAGAGTGCTCAAGTGAACTTCATTGATGCGCTGGATGCATTGGCGCAGATCGGACTTCAAAATTCCGTGTAGCTGGAGACCTTGTCGAGTCGTCACTTTCAAAGTGGTGTTGCCGATTTCATCGCACAGATCGAGGTGTGCGAGGAGTTGTGCACTGGTCATGATGCCGGCTGGAATTCGGCTGCGGACCATAAAGCTATATGCTTTTTCCGATTTGCCGCTTTCGGTCGCAGCGCCGCGGGCTTCGCGGTCGTCTTGTTGGTAGGTTCCGTGAAACTTGAGAAGCTGTAGGTCTTCTTTGCCGAAATGGTCTGTGGGAGCCGCCAATTCAGCAGCAATGGTTCCGCGTAGGTAGTTGCTTGCGATCTTCATCCCTTCAACGGGGCTAAGCTTTTCTTCGGCAGGATTTTCGTTGTCGGCCATTTCGGAAAGGTTTTCTATCGTGTGTAAACAGGATTGGTGGCAAATGACGTTGGGTGATTGCCAGTTGGCAGTAGCCGTTGGCAGTAGCCGTTGGATTACCATTGAGGCTCGACGAACCACCCTGTTAAACAATATAACAAATGAGTTCGTTGCCGATATCCCGAAACGGCATCGCCTGCCAAGCAAACTCCAACACTCACTCAAGTAACTTTTCTAATGACCGCACGTATTTTAGATGGCAAATCCTTAGCGATGCAGATTCGAAAAGAAATTGCTGCTGAGGTAGTGACTCTGATTGAGCAACGCGGAATTGTGCCATGTCTTGCTGCGGTGCTCGTGGGGGACGATCCAGCGAGTCACGTTTATGTGCGAAACAAAGAAATAGCTTGCGAAAAAGCGGGGCTTCAGAGCCGGTTGTTTCGAATGCCGGCCACGACAACGACAAGTGAATTACTGGAGCTACTAGCTCAACTTAACAGCGACGCCAAGATTCACGGGATTTTGGTTCAGTTGCCGCTGCCGAAGCAGATCAATGAGCGAAAAGTGTTGGATGCTGTTTTGCCGGCCAAAGATGTTGATGCGTTTGCCCCTGAAAACGTGGGGCTGATTTCTCAAGGTAGACCGCGATTTTTGCCGTGTACTCCGCATGGCGTCCTGCAATTGCTTGGTCGATGCGAAATTGAGACAGCTGGCAAAGAAGTTGTGGTGGTTGGTCGGAGCGATATCGTCGGCAAGCCGCTCGTTTCGATGTTCTTGCAAAAGACAGGGCCTCTTGGTCCGACAAATGCAAACGCCACCGTGACATGCTGCCACAGCCAATCTACCGACTTGGCCGAGATAACCAGACGGGCTGACATTTTGGTCGTTGCCATCGGAAAAGCGAACTTCATCACGGCAGACATGGTTCGGCCAGGCGCGGTGGTAATCGACGTAGGCATCAATCGATTGGGAGACAAAATCGTAGGCGATGTGGACTTTGAAGCTGTCTCGCAAGTTGCAGGAGCCATAACACCAGTTCCTGGCGGCATTGGTCCGTTGACGATCGCAATGTTGTTGCAAAATACGCTTGCGGCCGCGAAGTCGGTGCAAGCACAACCCCAAGCGTGACTTTTGAAGATGCGTAAATGAGGCTGGAAAGGCCGACAAACCCAGGCCGTGGCGGGATAAGTCTTAGCTTTACCCAGATCTTTGCATAGGGTTTGGTGTAGCGAAAGTCGTCGAGACTTTCGGCAGCATCGCCGAATTGGCCGAAACTCTTGACGAGTTTCGCTACGGCTGCTTGGTAATGTTGCCCGAATGGGCGACAAAGGAATGAGGCGGCCCTTCACGGTTGCAAGCAACGTTTTTCATTGTCGGTGGAACAAAGTGGATTTGTTTCGTATCATGAGTGTGACGTTTCTTGTTCGCTTGATTCCTTCCACCTAACTCATTGATTGCCAATGTCGACCGCATCTGCCGTTGCTAAGCCTGCTCTATCCTCCCAAGACCCTTATTTCCAGGAGCTTTTTGCCGACCGAATCGGCGGACTGAACTATGGCAAGGGGAATGAGATCTACAAATTCGAGAAGATCAAGCGAGCGAAACGCAAGGCATTGTCGGATTATCCAAACCGCGGATTGCTCGACTTCGGCATCGGTGAAAATGATTCGATGGCCGACGTGAAAGTTCGGCAGCAAATGTCGGTCGAGGTCAATCGAACCGAAAATCGTGGCTACATGGACAATGGTACTGCTGACTACAAAGAAGCGGTTAGCCGATTCATGAAGCGCGAGTTTCAAGTCGATCTCGATCCTGCGACGGAAATCAATCACTGTATCGGCAGCAAGACGGCATTATCCATGTTGCCCGCCTGCTTCATCAATCCAGGCGACATCACCATGATGACTGTCCCCGGATATCCCGTCGCAGGAACGCATACCAAGTACTACGGCGGTACGGTTTATAGATTGCCGCTTTTGGCCGAAAACAACTTCTATCCGGATTTCAGCCAAGTGACCGATGAGACTTGGGCGAGAACGAAGATGGTCGTTGTGAATTATCCGAATAGCCCGACCGGTCAAGTGGCAACGGAAAAGTTCTATGCGGACATGGTCGAACTGGCTCACAAGCACAAGTTCATCGTTGTCCAAGACGCGGCGCATATCTTGCTAACATTCCGCGGCAAGCCGTTGAGCTTCCTTCAAACGCCGGGTGCAATGGACGTCGGCGTAGAAGTACATTCAATGAGCAAGGGCTTTGACATGATTGGCTGGCGCATCGGTTGGGTGTGCGGCAATGCGAAGATCGTGCAAGCGTTTTCGGACGTGAAGGACAATTGTGACAGTGGCCAATTCGGAGCGGTGCAACGCGCTGCAATTACCGGCCTCGATTCGCCCGACATTCCGCAACGCATCAATACCAAGTACCGTCGTCGCCTTGAGAAGCTTGTCGCTTGCCTCCGCAGTTGTGGTTTCACTTGCGATGTTCCAGGCGGTAGCTACTTCTTGTACACCAAGGCTCCGAGGGGAGTTAAGGGTGGCTTGCAGTTTGCGAATGCCGAGGAAGCGTCCCAGTACTTTATCACAGAACACTCGATGGTCACGGTCCCTTGGGACGACGCTGGCAGCTTCCTTCGGTTCTCGGTTACTTACGAAGCGGACAGCGAAGCCGCCGAGGACGCACTGATGGCCGAAACCATTCGGCGTATCGGTTCGCTCTCATTGACCTTTTAGTCTGCTTGAGCATGAACCTAACCCGCGTCCTTCAACCATACGTTTGTTGTCTGGGAAACCCTGTCGCGGGCAATCCGACGCAATTTGTGATGTACCGCGCCGCCCGAGCAGCGGGAGTCGACTGGCGGTTCTTTACTTCGCAAGTAGAAATCGACCAGTTTGAAATTGCGTTTCGGGGCGTTCAAGCGTTGGGGCTAAGCGGAATGGCTTTGTTCGATCCGTTTCAAGCGAAATCTCTAGAGCTACTGGACAGCGTCACTGAGTCGGCGATGTCTCTAGGCAGGGTCAATGTGGCTCGTTTGGACGGGAATTCTTGGCTGGGTGACAACACGTATGGCCTAGCCATCGTGAACTGTATCCTGCCACTGCTTGAGCCGAAGCGAGCCGCTGTTTCCCCGGAGTCGTCCGACGCAACCGGTAGTCAACCACCGAGTGTCTTGGTGGTTAACGCCAACGAAGTAGCCAAGTCGATGCGTTTGGCCAACGAAGAAATATCTGACCATATTTTTTCATTACAGAGCGGAACGGAGTTCGAATCGAAGGGGGCCGACGAGGGCTCTCAGTCACCATCCAAAGCACCATGGGAATTAGCTTCGGTCGACGAATTTGTGCAGGCAAACAGACAGGTGAACTGTTTGGTCTTAAGTGACATACCAAGCGCCGCCTTAACTCGACAGCTATCTGCATTGCCATGGAGCAGTACTCCAAGTTGCTTAGTCTTGGGCAACTCAACGGAAAAGCAAATTCGGTTGTGGAAGGATGCGATCAAGGTGCCGAACTTAAAGCACATCGATATCGTTGAGTTGATGGCTCATCAAGCGGCAGCCGACTTTCAATTCTGGACTGGTGTGTCTCCGATGATCGATCCAATACGTGATTCTTTGGAAGAGTACCTGCAGTGGTGATTGCTTACCGTTCTCGCTCGCGATGTAGCACGCCAAGGATTTGCGACTACGGCGGGACAAGCCCACCAGTCGCTGCCCCATGCAAGCTTGGGCTTTACGCTGCACAGCGAACTTGGACCTTGTGTCCAATGTTCGCAACATGCTTGGTGTGCTACAAGGCCATTGCTCGCTCGCGATGTAGCACGCCAAGGATTTGCGACTAGGGCGGGACAAGGCCACCAGTCGCTGCCCCACGCAAGCTTGGGCTTTACGCTGCACAGCGAACTTGGACCTTGTGTCCAATGTTCGCAACATGCTTGGTGTGCTACAAGGCCATCGCTCGCTCGCGATGTAGCACGCCAAGGATTTGCGACTACGGCGGGACAA
>CANHVO010000413.1 GCA_947463915.1 Planctomycetaceae bacterium
GGTACCGTGGAGTACTCTGAGCCAGCTGGCAAGTTTTCTTTTGCGCGGTCGACAAGCTGCTCACCAGGGATGTCAAACTCAACACGTCGCGCCCCTGAGTCCAGAGAAATCAATGCCTTCGAAAATACGAGAGTGTCAAGGTGTTTGATCGCCAATCGGTACAGAGTCCCCGCGTGTATTCGCTCTTTGAGTGTCACAGTGCCACGTAAACGATCGGAACGATAAACGCGCTGCGAATGTTCGACGGTGACGATTCCCAGATCCGCCGGTTCCTTTTCGTTGCCAACGCCAACTGTGAAGATAGGTGTCTTTTCAATGGCGTATTGTTGCGAGGCGTCAGCAATGCTCACTCCAGAGTTACTCTGCCCATCCGATATCAATACGACAGCGGCGATCACGTCGCTGTCCCGATTGGAAGAGCTAAGCTCTTTTTTCTCAGCATTGGATGAAGACGCTCTCTTGGGTAACGCGGCAATCAAAAATTCTCCAAGCGGCGAATTTTGTCCGCGTTCAACAAGACTCTCGCTTTTGGGCAGCGGGACGTTCATCCGTGAATCCCAAAGTACCGGCTCACCAACTTCGCTCGAGGACGATACTAGTTCAACTCGATGGTGCTGGCTCAACGCTTGGAGCCAACCTCGTTTCGACTCGGCTTGCTTCTCATCACCGATCAGCCAAGTCGCAACACGAGCCAACCTTGATTCGGAGCCAGCCTTTGCTTCGCCATCATCTACAGTCCCCATGCTAGACGAGGTGTCGAGCAGGATACGAACGCGACTGAGTTGGCCCTCGATCCGCTGGTGGTACAGAATGGGGCCAGCAAGCATAAACAAAATCAAGAAAAAAGCAGTTGCCCGAAGCGATGGTAACAACCAGCGCGTCGGGGTACTAACATGTCGCGATTCTCGCCAAACCCAACGTGCAATCCAGATCGCCCCCAGGATGCCGAGGATCAGAACAAGCCACCATGGCAATACGCCAGAAAATCGAATGGCCGTCATGCTATTGTCCCGCGAAGTGACGATGATGCAGCTACCTTCGACTTCACCCTCGGGGAAAGACTTTGTTCTAAAGCTATTTCCGCTACGAAGCAGAAAAGCAACGCCGTCCAAATCCATGTCCACACTTCACGCCCATTCCACTCCGACACTGTGTTGGCCAGTAAATCCGAGGCGCTGGTGGCTACGGAGGCTTTGCAGGAACCAGCGAGATTGGTCAACTCGTCGGCAGTCAGGTACGCCAGCCTCGATTCTTTGGCCGATCGATACTCTTGGCTAGTAACGCATGCTAGCAGCCTTTCCTTCGTTCCGACCATTTTTCCAGTGTAAGTTCCCAGAAGTCGTGTTTCGGTGAAGCCGAATAGCCCATCGCCGTTTAATTGCGACTTCACTACTTTCCCATCCGGCTTGGTAATCAGAAGCTCATTTCCCGAGTCGGACTTAGTCGCATCTCCGCCCATTGACCGTGACCAAGTTTCGCTTGCGTTCAAATGCGTTCTCGGCGGGTCGGCATTGCAAACGAAGCCAGCGAGCTTTTGCATGAGAGGAACGTAGATCGTTCGCGTCGGCAAATTAGAATCATCGTCATCGCACGCACTGCTGACCCAAAGGCATCGCCCTTTTCCAATGCGTGACTCCAAAATCCAAGCTTGATCATCCTCGAATCGCATTGCAGTCGACGCATCGCTGGCATTTACTAACGCTGCGGGATCGAGAACGATCGGACAGTGATATTCAAACCGGACGCTCGCTAAAGAACTGAGACTGACGGAAGACAACTGGCGAACAGGAGCGAATTCGATTTGCTGCATCTTGATCCGACCGCTTGGTCCAAGCTCAGTTTCGGTCGACGTTGGATTGGCGGGCGGGGCGACATTCTTCTTTTCTGGTTCATTTTTGGATCGCTTCGTGAAGTTCGCGATTCTCAAACCCTTTTGTGCCAAAGTGGGCCAAGATTGATACTGCTCCGATAGAACTTTGTCTCCCAAGAAGACCATAAGTCCGTTTCCCTTCTCGACGAAGTTGTACAACGCTTTTTGCTGAACGTCATTCACTTCACGAACATTGCAAAGGCAAACCGCTCGATAATTGGACAGTATTGTTTCATTCAGTTCATTTGGGGGAATGGTTTTCGACAGGAAGATGTCCCCTTTCGCACCAGTCAGAAGGGCGAACGGAGACAACGCCAAACGCAAGAAGTCCGTTTCGCTTTGCATCTTTTCCCCACGCTGGTCACCGTCCACCAGCAAGATGGGAATGGGAGCTTGGACGACGAATGCGCTCGTCAACGCATTGTCCGATAACAAATCGTCGTCTCGCAATAATTGAGCTCGGATCAAGTGATCGCCCGTTTGCTGGGGCGACCATCGGGTACGAATAACGGTGGTGCTCGCCGGCGCGAGGGCAATCTCCTGCCTTTCAATTTCGGTATCGTTCACCAATACGGAAACCATGACGTTGTCGCACTTTTCGGAACCGTGGTTCCCAATCGTCGTGGAGATGGTAACGTCTCGTTCTACGGCTAACAGAGATGGTGCGGCGTCCAGCGAATTCACCGAGAGATTAGAGACTTTCGACGGGCCATCAACTTCCTTGGGCGAAACACGGACGAATGAGATTTGCGGAGGAACGGATTGCGCGGCAATTTCATTTGCTAGCTGGGAAGCTTGGTCGCTGTTCCAGGCTGACCATTCATGATTTTGGCAATCGGAAAGTACAATGATTTGACGTCGAGGGTTTTGGCTGGTGGCTAGCCAAGCGAGCGAATCGCGGAGCGACTCTTGCAGGCCGAAGTCACCGGCTGGAATGGCTCTACTCGCAAGCTCTTTGAGCTTGGTTGACAATTCATCGGGGATTTGGCCCTCCAACGCCTCGGCTTTGGCTCCACCTAGCAGTACCAGAGAATTACTGCCTGCTGGCAACTTGTTTAGGATTTCAGCCGCCGAATTACAGGCGAGGGAAAAAAGCGTTTTTGCATTCGGTTCATCAAGATGACTTGTTGCAAACATCGACATAGAATCGTCGATGATGATGACCAATGAAAGGGCCGCTTGTCCATTTGCTCCACCGAAGGACTGCAGGAGTGGCCTGGACATAGCCAACGCCAGCAGGACGGGAAGCGAACATCGCAGTAAGAGCAAAAGCAACTGTTGCCACTGAATTCGACGTGAGTTAAAGTTCTTCGACGCTTGGAGTAAATGCATGGCGCCCCACTCGATCGTCTGATAGCGACTTCGATGGAGCAAGTGAATGATGAGCGGGACCGTAAAGGCTGCGGCTCCAAAGGCTAACAAGCCGTTCAGTAGGGTCATCCGCGACTCCTTCGTGAGGCGATGTAATTGGAGAGCGCCATGCTGAAGGAATCCGATGTTTTTACGGAAATCAGATCGACACGATTTCGCATGCAGCCTTGCTCGAACTCTCGTCGAAAGGCTCTCAGATTTTCAATATAAACCGATCGAAGCCCGGTTGGGTCGACAAGCATTTGATGCGTCTCAAGTTCCAAAGATCGGAACATGGTGCGAGTCTGGAATGGAAAATCGAGCTCGTCATCGTCCCATATCTGGAATACGACAATCTCCTGATGATTGCTTCGTAGCAGGGCCAGGGATTTGACGATCGCTTCGGCATCTCCAAAACAATCCGAAAGAATAAAGACGAGACCGCGCCGCTTGCAATGGCTCAGTAGTCCCTGGAGCACGACGCTAAGGTCTGTTTCGCTACCTGGCTTGGAGTCGGCCATGGCCTCGAGAAGGGTCTGCAGGTGGTTCGGTCGACTTCGGGGCGGAATGTACGTCCGGATTTTTGAGTCGAACGTCGCCATTCCCACCGCATCCTGCTGGTTGACGAGCATATAAGCTAGACATGCGGCTAAACGAATCGCAAACTCATGCTTGGACATTCCGTTGGAACGCGAACCGGAATACTTCATCGAACCGCTTTGGTCGATGACGACGGTGCAACGAAGATTGGTTTCGTCTTCGTATTGGCGAATGTAAAGGCGATCGGTCTTCCCAAATAGCTTCCAATCGATCGTCCGCGTCTCATCTCCGGGGACGTACGGTCGATGTTCCTTGAACTCGATGCTCGAACCGACGTGATGCGATCGATGAAGTCCGCCACTGACCCCTTCGACAACTCCTCGAGCAAGCAATTGCAAATGGGATACGCGCGACAAATCGGGTGGTGACAGCCAACGCAGTAAAGGTGCTTTCACGTTGAAGCGATCTATGCTGAGACGGTTTGAGGGGAGCTGGCTTTCCGTCGCGGAAGCTCTTTCAGCAGGCGAGCGATAATCGCATCAGCGTCGACTCCTTCCGCTTGGGCGCTGAAGGTAGGCACGATACGATGTCGAAGAACCGGGGCCGCGAGCGCCTCAATGTCTTCTGTCGTCACGTGCAATCGACCGAGCAGTAAAGACCTCGCTTTGCTGGCCATTACGATTTGCTGACAAGCGCGAGGCCCTGGGCCCCATTGAACCAACTGCGGAACCCACTTGAGCGCGTCCGATTCTTTCGGCCTGAGAGCACGAACCACGTCGAGCACGAATTGCTTGACGTGGTCGGGCAATGGAACCAAACGGACAAGTTGCTGGAATCGCACGATTTCAGGCCCTGAGACAACCGGAGCAATTTTGCCAACACCGACCCCAGTCGTGCGTTCAATGATTTCGCCTTCTTGATCTCGCGTCGGATAGTCGACGATCGTTTGGAAAAGAAATCGGTCGCGTTGGGCCTCAGGAAGAGCATAAGTTCCTTCCTGTTCGATCGGATTTTGCGTTGCTAGGACGAAGAAGGGCTCTGAAAGCTTGTACGTTTTGCCGCCGACGGTTACGGAATGCTCCTGCATGGCTTCCAGCAAAGCGGCTTGCGTTTTCGGTGGAGTTCGGTTGATCTCGTCCGCCAATAGGATTTGGGTAAAGACAGGGCCTTTGGCAAAGGCAAGTTGTCGGCTGCCGGTTTCCGATTGTTGTATGATGTCGGTGCCAGTAATGTCGGCTGGCATCAAGTCCGGAGTAAACTGGATACGATGAAACTGCAAATCCATGGACTCTGCCAGGGAGCGAACCATGAGGGTTTTGGCGAGTCCGGGCACCCCTTCGAGCAGGCAGTGCCCGCCGGCCAAGATCGCAATCAAAAGCTGCTCGATCGTTTTGTCCTGCCCAACGATCACTTGGCCTATCTGAAAACGAATCTTTTGGAAGGTTTCCTGCAGCTTTTTGGCTTGCAGCAAGTCATCTTGACTTGGTGGTGGGACAGGCGGGATCATGTAACCAAACTTAAAAAGGGGAGCAATTCTCTGGATTAAGGCGGCGTCAGGCTGAGAGCCATCTTACCACGCCGCGCAAGCCCGTGAATTGTAATTGATTTAGCACGACGCGCAAGCTGGTGAACTGCAATTGGTTCTCACCTGAGAAATTTCCAAGATCGGGCTAGTTTCAGCGAAAACAAGTAAATTTGTTTAACTCCTCGTTGAACACCACTGTTTCCGCTGCATCGTCCATAGAATTCCAAAGGCAGCCTGAGGGATTTGATGCACCGCCGACCTCAAATTCATGGTGATCATCGAGGAGTAACGCAATTCGAAAACCAAACGAATAACTCGTACAGGAACATTTGAGATGAATGGCCAAGGGTCGACGGGGAACGTGATTTCAGCGATCGCAAGCTTTTTGTACCCAGGGCTTGGACAGCTTTGCCAAGGTCGCATTATGGCTGCAGCGATCTTCTTTTTCACAGCAACCGCACTTTGGTGTGTCTTTTTGGGCTGGATCATGCACATTTGGGCGACCGTAGATGCGGCGCGATTTCGCCCTTCGTATTATGCTTAGTCCATTTCGATTACACGCGCCGAATTGAACTCAAACGATTTTTAAGCTGCGGCAACAATTGAGGACAATTGTACGACACTGTACCGCAGCGAAATTGGGCCTTGGGCCCATTGTTCGCAACATCCTTGGCGTGCTAAAAGATCATGGCGTGCTCTGCCGTGTAGCACACCAAGCATTTGCGACCTCGGCGGGACAAGCCCACCAGTCGCTGCACATCGCAAGTTGTGGCCTACTATACCGCAGCGAACTTGGGCCTTGGGCCCATTGTTCGCAAC
>CANHVO010000414.1 GCA_947463915.1 Planctomycetaceae bacterium
GACTGATTGGGGTGACCATGTCCGGCGCGTAGCCGGAAGCGACAACGCGAATTTTAAAAAACTCGCTCTGGCGAACATGGTCATACACGTTTTTGCAAATGAATGTCAGCCTCTCCGCGAAGGTAGCGTGCGGCAAGAGCGATTATCGATCAGCAACACAAACTGCCTACGAAATTAACGAAAGTGCTCCAGCTGCGAACCTTAGGCTCCGACGAGACGAGCCCAGTACGACTACGGCTGACTGTTAAACGACTATTGGAAAACGACTCTTGGCCGAGACTGCGGCAGTGGTCTGTGACGCCGTTTTACTTGGGCCCCACTCGCGTAATCGTCGCTTCAACCGCGCTGAGCAGTGCTTTAGCCTTGTTGACCGTTTCTTGGTACTCGCTGGCTGGGTCGCTATCTGCGACCAAGCCCGCGCCCGCTTGGATGTAGATCTTGCCGTTGCACATCACCATGGTGCGAAGAGTGATGCAAGTGTCCATGTTTCCGCGGTAGTCGAAATAACCAACGGCTCCAGCATACGGTCCCCGTCGAGTTGGTTCCAATTCGTCGATGATTTCCATCGCACGCACTTTGGGTGCTCCACTAACTGTCCCGGCGGGCAAGCAGGCTTTGAATGCGTCCATTGCATCCAAGTCGTCACGCAGGACTCCCGTCACATTCGATGAAATATGCATCACGTGCGAATAGTGCTCTACCACCATCAAGTCACTCAGTCGCACCGACCCAAACTTGGCTACGCGACCGATATCGTTTCGTCCCAAGTCAACCAGCATGACGTGTTCGGCTCGCTCCTTTGGGTCGGCAAGCAATTCGCGAGCAAGCCGATCGTCTTCTTCTATCGTTTTACCTCGCGGACGTGTGCCGGCCAACGGACGTACCGTCGCGACACGGTCGACCACTCGCGACATGACTTCGGGGCTGCTACCCACCAGTGTGCAGTGGGGCGTTCGGACCAAAAACATAAAGGGGCTCGGGTTGATCACCCTCAGTGACCGGTAGACTTCCAAAGGCTCGCAGTCGCATTCGATTTCAAAGCGTTGGCTGAGGACGACCTGAAAGATATCGCCCGCTTGAATGTACTCTCGGCACTTCAAGACGGCGGATTCAAACTCGGATTGAGTGAAATTGGATTTTGGGCGAATGGTCGGTGTTCGGCCGAGCACGATATCCGAGGCTGCCAGGGCTGGAATTGGCCGATTCATCTGATCGGTGACTTCATTGATCCGACGGACTGCGTTGTCGTAAGCGGTACGGTCGTCACCGGTGGACGAACTTGGGACCAAGCTCAATACCATGACGGTTTTGTTGACATTGTCAAAAACGACCATCAAATCGTAAAAACCGAAATCGAGATCGGGCAGATTTCGATCGTCGTCAGGCGAATTCGGAAGCTTTTCGACATAGCGAACGACATCGTAAGCCGCATAGCCGATTGCTCCCCCAACAAACGGTGGTAGTTCGGGCAAAGTTGCAACCGACAAATTACCTAATTTTTCTCGCAGGAAAGCGAGCGGGTCGGCAACTGTTTGTCGAACGACCTGTCCGTCATGATGCCATTCCACTTCATTTCGGAAGGCAACCACCCGCGAACGGGGGCCAATTGCTATAAAACTATAGCGGCCGATTTTCTCGCCACCGATCACGCTTTCGAACAAACACGCCGGACTGTGCCCGTCATCGAGCAGCCGGAATGCCGAAACCGGTGTCAAATGGTCGCTCAAAAGACGTCGATAGATCGGAACCAGGTCGAATTCGCGAGAGAGCGACTGGTATGTTTCAAAACTTGGAAATGCACTCATCCGAAGGAGTTAGCTTTCAATCACACGAGAATCATTGCCGCCACCGCATCGCCGGATCGGCTTATCATGCATATACTACCAGTGAACTAGTTTACCGCGAACCAGCACGCGAGAGAATTCCAAGATGAAGTGTCAACATTGCGAAAAACCAGCGACGTTCCATATCACGGAACTGACCGAACCGAACGGACCAAGCGTTCTCCATCTTTGCGAGGAGCATGCCAGGACGTTTTTGTCCAATGAGGGGACTGCTACGCCAGCTTCGGCTCTTTCCAGTATGTTGGCAAAACAACTGAAAATCAAAAATGCGGCCGAGGAGCTGGCTACGGCGGACAAGAAAACGTGTCCAATCTGCGGAATTACTTTCGCCGATTTCCGTAAATTTGGTCGGCTTGGTTGCGCCTACGATTACATTGCCTTCGAGGATGATTTGCAGCCTCTGCTTGTCAATATTCACGGCTCTCTCCAACATGTGGGCAAGGAACCGTCCAACCAAACCGGCTCGCCAGAACGACAGCATCGCATTATGCAGCTCAAGGTGGAGATGAAAGAAGCCGTTGAAAAAGAAGACTACGAAACGGCCAGCCGGTTGCGCGATAAGATATCTGAGGTAGAATCCGGAAATGAGTCTTCCTGGAGCAAAGACGCTCTGGAAGATTTGGGCGATGATTTTCAATCGGATACCCCAATTGTTTGATTTTTGCCCCACAATATTGATTGCTTGTTTGATCGAGTTTGAAACTCGCACCGCACTCCAACGAAAACACCGATCGTGAAACTTGAGGAACTAGCCAACCAAAGCAGCGAGTGGATGCGCGGCCAAGGCCCTGAATCGGACATTGTGATGAGCAGCCGAATTCGACTGGCCCGGAATCTGTCCGAGTTTCCTTTCATTCGCAAATGCACTCCCAAGGACCGAATCGCGATCGCTATGTCCGTTCACCGCGCTTTGGACTCGCTGCCGCTATCGGCCGATACCGAATACGTGGACGTCGCTAAACTCGGAGACTTGGATCGCCAATTCTTGATGGAGCGTCAGTTGATCAGTCACGAGCTCAGCGAAAGCCAGGGAGCGCGAGCGGTCATCCTCGATCCCCATGAACGCTTCAGCATTATGGTAAACGAAGAAGACCACCTTCGTCTCCAAGTCATGCAAAGCGGACTCGACCTCGAAGCTGCGTGGCAACGCATGGACCAGTTGGACAACCAGCTCGAAAGCAAACTGACTTATTCGTTTAACAAACGCCTCGGTTACTTGACCGCGTGCCCAACCAACGTTGGAACCGGACTGCGAGTGAGCGTGATGTTGCATTTGCCAGCGTTGGTAGCGACGAAGCAGATTGACAAAGTGTTTCGCGCACTGAACAAGATCAACGTGGCCGTCCGCGGACTCTTCGGTGAAGGCTCCCAATTTATGGGGGACTTTTATCAAATCAGCAACCAAACTACCCTCGGCAAAAACGAACTGGCTCTCGTTGCGAAAGTCCGCGAGGTAGTACCTCGCCTCATCGACTACGAAAGAAAGGCACGGGAATTTCTCGTAAACGAAAGCCGACAAGATCTTCACGACAACGTCAGTCGAGCGTTAGGCATCCTTTGCACCGCCAAAAAAATCAGCAGCGAAGAGACCATGCACTACTTGAGCAAGGTCCGGATGGGTGTCAACCTGGGGCTAATCAGCGACGTCAAGATACCGACGGTGAACAAGTTGTTTATCCACACCCAACCAGCTCATCTGCAAAAACTTTGCGGCCACAAGCTTAGCGTAACGGACCGCAACATCGAACGAGCCAACTATCTGCAGTTGCATCTGGCCAAACGCCCCGAAAGCGAAATCAACTGAAGAAAAGATTGAGCCTGCTATGGGGCAACGCTGTGAAGCCTTGTCCTCTGCTGAAAACAGGCTTTTCTACAGCGAAAGCTTTTCTGTAGCGAAAGTCGTCAAGACTTTCGGCTTCATTGCATAAACCACCGAAACTCTTGACGAGTTTCGCTACGAGATGAATCACAGCGTTGCCTAGGGGATTTGCGTTTCTCTATCGAATCTGCATTGAATCTCTTTCCGAAAGTTGCTAGAAGGGCAGTGAATCTATTTTCGTAAGCCGAACGCGTGAGCGGTTGGTTTACCTCAATCCGTCGCTCTGGCGTCAGATTGTGAACCCATCGCAATGACGCCCTCAATCCAACGAGATGACGCGTGGAACGAATATCACCAATTGCCTGCGTATTTGCGATAACTTTCTTTGCTTTGATGGGATGCAAGTCGAGTTGGCCCAAACCCAACTTTGCTTTTGCTAAGAAGAGCGAAGCTGAAATTCCGAAAGCCTCCTCCAAATCGGAGCCCGACTACATCACTGTTCAGCATTGTCTTATCGGTTTTAATGGTTCTATTCCTGGCAAGTCCATTAGCCGCTCGAAAGAAGAAGCTCGGGCACTCGCAACGCAATTGCTCGCGGAAGCGAGGGCTGGCGCCGACTTCGATGAGGTGATACGCAAGAACACAAACGACTCGCCGCCAGGTATCTACAAAATGGCCAACTATGGCAAGATGGCGATGGGAAAAGGAACGTTCGAACGCGATGGAATGGTGCCTGCATTTGGGAACACAGGCTTTCCCTTGCAAGTTGGTGAATTCGGCCTAGCGGAGTACCATACCAGAGATAGTCCATTCGGCTGGCACATCATCAAGAGAATTGAGTAGCCGTCCGAAGCAAAAAAACTGTTAATAGTCAATGTAAGGAATAGCTGTGGCGGAAGTTCAATCTGGCCTCGATCTGTTGGTGGCTCAAAAATTCGCGATGCTTCGAGGAAAACGGGTTGGTTTGGTAACGCATCCCGCGGCTGTTGATGCACAGTTGCGCACGGCTGTCGATCTCTTCGCTGCCGCAGATGGTGTCAAGCTTGTTACGATATTTGGCCCCGAGCATGGACTGCATGGTCAAGCTCAGGATCTCATCAGTGTGGCAGGCAACGAGGCCAAAGCAGTTCCCGCCGCGGTCCACAGTTTGTATGGAACATCCGCAGCAAGTCTACGACCTACCGTGGAGCAGCTAAAGGGAATCGATGTTCTGGTCGTAGACCTGCAAGATGTTGGCAGTAGGTACTACACTTTTCAGGCGACCATGCGATATTGCCTCGAGGTTGCGTTACCGCTTGGCATGCTGGTCATGGTGCTAGATCGCCCGAATCCACTTGGTGGAAACTTGATCGAGGGACCAGCATTGCGAGCTGGCTTTGAGAGCTTTGTCGGTGCGCATGACATTTCGATCCGACATGGCTTGACGGTCGGAGAATTGGCCATGCTGTATCAGCAGGAGCTCAAATTGGGCCCGGGCGAAGTTCGCGTGGTACCTTGCGAGGGCTGGAAGCGTCAGAACTACTTTGATGCGACTGGGCTCCCATGGGTATTGCCATCGCCTAACATGCCGACCTTGGATACCGCGATCGTTTATCCTGGTCAGTGCTTGATCGAAGGTACGAATTTGAGCGAAGGGCGAGGCACGACGCGTCCCTTCGAAATCTGCGGTGCCCCTTGGTTGGACGCTGGGAAGCTAGCGAGCAAGATGAATTCGGAAAAGCTTGCAGGCGTCACGTTTCGGCCGGCTTGGTTTCGACCGACGTTTCAAAAACATGCGGGCAAGGACTGTGGTGGCGTCCAATTGCACGTGACCGACCGGTCCGTGTTTCAACCGGTGAGAACCAGCCTCGCACTGTTAGCGACCATGCGAGAGATGTCAGGTGACTTGTTCGCTTGGCGGACAGAAGTCTACGAGTTTGTGAGCAAACCGATTGCGATCGATTTGCTGTTTGGCTCCGACCGCGAACGAAACAAAATCGAAGCAGGGCGACCATGGCGGGAAATCGCTGCTGCATGGGAGCCTGAGGAACAAGCCTTCGATCACCGCAGGCATGCGGCATGGATGTATGAATAGAACGTTAATCGGAGTGCAAGCCTTAACCGCTCGCTAGCGCTGCTTGATGTTATGCACTTCGGATTGGGCTTCGAGTGAAAAACCATTAATCCATAGGTTCTGCCTCAAAAGTCGCATCCGGTAGGTGCGACTTTTGGTGTCTCAATTTTGCCGACAGTGACTTTTGATGTTTGTCATTTTGTCCGGTTCGGGCTTGTCCCGACCGGACACCGCTCTGGTGTTCTAATGGGGCTGCAATGAAATAACAACTCTGGATTCGTCGCACCGCCCTTGGCAGTGCGACGAATCCAGAGTTGTACGATCGAGTGACGTGAATCTAGAACACCCAAGCTGCGGACGGTGGGGGCAAGCCCCAGCCGTCC
>CANHVO010000415.1 GCA_947463915.1 Planctomycetaceae bacterium
AGGCATCGTCTTGAAGTCCTCGGACAAATCGAAGACGGTTGGAACGCTCGCGAAAACGCTTCGTGTCAATGTCGCAGCCGTTGGTGCGTCGTTCACTTCGGTAACGTTAATTGCCAACGTTGCCGTCGCAGTGGACAAAGTCGCTTGACCATCGCTAATTTGATAGGTGAAGCTATCCGCACCGTTGAACGATGTGGCTGGCGTGTAGACCAATCGGTCGTCCGTAGGATCTGTCGGTGTGCCACGGTTGTCCAACGTCACAGTGCCACCCTTGGGTGTTGCAACAGAACCCGAAAACGGAACAAACGAAACCGTCTGCGAACTTTCATTGGCTGGCCCTGGCAGGTCATTTGCAAGCAGGGTCGAAATCGCAATCGTTACCGCTTGGTTTTCCGGAGTCGAAGCAGGAGCGTCTGCAGTTGCAACTGGCGGATCATTAACAGGTGCAACCGTGATTGTCAGAGTTGCAGACGCACTGAGCGGTGCTGGAGTCGTATTGTTGACCCCATTGTCCGTCACAGTGTAGAGAACCAAGACGGTCCCGTTGAAATTAGGGGCTGGAGTGTAAACAATGTCGCCACTCACAATCGCGACAGTACCGCTACCGGCGGTCTGATTGACGACACTGGTAACCGTTAGCGATTGAGCATCTTCACCAGGACCTTTGCTCAGACCCGCAGTGATGGTCGCACCAGGAATTCCCAAGACCGTGTCTTCGGTTCCTGCAGCAGTTCGATCCACGGCCGACGGTGCGTCGTTCACCGGAGTCACTGTGATGGTGACGGTCCCGGTCGATGCAACGCTACCCGCATTGGTGTCATTCATCGTGTAGGTGAACACAGCATCGCCAAAGAAGTTGGCGGGAGGCGTATAGACCAATTTGTCATCCGAGAAGTTCGCTGGACTTCCGTTGTCATTTAGGACAACAGAACCAGTACCTGCTGCGGGCTGACCAAACGTCAACAAATTCTTCGTAGCACCGGCATTAGCAAAGTCATTCCCAATCACATCGATTGTAAAAGCACCCGAGTCTTCTGCAATGCTCGCTGTATCCGTCAAAGCGAATGGCAGAACCGGCGGAATAATGAAGACTTCGACGTTGGCTGTCGAAGTCAAGCCACCTGCGTCTCGAATGGTATAGGAGAATGTCGAAGTCGTGTTGAAGCTGCCAGTTGGCGGTGTGAACTGAACGGCTGTCCCTGCGGCATTTACCGTCGCGGTTCCAATCGTTGGCGTTGTTACCGAGACAATGTTGATCGTGTCGTTTGTCTCAAACGGACCAGCAGTATCGTTTCGCATGACAGCGAGTGAATTCGCAACATTGATGCCAAGCACAACGAATCGAGCTGTTTCGCCCGTGTCGTTGACTGCCGTTGGTCCGTCATTCACACCCGTGACGTTAATCGTCACGGTTCCGACAGCAGTTGCCTCGGTCGGTGTCGCGTTGTCCGAAATCGTGTAAGTGAATGTGTCGGTTCCGAAGAAATTCGGAGCTGGCTTGTAAGTTGTGATGCCACCAACCGTGGTGATCGTTCCGGCCTGTGCTGTTGGGCTCTGGATCGAAACGAGTCGAACGGCTTGGGTCGACGCTTCGTTTGGTCCTGGGTTCGAGCTTGCGAGGATATCGGTAGCCGCACCCGCACCAATCAAGACGAGCGAGCCATCTTCAGCGACAGTCAGCGTACCATTGAATGGCACTGGGGCATCATTGACTGGGGTCACGTTGACGGTGATTGTCGCGACCGTCGGCAAGGCTGGAGTGCCATTGTCTGTGCCCGTCACGGTGAAGATCGCGTTACCGAAGAAATTCGCAGCGGGCGTGAAATTGATGCTGTTGCCAACAATTGTGACCGTACCATTCGGTGTTGTACCAGGCGCCGACAAGGTAACCGACTGCGTATTTTCGTTAGCTGGACCAGGGCTGAAAATCTGGTCCGCAGTAATTACAAGCGCCGCTGCAGGATCCTCGGCAACAGAAAACTGAGTGCCGATCACTCTTGGTGCATCATTGACGGACGTTACATTGATGGAAACCGTTCCGGTGGCCGTGTCCGGTGGTGTTGCACCGTTTCGAATCGTGTACGTAAAAGTCACTGGACCAAAATAATCGGCTGCCGGTGTGAACGCGATATTTGTCGTTCCGTTCACGGCAACCGTACCACCGACGGAAGGTTGCGTGACACCGGTAACGACAATCGCTGACTGCGGGCCAACGGAGTTCACGTCGTTCGTCACAACATTGATAATCGTTTGGCCTGAGTCTTCAGCAACCGAAGTCGAATCGGGGGTTGCCGTCAGTTTGTCGTTGATGTTAATTCTGCCAGTTCCCAACAAAACCACATTGGACGTCAAATACTGGGCAAGGCCACCGTACAACGCGATCCCTAGATTGTTCCCTGTTGAACCTGAAGCGGGTGGTGGAGAAGTATTTGCTGTCAGATTCACTGTGCCAACCGAAGCTCCTCTGAAAAGAGTGTCGACGACACTGACAAATTCGGCGGCTTCCACAAGCTTGAGACTATTCTTGTTCGAGAATCCTCCCATCAAAGTAATGGTGCGGGTCGGGGAACCAGCCACCGCTGGCAACAAACGACCGTCCAAACCATTGATGTATTCCAGGCCAGTTTCGGTGCCAAAGGCGTTAGCCGCTTTCAAAGCATTGTTTCGGGCAACCGACGCAACAATGTCCAAGCTAGGGTCCGCAGTGTTTTGACCGATCGTCAAAGAGACAGCGACGGGCGGAACTGCTCCATCAACGAGGTTATTCGTTCCAACCTCTAAAATATCTGGAACGTCGGTATGTGCGAGGCTCCCAACGAAGTTGACGCCGAATCTGGATGTGCTCGCATTCGTGAGTGTTTTGACAGTCACATTTCCGGCACCGATCGACGAAAGAGACTGGAGCGCAACACGAATGTTTGTTGCCGTAGCAGCCGCGTCATAGATCTTTACGCCAGTGCCGGTCGTGATAAAGGCGGGAGCAATGGGAGCAGTCGTTTGAGTTCCGTACTTTATGGTGAATGTTCCACCGCGAACACTGCTACCAATATCAATTTGGTTGTATTCGCCCCACTGAAATTGCAATTTTTCCGCAGTTGTACCATCTGCATTGGTGTACGAGAGGTCATGGTATGCACTAAACACACCTTGTGGGTTACCTGCATCCGTTCGCAAATCGGCCATTTGCGTTCGGACGATAATTCGCTCGCCTCTACCAATGGTCGCTTCTGGAATCAGATCATTTGGATTCGGATCGGGAAGCTCTGTTCCTGCTGTTCCGTCTGCATTCACCGAGAAGAATTTGTACCGGACTTGCGCTTTTTCTCCGACCCCTTCGCCATTGTTGATGGCGTTGATCACGACGAGCGCATCGAGCGGAGAAAGACTATTGTCGTTGTCCGTGTCAACAAAAGAGTTGATATCCGTCGGCGTTTGGCCAGCCAACGATCCACTCCCCTGAGTATTCAAACGATTGATGACGACCAGAGCGTCCAATGGAGAAATCGAAAAATCTCCGTTCACGTCTGCAGCCACAATCGAATTGTGAAATGGCATGAGATCCCCAGCCATCAATTGCCGTTGCTCAAGTGATTCGAGACGAAGCATTCGCTTCATCCATCCCTGTTTGGCAGACTTTTGGCTGCGATTTCGCGTTGATGATTTGCGAGCCTGACGTATTGGCGAAACGGACATCGATTCTTCCACCGTAAAGATCAAGAAAGGTAAAGCTTGGAATGGGAATTCCGAAGACGAAAAGTCGTCGCAAAAATCCCCGTACTGTGAGGGTACTTGGCATTCGGCTGGTTTTCAATCCACTTCTTGCCCAGACGGCCTAAATTACCCATTCATCCAGCTCCTGGTTTGAATTTGCCGTCCCTAACAGTATTTCCGTAAATGTGCATTTTTAGAGCTGGAATTGCTCAAGAAGTTCCATTCATTCCAAAATTCTGAAAAATGGAGTGCATCGGAAAAATCTTCCAGATTTTTTTGGGCGCAATTGCTTAGCATCTCTCCCAAACTACCGCGTCATGGAGAATTTACCCCACTTGGCTACGCGATTTCTATTTACGCGGTTCTACCAGTTCCTCTATCATTGCTCAGTCATTGCAATCAGAACAAACATTGTAATTGGATGATCACCCATCGGAGCGTCGCCACAGAAGGCTGAAGAATGAACGGACAACTAATCCTAGCGCTTCTTTCGATGCTGCTGCAAAACCCTGGCGGTGAAGTATTGCCTGGCTCTGGTTCGAATCCCCCTGCGGGATTTTCAAGCGGACCACAAACCCCGATGCCGCTTCTTCCAAACCAACGAACCATCCCACAAAACATCGGCTGGGGAACCGACCGCGAAAACAAGTTCTGCCTGATCATTCAGATTCCTCCCGACAAAATCATGGAGTTTGCCCAAGGTCCGCATGGCCAGGAACTTCCTGCTGACTTTCCAGAGGAACTTCGAAGTCGCGTTCAACGGGTGGTGATTCGAGTCGGCAACGAACCTGTTGAACGAATTCCTGCCAACCCACAGACGCTGGCTGAGAATCGAATCCCAGCAAATCCCACAACCGTGTACCTGGACGGTTCGACATCCTCAAGCGTTGGCTCTCTAGCCACAATCGATCAGCCACGGCCCACAATCCTAGCTGCCAACCAAGGTGGTTCGGGCTTTTCTGGTAATGGAGTATTCCCACCACCTAACAATAACACGAACATCCTTCCGACTTCGCCACTGAACGGAAGCGACAACTTGGACCGAACAAGACCTCCAGTAACTGGCAGCAATTTCAACAACGCACCCACTTCCGACCGCTTTGTGGCAAGCACCGCACAGCAGGACTTGTTGCCAGATACCAATAACGCGCTGCGTCGAGATGGTGTCAATCCTCCATCAAGACTCCCCGGTTTCCTGCAACCGAATAACGGTACGGCTCAAGTCGCGAATGGTCCCTACGCGTCAAACACTCCCTACTTGCCACAATCAAACAATAATTCCGCACAAGGCAACTACAGCAATAACAACAATCAAAACGGGCTCGGTTCGCCAACTCGCCCCTACATTGCCTCGAATTCTACGCCAAATCCTGGCTATGACTCCAATGCCTACCCAACAAATCAACCATCGCCCTCTTCGGTCCAGAATCAGCAGTTCGGTACTCCCACGACTCAGCCACCCTACCCGACCAATCAATACCAAAACCCGCCACCCAATTCGTTGGCCCAGGCGCAGTTTGGGCCTGTTCTTCTCCCAAAACAGCCGATCCAACAAGCTCAACACGTCGACGGAACGAATGAGGAACAAGCAAAAGACAAATTTCTTCCATTTCTCCTGCTCGTTTCTATCGTTGGGAATGTCTACTTAGGGCTTTGGATGAACCACTTGCGGAGTCGGTATCGTCTCCTGCTAAGCAACATGCGAGGCGTTCCTATTTCGGACCTCGCTTGAACATCCGAAGACCGATCCCGCAATGACAAAACCGAAACAATCGTTTTGGCTCATGAAAACTGAGCCGGAACTGTTCTCTATCGACGACCTGGCTGCTGCACCAAACCAAACTAGCTACTGGCACGGTGTCCGCAACTATCAAGCTAGAAACTTCATGCGGGACCAGATGCAGCTAGGCGACCGCGTCTTGGTTTACCACAGCAACGCGAATCCCTCGTGCGTTGTTGGAACAGCAACCATCGCCCGGACCTCCTACCCGGACCACACCGCCTGGGACCCAAAAGACCCATACTTTGACCCAAAAAGTGATCCTGAAAACCCGCGATGGTTTATGGTCGACATCCAGCTGGAGTCCAAGTTCTCAACACCGCAGTCCCTAGAAATGCTGAGGGCTGTACCGAAACTCGCCGATATGGTGCTTCTGCGCAAAGGCACCCGACTGAGCATTCAGCCTGTCACCAAGCAAGAGTTCAGCATTATTGTAAAGTTGGGCGGCTAGGCACATCGCCATGCGACTTCGTTTAACGGTCAGCCGCAGGCGTACCGTGTTCTCTGGATAGTACGCCTACGGCTGACTGTTAAACGAAGTCCTTTCACCCGCCGGCTTGCACCAAATGGCCCATACTACGATTCGTAGCTGAATTCTTA
>CANHVO010000416.1 GCA_947463915.1 Planctomycetaceae bacterium
AAAGAAGCGAAGTGTTTTTGCAAAACTTGTTGAATAGTCGGTTGCATCAAGCACCTCTATAAACAATGCAAGTACTCAGCCAACGCTGCAAGAACCCCGATAGGCCAGTTCAACGAATAAGTTCACCAGTTTCGCTACATGCACTTTGGGTTAGTATTTTACGCAGGTCGCGAAATCTGGTGCAACGACTTGTTGAACTGGCCGATTCGTAACGTTGATCGGCACACCGTTGCTCCTTAGGATTTTACCACAAGCTTGCTGGCCCGTGGGACGCTTTTCCTCCTCGTTCTTGAAGGCTAGTTACTCGATTTGATTCCAACTTCGCGTACCTTCGGTATCCTGGGTAGTCGTTCCGTTGATCCTTGTTTTGATCACGAAGTCGCTTCATGCTGCCTCCGTTGGCGTGATGGACTTTCCCATCTCAAATGGCGGTCCTCGTCCTGCCTTGAATTCGCCGTGCGATATCAAACGGGCTCCGCAGTGCGGACACTGGCAAGTCTTTCCATAGCCAGACTCTTCACAGACCTCTTGCCAACTCTTTGCCTCATCCTCTCGGAGAGCAACCGGCATTTCCAATGCCTGTCTCGCTTCTGCGATGCGTGAATGCTGATTGCCACTGTATAGTCCATAGCCACGAACCGTTTGCAAACGACGTGGTGGGACGTGTTCCAATAGCCGACGAATAAACGCATGAACCTCTAAGCTAGAGACTCCCTGCTCTTTTCCATCTCCTCCCTCATGGCTGCCGATCCGATAACGAAATGTCACTTGGCCATCCTCCAGCGAAATCAATCGCGAGTTGCCGATCGGACCACCCTTGAGATACCTAGCCAAATACGTTGCCACACCTGCTCCGCTGGGATAGCGATTCAGAATCTTGACGTTCCAATCGACTCTGCTCAGATTCTTTAACAATCTGTCGAGACCTTGCTCGGTTATTGTAGGCGGAAGTTTGATATCGCCTGATGCAATCTTCTGCCTTAGCATCGCTTTGAACTTCCCGCGAAACTTGATCATGAGCACTTTACGCGGCAACAAGCATGACTTCTTGAGTTGTAGCCAACCTCTGGTAGAACTAAGCCCACCAGCCGTAACGAGAACATGCAAATGTACATGCTCCTGAAGCGTTTGGTTCCATGTATGCAATGCGCATAGTAAACCAACTCTTCCGCCAAGGTACTTCGCATCTCCAAGCAACTCTTGCAGAGTCTGTGAGACAGCTCGAAAGAGTACTTCCGTAAACTCAACCTTGTTGTATCTCCAAATGGTGTTAAGCTCATGTGGGAGAGTAAAAATACAGTGGTGGTGTGGGCATACCAACAAACGGCTCTTCCACTGACTAAGCCATTGCTCACGAGGTAGCCAAGCGCATTGCGGACAACTTCGATGACGGCAAGAGTTATAAGCGATCTGGTGATAGTGACCTTCGGGGCAACTGTTGATATGGCCACCCATTGCAGCTGTGCGGCAGTTCATTATCTGAAGCGCCGCATGACTCGCCCGGTTAGAAACTACGTTGTGTAACGCGAAAGAAGCGAAGTGTTTTTGCAAAACTTGTTGAATAGTCGGTTGCATCAAGCACCTCTATAAACAATGCAAGTACTCAGCCAACGCTGCAAGAACCCCGATAGGCCAGTTCAACGCTTAAATTCAGCGAGTGCGAGGAGTAATCTCAACGCCAGTCAGAACGCCCGACCGAGCACTTCGCTGCAATTTTTTGTTCGTCGTTCTGCTATGATTCAAGTATAGCATTCGTACCATTGCGATGGAATGATCTCGATGCCGCTCTTTATAAATTCGAGAATTGGATGGTCATCGAGCTGAACACTCCGATCGGCATGAAATCGAACGACGAGCGAGCTGTCAGCGGACTGGTAGACATGAAAGAAATCGAAGTCGTAGATTTGAAATGCCAATTCATCCCAGCCAGCCGGAACTTGATTCAATCTCATGTAACGACCATCCATGATCTGTCGGAATCCAATCACGCTTGTGGCTTCTGACATTTCCAGAAAACCGTAGAGAAGATCGTCGTAGATTTGTGTTCCCTGAGGGAACTTGTACATATAGAGATTTAACATCGATGTTCCGCGCCAAGGCTTTGGTAGAACACAATTGTCCGATAACGTGAACATGATCTCGCCTTGCGACAAGTGCGTAATCGCCTTTGTCAGTCGTATTTCCTCGCGGAGTTCCAGTCGCACGTTGCCGATGCGGACTACTGGCATCAATGATTCAGTGGCGACAAACTTAGGTTGGATACTCATGTCTTTCGACGAACAAATTGTATACACATGCTTGAATAATACTGCATTATTCAGGCATGTGAATAATCCCCGAAAAAGGCTAATTATGCAAGCACCACCCCTATTTGGATTATCCAAGTAACTTGCATAATCTGGTTGCTTCGTCTTGACACAGAGGCACCTTATCTCTTTACAGACAAATAACTTACCGCCTTTTTTATGCGTTATTCAATTATGGGGGAGGCCAGATTATGCACATGCAACCGCCAAGCGAGGGAGGCAAAGATCAACCAAGGCTACTCGACCGCGTTCGAAACAAATTGCGGGTTCGCCACATGTCGAAGAGGACAGAAGAGGCTTATCTTGGCTGGATCAGTCGGTACATCTATTTTCATCGGGAATTGTATGGAGAATGGGTCCACCCAGAGAAGTTGAACGGAAGTCACGTTAGCAATTTCTTGACTCATCTCGCTGTCGACAAAGAAGTTGCGGCTAGTACGCAGAACCAAGCTTTTTCCGCTCTCTTGTTCCTGTATTCAAAAGTTCTGGGCAGGGAGTTGGCGGTAGATGCTGTTCGCGCCAAAACTCCCCAACGACTTCCTACTGTCCTTTCGAAAGAAGAAGTTATTGAGATACTCTCGCATATCCCAGAGGGTGCAAAGCGATTGCTGATCTGTTTGTTTTATGGCTCAGGATTGAGAATGATGGAAGCCTGCCGATTACGCGTGAAGGATATCGACTTTGATCGACGGCAAGTTATTGTGCGCGAAGGGAAGGGGAACAAAGATCGCTATGTCCCGCTTCCTGAAGTCCTTGTTGAGCCTTTGCGGGAGCAAAAAAGAAAAGTAACCCATTTGCACGAAATGGATTTGAAGGCAGGTGCTGGTTGGGTCTGGCTTCCATACGCATATGCCGTCAAGAGTCCTGATTGGGGGCGTCAATTGGCTTGGCAGTACATGTTTCCCGGGAGAGACCTAACGCGTGACCCTCGGCCCCGTGAAGCATTAGAAGGGGAGAATTTACCCGAGGAGACTCGCCAAGCGGACTTGACTCAATTGCGTCGGCACCACATTCACGATGGGACCATCAACCAGTGTTTGTCCAAAGCTGTTCGCGAATCTAGTGTTACAAAACACGTTACGGCTCACGTTTTTCGTCATAGTTTCGCGACCCATTTGCTGGATTCGGGTAAGGACATTCGCACAATTCAAGAGTTACTTGGTCATAGCGATGTTTCCACTACGATGATTTACACGCACGTTAGCAAACTTGGGCCGAGCGGGGTCAGAAGCCCTTTAGACGATTTATAAAAACTAGCACGGTTGCTTGATGTGACTTCGCATGGCTATGGTTCGCTTGGACTAAACGATGGCTCGCGGAATGGGAGTTCAGTCCACGCTATCCGCCGAGTATATTGGGTGGAAGCAATGTTTGGATGCGAGAAACGCTGCTTTCACCTTTAGGAAACGGGGGGAGAGTCTAGCCGGATTGTCGCAAGTCGTTTCAGAAAGGCCGGCTGAAGCCGGTACACCAGCTCTAGCTCGGCCGGCTGAAGCCGGTACACCAACGCGGCCGGCTGAAGCCGGTACACCAGCTTGAACGAAGCCGAGTAAGTGCCCAAACGGGGACACACCACTTTACAAGGCGGTTTACGATTAGCACACCAAGTATGTTGCAAACATTGGGCACGAGGCCCAAGTTCGCTTGTCGCAAGTTCGCCGAGCGCCAATTTCGCTAATGCTTGGCGCGCTAAACGGCTCGGCTAGTTTGATCGCATCTCTAGCACGCCAAGCATGTTGCGAACTTGGGCACAAGGCCCTCGTTCGCTGGTCGCAAGTTCTTGCGAAGCGCTCATGAGCGGCCCCTTTCAAAACGCCCGTAAATAAAAAAGTAGAGCGTCCGCTGTCTGGTACAAAGTGGAGCTAGGACTGCGGCCCAGTCCATCTTTGCCGAATGAAATAGGCGATGACACCGCTACACATCACGAAAAGACTTAATTGAATGCTAAGCCAAGCAGAAGTCCCAAGCACAAACAGCCAACCGACAAGGGCGATTAAGCTTGGAAGCGGATAAAACCACATCCGAAAGGGCATACTGATATCCGGCCGTGTGGTTCGAAGCATGTGCAAGGCAAAAATCTGTCCCACGAATTGAACCAGGATGCGGACACACACCGCCGCATCGATGACGCTTTGCAAACTCAAGAAGCAGAACCCCGCAGTAAAGACGCCTAGTGCAAGCAAGGACACAATCGGATAACGTCCCTTTGGGTGAAGGTACGCAAAGATAGAAAAAAAGTCGCCAGCTTTGGCTGCGGCATACGGAATTCGCGAGTAAGCCAACGTCCCCGCAAACATCCCCGCCACACCCGTCCAGACGATCAACCAGGTGAAGCCAACCGCCACGCGATGATCAAAAAGACGCTCCATAAAATCCGCAGCAATGTTTTTCGAGTCCATTGCGATTTGCCAAGGCACCACCGCCATAATCGATATGTTCATGGTCAAGTAGAGGCAGGCGACAATAACGATGGATAGCATGATTGCTCGCGGTATGGTTTTGCCTGGCTGTCGAACTTCGTCCCCCAAGTGGCAAACATTGAAATAGCCCAAGTAATCGTAGATGGCGATCGACATGGCTCCACCTAGCCCGATCGCAAACCTGCTGTCCAATCGAAACGCATTGTCTGGGGTCGCAAGCAAGTCTGCATTGAAGTGCATCAAACCGCACACGATGACACTAACGACCGTGATTAGAGTGCCGGCACAGAGAAACAATCCCATAATGCCTAAATGCGAGACCTTGCGGCATAACGCCAGCGTCACAAAAAGTACCGCCAGAACTGCGACCCAACGCGTTCCACCTGGTAACCCCCAAGCCGCCACGGTTTGCGGCAACGCTGGCCACGCGAATTCGAGATAGGCTAACGTTCCGATATAGCCGGACGCGAGCTCCAAAGCCACGCTGACAAGAAATTGCCAAATAAACAAAAACGGGAGGATCTTCCCCCACGGGTGTTGGCCAAAAATCTGCCTTAGAAAATGATAAGTCCCGCCACTTCCGGGCATCGCTGCCCCCAACTCGCTCCAGACTAAGCCGTCACACAGGATCAGCACGGCCGCGATGATCCAACCCACGACTGCATGCGGCCCATGCATCGACGCGATAAAAGCTGGAATCGTGATGAAGGGCCCGATGCCAACCATGTTGGCAATATTCAACGCAGTCGCTTGCCAAACTCCAAGCCCACGCTCTAAAGAAATCTGTGCAACATCGGGTTTTTCCGTCATCGGCCATCATGTCTATCAAGGAATGAGTCGTTTCACATTTACCGACGAAGTCTACCAAAATTACAACGTTGCGGCCAAGTGACCAATCATTAGGATCCCCCAATCAATGCACAACTCGTTCAGGTCTACTTTATTCAGGCAATAGCCGTGGTCCCTCGGTTTCATACCGGCCTGCACCGCCTTGGGATCTTTCACCATGACTCCATTTGAGCCAGGTCTTTCGGGAAAACAGGAATCCTGAATAGTCCATCCCGAATGTCCCTTCAATGCTCCGCCGGCCTGTCCCACCAAAGAGTGTTCCTCCACCGACATATCCGACTTGGTGGAATGAATCTGTACTAGGACTCGCAAAGCGTCCAATGAGGAACGGAAATCCTGATCGCCGAAAGTCGTTCTCGCAGTACCTCCCGCGTCGAATGCCGCTTGGTATTTCTTTGCCGCGAGGTCCCGATAGGGGCAATTCGCTAAGGGCTAAGTTGGATTCCTCACTTGCGTTCTCGTGAGGCGCATTGAAATCCACTGGAGCCCGAACC